>WHUD01000166.1 GCA_009377385.1 Actinophytocola sp.
ATCGACACCGGCTGGCCGAGCATGGCGGCCTCGGCCTCGATGCCGCCGACGCCCCAGCCGAGCACGCCGAGGCCGTTGACCATGGTGGTGTGCGAGTCGGTGCCGACGCAGGAGTCGGGGTAGGCCTGGCCGTTGCGGGCCATCACGGTGCGCGCCAAGTGCTCGATGTTGACCTGGTGCACGATGCCGGTGCCGGGCGGGACGACCTTGAACTCGTTGAACGCGCCCTGGCCCCAGCGCAGGAACTGGTACCGCTCGCGGTTGCGCTCGTACTCGATCTCGACGTTGCGCTCGAAGGCGTCGGCGCGGCCGAAGACGTCGATGATGACCGAGTGGTCGATGACCATCTCGGCGGGCGCGAGCGGGTTGACCTTGTCCGGGTCGCCGCCGAGCGAGGCGACCGCTTCCCGCATGGTGGCCAGGTCGACGACGCAGGGCACGCCGGTGAAGTCCTGCATGATCACGCGGGCCGGCGTGAACTGGATCTCGGTCGACGGGTCGCCCTTCGGGTCCCAGCCGCTGAGCGCGTTGATGTGGTCGGCGGTGATGTTGGCACCGTCCTCGGTGCGCAGCAGGCATTCGAGCAGGATCTTCAGGCTGTACGGAAGCCGCTGCGAGCCCTTGACCTTGTCGAGACGGAAGATCTCGTAGGAGTTGTCGCCAACGGCGAGGGTGTCGCGGGCGCCGAAGGTGTCCTTGCTTGCCGGTGCTGTCACGTCTCTCTCCATCGAGCTCGGCGGTGTCCAGTTCTTGGTGGGGCGACCCTCACGGGTGCGGTGGAAGCCAGTTTCGGGTTCGTAGCCGTGAGTCTCGCGTACCTGCGAGACGTCGGCGAACGCGGGAGCCGCGTACCGTGATCACCCGCACTAAACAGTACGCCTGTCCTGTTTAGGTTTCAAGGCGGGTGTGAGGTGACCGACGCTTCGCCGCGCCTGACTCCTGGTCTCACTCCGCCGGGTGAATCTTGATCTCCGCTACGGGGCGTCGTGTCGCCGCTGGTACGCGGTTCGGCAGGACGTCGATGAGAGCGTGCGGCTGCACTGATCCGCAGGTCCACGGCCACGCCGCGCGGACGGTCCCCGGCTTCCGTCGTCGTCAGGCTGGCTGTGACAGGTGTGGCTCGTGAGGTGTTATCCGACTAGGGAGACGTGTGGTGAATGTGCTCCGCATGTGACAGAGTTTCTCTGCTGAAGTGACAAGTCCGGTGCAGTTGCCCGCGCAGCCAGCGGAAAGAAGGAGTGCGCGAGCCGTCGGACCGGGAGGTGGAGCGTCGTGTCAGCGCAGCAGCGCGGCCAGGGGAGGCCGTCGGTGGCCGGATGGGTCGCCGCGGTCGCAGCCGGGCTCGCATTCGTGCTCGGAGCGTCTCCTGCGGTCGCCGTCCCGCCGCCACCCCCGAACCCGAGCGACTCCGAGCTTCAGGAGAGCAAGGACAGCGCGCACCAGCGGGCCAACCAGGTCGGCAAGCTCACCAATCAGCTCGCCGAGGCGGAAGGCAGGCTCACCAGCCTGCAGAACGAGGTCGCCCTCAAACTTGAACTGGCGAACAAGGCGAGGGTCGACGCCGAAGAGGCCGCCAACGCCGCCGCGCAGGCTCGGCGCGATGCGAGGCAGGCGAGCGAGGACGCCGCGACGGCGGGGCGGGCGGTCGACGTCGCCCGCAAGGAAACGGACAAGTTCGTCGCGGGCAGCTACCAGCAGGGCAGCAAGATGGGCTCGCTGTCCGCGTACGTCACCTCAGCCAGCCCGGAGGACGTGCTGCTGCGCGCCCAGTTGCTCGAAGCGGTGAGCGACGAGCAACTCGACGCGCTCGAGGAGCTGCGTACCGCGCAAATCAAGAAGGCAAACGCCGACTCCGCCGCGCGCAAGGCCCTCGAGGTCGCCGAGGCGAAACAGCGTGAGACGGAGCAAGCCGACCGGGCGGCACGCGATGCGTACCAGTCGGCCGTCGACGCCCGCGCCAGCCAGGCCGCCCGCGCCAAGGAGCTCGAAGCGGATCGCGACTCGGTGCAGCGGATGCTCTACCAGGCGCAGCGCAAGGTCGAGGGCCTCGAAGACCAGCGCGAGCGCTACCAGGACTGGCTCGAAGCCAAGCGCGAGGAGCAAGCCCAGCAGGCGCAGCAGGCCGCAGCGGCGGCGCAAGCGCCAGCACCAGCGCCGAGCAGCGGGTCGCCCGCGCCTGCGTCGCCGACGATCGAGACCGTGATCTCCCGCGCCATGTCGCAGCTCGGCGTGCCCTACGCCTGGGGCGGCGGCAACACGGAAGGCCCCACCTACGGCGTTCGCGACTACGGCGTCGCCGACAGCTACGGCGACTACAACAAGATCGGCTTCGACTGCTCCGGCCTGATGATCTACGCCTTCGCCCCGCTCACGACGTTGCCGCACTACAGCGGCTACCAGTACGAGTCGGGCACCAAGGTGCCGTTGTCGCAGATGCAGCGCGGCGACATGTTGTTCTGGGGTAACGGCGGGATCCACCACGTCGCGCTGTACCTCGGCAACGGGCAGATGATCGAGGCGCCGCAGTCCGGCATGTTCGTGCGGGTCACTCCCGTTCGCTACAGCGACATCCTCCCGTATGCGGTCCGCCTGATCGGCTGAGCATACTTGCGGTATGTCCCAGCCAGCCCTTTACGGGATCGTGCTCGCGGGCGGCTCGGCCCTACGACTGTCCGGTGTGGACAAACCGATGCTGAGCGTCGGCGGGATTCCGTTGCTGCGCAGGGTGATCGATGCGCTGAGCGGTGCGCGCCATATCGTCGTCGTCGGCCCGCCAAGGGACGGCATCGCCGGGGTGCACTGGACGCAGGAGGAGCCGCGCGGGTCGGGTCCGGTCGCCGCGCTCGCGGCCGGTCTCGCCCGATGCGGTGAACTCGGCTGCCACTCGGGCTGCGACGTGGCCGTGCTCGCCGGGGACCTCGCCGGGCTCGCGCCGGACACCGTCGCGCTGTTGCGGGCGGCCATCGGGGACGCCGACGGCGCGGTGCTGGTTGACCCGGATGGGCGGCGGCAGTGGCTCGTGGGGGTGTGGCGTGCGGACGCGCTGCGCGACGCGCTGCCCGCGACACCTGCGAACGCCGCGCTGCATGCGATGCTTGGCACGCTGGCCGTCACCGAGGTGCGGGCGTCGGCGCGGCAGGCTGCCGACGTCGACACCGAGGCGGACCTGCGGCGTGCCCGCGATGCGCACGGCGGATGACCCTTCACAGCGGTCATACCGCTGGTGCGTCACGGTGAATGGTGGCGCACAGCCGTCACCGTGGGGGCGCCCTGACCAGGGCGGTCCGATGCGCGCGCATCGGGTGGGACGGCGGGGCCTGACAGCGAACCCGAGGGAGGCACACGTGACCGAATCCGGCCACTCGCCGGCGGAACGGCAGGCGACACCCGCGCAGGACGCCGAACTGCTCGAACGGACCGTCGTCGAGGTCAAGCGCATCATCGTCGGCCAGGACCGGCTGGTCGAGCGGATGCTGGTCGGACTGCTCGCCAAGGGCCACCTGCTGCTCGAAGGCGTGCCAGGCGTTGCCAAGACGCTCGCGGTCGAGACCTTCGCCAAGGTGGTCGGCGGCTCGTTCTCCCGGGTGCAGTTCACCCCAGACCTTGTGCCTGCCGACATCCTCGGCACCCGCATCTACCGGCAGGGGCAGGAGAAGTTCGACGTCGAACTCGGACCGGTTGTGGCCAACTTCGTGCTCGCGGACGAGGTCAACCGCGCCCCGGCGAAGGTGCAGTCGGCGATGCTCGAGGTGATGGCAGAGCGGCACGTGTCGATCGGCGGCAAGACGTTCGGCATGCCCGACCCCTTCCTGGTGCTCGCCACGCAGAACCCGATCGAGAACGAGGGCGTCTACCCGCTGCCGGAAGCGCAGCGGGACCGGTTCCTCTTCAAGATCATCGTCGACTATCCAACGGCGGAGGAGGAGCGCGAGATCGTCTACCGGATGGGCGTCAACCCGCCGGAGCCAAGCGAGGCGCTCACCCCTGCCGAGCTGGTGCGGCTGCAGGATGTCGCCGCGCAGGTCTTCGTGCACCACGCGCTGGTGGACTATGTCGTGCGGCTGGTGATGGCCACCAGGACCCCGCACGAGCACGGCCTCACCGACGTCGCTGGCTGGGTGTCCTACGGCGCGTCGCCGCGCGCCAGCCTCGGCATCATCGCCGCCGCGCGGGCGCTCGCCCTGGTGCGCGGGCGCGACTACGTACTGCCGCAGGACGTCGTCGACGTCGCGCCCGACGTGCTGCGGCACCGTCTGGTGCTCTCCTACGACGCGCTGGCCGACGGGGTGCCGCTGGACCACATCATCACGCGCGTGCTGCAGACGGTGCCGTTGCCGCAGGTCTCCGCCCGGCCGCAACAGGCGCCGCCAGGGCAGCCGCTGTCCGCGGGCACCCCCGCGCGCTAGGCGGCGACGTGGCACCCATCGACGACGGAGCTCGGCCCGCATGGGCGCCGCCTGTGCTGCGCGGCGACCGGCTGGAAGCAGGGCTGCGCACCCTTGAGCTTGAGGTGCGGCGGCGGCTCGACGGGCTGCTGCAGGGCAACCACCTCGGCTTGGTGCCTGGGCCCGGTTCGGAACCGGGGGAGGCGCGGCCGTACCAGCCAGGCGACGACGTCCGGCGGATGGACTGGGCGGTCACCGCCCGCACAATGGAGCCGCACATCCGCGACAGCGTCGCTGACCGTGAGCTGGAGACGTGGATCGTCGCTGACCTCTCAGCGAGCTTGGACTTCGGGTCGGCGCTGTGCGAGAAGCGCGACCTCGTGGTGTGCGCGGTCGCCGCGATCGCACACCTGACAGGGGGCGGCGGCAACCGGATCGGTGCACTCATCTCGACCGGCGCGCAGACCAAGCGGATCCCGGCGCGCGGCGGCTCAGCGCACGTACGTGGCGTGGTGAAGTCCGTCGCCATGACCGAGCGGGCACCGACCGGCACGCACGGCGACCTCGCCACCGCCGTCGAAGAGCTGCGACGCCCGCCCCGGCGCAGGGGACTGGTCGTCGTCATCTCGGACTTCCTCGGTGGCACCGAGTGGCAGCGCCCGCTGCGGGCGCTGTCGGCGCGGCACGACCTGATCGGCGTCGAGGTGCTCGACCCACGCGACGTCGACCTGCCCGACGTCGGCACCGTCGTGCTCGCGGACCCGGAGTCAGGCAAGCAGCGGGAGGTGCACGCATCGCCGTTGCTGCGCAAGGAGTTCGCCGCGGCGGCCGCCGCGCACCGTGAGGATGTGGCGCGCGGGCTGCGCAAGGCGGGTGCTGGCCATTTGGTGCTGTGCACCGACTCCGACTGGATCGCCGACACCGTGCGCTTCGTCGTGGAACGCAAGCGCCGCTGGTCGGGGGCGGTCGGATGAGCCTGACGGGGTTCACCTCGCCAGGGTGGTTCCTGCTGCTGCTTGTGGCTGCCCTGCTTGTCGTCGGGTACGTGCTCGCGCAGCGGTCGCGCCGCAGGCGGACGTTGCGGTTCGCCAACCTCGCGCTGTTGGAGCGGGTGGGGGCGAGCAGGCAGGGGCTTGTCCGGCACGTGCCTGCGGCGTTGCTGATCGTGGCGCTGGTCCTGCTCACCACCGCGCTCGCCGGTCCAACGGCGGAGCAGCGGGTGCCCCGCAACCGGGCGACGGTGATGCTGGTGATAGACGTGTCGTTGTCGATGGAGGCTGCGGACATCCCGCCGAACCGCCTGGTCGCGGCGCAGAAGTCGGCGACGTCGTTCGTGCGGGGCATGACGCCGGGAGTGAACATCGGGGTGGTGTCGTTCGCGGGTACCGCGAGCGTGCTCGTGCCGCCGACCACCGACCGCAAGGCGCCCATCGACGCCATCAGGAACCTGGAGCTGGCCGAGTCGACCGCGACCGGCGAGGGCATCTTCGCCGCGTTGCAGTCGATCGAGAGCTTCTCGGCGGTCGTCGGCGGGCCGAGCGGGCCGCCCCCGGCGCGGATCGTGCTGATGGCGGACGGCAAGCAGGTCTCGCCGACGGAGAACATGAACGACCCCAGGGGCGCGTTCACGGCGGCGCAGGCCGCCAAGGACGCCGATGTGCCGATCTCCACGATCGCGTTCGGCACACAGGACGGCACGGTGGAGATCGAGGGCCGCACCTATCCCGTTCCTGCCGACGACGCCGCCATGCAGCAGATCGCCGAGATCTCCGGTGGTGACTTCTACGAGGCGGAGTCGGCGGGCCAGCTCGACAAGGTGTACGCGGATCTCGGTGAGCAGATCGGTTACGAGATGAAGAAGGCGGACGCCAGTAAGCCGTGGCTGGCGCTCGGCACGCTGGCGCTGATCGCCGGGGCGGGGACGTCGCTGTTCATCGGGCAGCGACTGCCGTAAGTCAGGCCCGGCCAGCTGCGCCCGCGAAGCCGTGCTGCCGCCAGGCTTCGTACACGACGATCGACGCCGAGTTCGCCAGGTTGAGCGAGCGCGATCCCGGCGCCATCGGCAGGGTCACCCGGTCGGTGATCGCGTCGGCGTGCGCGACGTCGTCCGGCAGGCCGACGGACTCCGGCCCGAACAGCAGCACGTCGCCTTGCCGGTAGGCGATGTCGGCGTAGCAGCGGCTGGCGCGGGTGGCGAAGGCGTAGATCGTCGCATCGCCGAACGCCTTCAGCGCCGCGTCGAAGTCCGCGTGCACGTGGGTGGTGGTCAGTTCGTGGTAGTCCAGCCCAGCACGTTTGAGCTGTTTGGCCGCCAGCGAGAACCCGAGTGGCTCGATCAGGTGCAGCTCGCAGCCGGTGTTGGCGGCGAGCCGGATGGCGTTGCCGGTGTTCGGCGGGATCTCGGGTTGGTAGAACGCGATGCGGAACACGCCCGAATCATGGCACGCGACATGGCCCACACCACTCCACCCGCCCGACTGGCGGGTAACTCGATAGCCTCGGTGCTGCATCGGGCAGCAGCGTTAGAGGAGAGACGACACGTGGCACGATCGGTACTGGTCACCGGCGGCAACCGGGGCATTGGGCTGGCCATCGCGCGGCACATGGCCGCCAAGGGCGACAACGTCGCGGTGACCCATCGCGGGTCAGGAGCGCCGGAGGGACTGTTCGGCGTGCAGGCCGACGTCACAGACAGCGAACAGATCGACGCCGCGTTCAAGCAGATCGAGGAGCACCAGGGGCCGGTCGAGGTGCTGGTCTCCAATGCAGGCATCACCGACGACACCCTGCTCATGCGGATGAGTGAAGAGCAGTTCACCCGGGTCCTCGACGCCAACCTCACCGGCGCCTACCGCGTCGCGAAGCGCGCGAGCAGGGGGATGCTGCGCGCCAAGTGGGGCAGGCTGGTGTTCATTTCCTCCGTCGTGGCGCTTACCGGCGGCGCGGGCCAGGTCAACTACGCGGCCAGCAAGGCGGGGCTGGTCGGCGTCGCCCGCTCGATCACCCGCGAGCTGGGCTCCCGCAACATCACCGCCAACGTCGTCGCGCCCGGTTTCGTCGTCACCGACATGACCGACGCGCTCACCGATGAGCAGCGCGCGACCGCGCTCGCACAGATCCCGGCTGGCCGCTACGGCGAGCCGGAGGAGATCGCCAACGCCGTCGGTTTCCTCGCCTCCGACGAGGCCGCCTACGTCAACGGCGCGGTGCTGCCGGTCGACGGCGGCCTCGGCATGGGCCACTGATCCACCCCAACCCCGAAACTGGAGAGACGGTGTCTGGACTTCTCGAAGGCAAGCGACTGCTGATCACCGGCGTGATCACCGATGCGTCGATCGCGTTCCACGCGGCGAAGGTGGCGCAGGAACAGGGCGCGCAGGTGGTGCTCACCGGCTTCGGCCGGATGCGGCTTGTCGAGCGCATCGCGCGGCGGCTGCCGCAGGAGGCGCCGGTGATCGAGCTGGACGTGCAGAACGGCGAACACCTCGACACGCTGGCGGACCGGGTCCGCGAGCACGTCGACGGCCTCGATGGTGTGTTGCACTCGATCGGGTACGCCAACCCGGAGACCTGCCTCGGTGCGCCGTTCCTGGACGCGCCGTGGTCCGATGTCGGCCCCGCGCTGGAGATCTCGGCGTACTCCTACGCCGCGCTGGTCAAAGCCGCCACGCCGCTGCTGACCGACGGCGCATCGGTGATCGGCATGGACTTCGACGCGCGCGTGGCGTGGCCCGCGTACAACTGGATGGGCGTGTCCAAGGCGGCGCTGGAGTCGGTGAACCGGTACCTGGCCCGTGAGCTGGGGCCGAAGAAGGTCAGGGCGAACTTGGTCTCCGCCGGTCCGATCAAGACCATGGCCGCGAAGTCCATTCCCGGTTTCGAGGAGCTGGAGAACGGCTGGGGCGACCGCGCGCCGCTCGGCTGGGACACCCAGGACCCGACACCGGTTGCCAAGACGATCTGCGCGGTGTTCTCGGACTGGCTGCCAGCCACGACCGGCTCGATGATCATGGTCGACGGCGGGGTGCACGCCACCGGCCAGTAGCGGGTGCGGGACACTGGAGCGGTGAGCTTTGACGCGCTGCTCTGGTTGTCCTTCGGGGGTCCAGAAGGCCCCGACGACGTGATGCCCTTCCTGGAGAACGTGACAAGGGGGAGGGGAGTGCCCCGCGAGCGGCTGGAGTCCGTCGCGGAGCACTACCAGCACTTCGGGGGCGTCTCGCCGATCAACGAGCTGAACCGGCGCGCGATCAAGGCCGTCGAAGCGGAGCTGGACGCCAAGGGCTTCCGGCTGCCGGTGTACTTCGGCAACCGCAACTGGCAGCCCTACGCCGAGGACGCCGTCGCGGCGATGGAGGCCAACGGCGTGCGCCGGGCGCTGGTGTTCCCGACCAGCGCCTACGGCGGGTACTCCTCGTGCAGGCAATACGACGAGGACATCGCTCGCGCGCGTTCGGCGGTGCCTGGCGCGCCGGAGCTGGTGAAGCTGCGGCACTTCTTCGACCACCCGCTGTTCGTGGAGTCCTTCGTGAATGCCGTACAGACCGCCCGCGCGCGGCTGGGCGAGCAGGGCGCGGGGGCGCGGCTGGTGTTTACCGCGCACTCCATCCCGATCTCGGCCGACGCGGCGGCCGGGCCGCCGGAGGACGGCGGCGGGCTGTACTCGCGGCAGGTCGCCGAGGCGGCCAGACTGGTGGCCGAACGGGTCGGCGTGAGCGAGTACGACGTCGTGTGGCAGTCACGCTCCGGTCCGCCGTCGGTGCCGTGGCTGGAGCCGGACATCGTCGACCACATCGACACGCTGCACGCCGATGGCGTGTCCGCCGTTGTGGTGTGCCCGATCGGGTTCGTCTCGGACCACATCGAGGTCGTCTGGGACTTGGACAACGAAGCCGCCGAGCGGGCCGCCTCGCTCGGCATGGGCTTCGCCCGCGCGGCGACCCCGAACGACGACCCCCGCTACGCCCAGCTCGTCGTCGAACTCGCCCGCGAGCACATGGCCGGTGCCCCGGCCCGGCGGCTGTCCGACGCCCCAAGCGGAGGCTGCACGGTCAACGTTGCCCCCTGCGCTCCCGGCTGCTGCGAACCACCCCGCCGGGCGTAGCGGCCGCGGCGCAGCGGACGGGCGCCTTCGACTGCATCCTGTCCCCCGCTCCGGAAGCCGTGTTCGTCGCCCACGACGCCGTATCCCCGCTCCGATCCGCCGTGTTCGTCGCCCACGACGCCGTGTTCGTCATTCCGGATGCTGAATTGGCCGTTCGAGACGACCTGTTGCACGTTCGTGGCCTTGCAGAAGTCGGCTTCGCATGTCAGTGAGTGCCAGTACTAAGAAGAACATAACTTTCTGGATACAGTGAGCGTTTCGCGACGGAATTCG
>WHUD01000167.1:0-1068 GCA_009377385.1 Actinophytocola sp.
GATCCCCGGCGACGCGATCACGTCGCAGCTGGGGATCGAGTCCGGCACGCTCACCGAGGCGCAGCGGTCCGCGCTGGAGCGCTACTACGGGCTGGACAGGACGCTGCCGGTGCAGTTCTTCACCTGGCTGGGCGCGCTGCTGCAGGGCAACCTCGGCGTCTCGCTCACCAGCGGGACATCGGTCGGTGAGCTGATCCTGTTGGACGGTGAAGACCACCGCCGGGCCAGTCACCGTGGAGCGGCCGAAGCTGCGCGGCACCAGCGAACAGTTCGCGTCGGAGTTATTCGGCAAGCATGTGACGAAGACGAACGCGTTGGAGACGCTGGTGATCGCCTCGTTCGTCCGCGGCCTGTCCACCCGCGATGTCGAGACTGCGCTGGTCGAGGCGCTTGGTGAGCAGGCGAGTGTGTCGCGGTCGACGGTGTCGCGGATCTGCGACGAGTTGAAGGAGCAGTTCGAGGCGTGGAGCCGGCGCCGCCTCGACGACGTCAGGCTGGACTACCTGTTCCTGGACGGCTCGCACTTCCGGTATCACGCCAACGCCGGCGCCGAGCCGGTGCTCGCTGCGTGGGGCATCGACACCGACGGCAAGCCGGTGTTCGTCGGTCTGGCCGCCGCCGCGGGCGAGTCCAGCGACGCGTGGGCCGACTTCCTCACCGACCTCGGCGAGCGGGGTCTGGCCTGCCCGCTGCTGGTCATCAGCGACGGCGCGGCCGGGCTGATCGCCGCGGTGGAGACCACCATGACCGTCGCGCTGCGGCAACGCTGTCTGATCCACCGCGCCAGGAACCTGCTGGCGAAGGTCTCGACCAACGCTCAGGCCGAGGTGAAGGCCGACTACTGGGCGATCTTCGACGTGCCGGAGAACATCGAGCCGGGTCTGGACGCCGTGCGCCACGTGCAGGCCCGCATCGACGCGTTCGCCAAGCGGTGGCGTGACTCCTACCCGGCCGCGGTCCGGTGCCTGCTCGATGACCGCGATTCGCTTACAGTCTACCTGCGGTTCCCCCGCGAGCACTGGACCAGGACCCGACACTCCAACTTCATCGAACGCACCTTCGGCGAGA
>WHUD01000167.1:1078-9636 GCA_009377385.1 Actinophytocola sp.
AGTGTTCACCGGGAAGCCGGCCGATCACCTAGACCCGCCGCCGGGTGAAGGTGATCGGCCGGCTTCCCGGTGAACACTCCTGCGTCTCGCTCGTGTGGGCGGTGCTCGACCGCGCATCTGCCGGGTGGCGCGGGTTCACCATGACCGCCGACGGCCTCCGGCTGCTCCAGGACCTCCGCCGGACGATCCTCGAACCGCCACCCCAGCTACAACAACCCGACAACCCCGGCGCGGCGCCACCCGACACTGTCGGCGCCGTCGCCTAACATCAACCCCACGAGAGGAACCCGCGCCCGAGCCGTTTACACCGCTCGTGAGACGCCACCTCATCGTCAATCCCATGCGTCTCGGGTACTGCCCAGCACCCACCGTGCCGGGCAGACACGCCGCGACGCGGGCATTCCCTCATGAGGCAACGAAGCCGCTACGCGGGCATCTTTGATGAGTCAACGCGTCACCTTGACATTCGTGGTTTATCTATCGATCGTTACACACATGCCCGTTGAGTTCAGTTCGGACCCCGCCGTCACCCAGATCGTCCAACGCACGGAAGATCTGACCCGCGAGGTCGTTCTCCCGATCGAAGACGCGTACCGGGGCGACGCGCATACGTTGCCCGATGCCATGCGGGTGAAACTGCAGGACGCCGCCAAGGAGGCCGGGGTTTTCGCCCCGCACTGCGGAAGCGAGTTCGGCGGACTCGGGCTGGACATGCGCGACCGCGCGCCGGTGTTCGAGGCGGCCGGATACTCCCTGTTCGGGCCGCTGGCGCTGAACTGCGCTGCGCCCGACGAAGGTAACATGCACCTGCTGGAACGCGTTGCCACGTCCGGGCAGCAGCAGCGGTTCCTCCGGCCCCTCGCCACCGGCGAGCAGCGGTCCTGCTTCGCGATGACCGAACCCTCCCCCGGCGCCGGTGCCGACCCCAGCGCGCTGGCCACCACGGCCACCAGGACCTCTGCCGGCTGGGTGATCAATGGCCGGAAGTGGTTCATCACCGGCGCTAACGGCGCCGACTTCGCCATCATCATGGCCCGCACCAGCGGCGAACCCGGGGACCGCGACGGCGCGACGATGTTCCTCGTTGACACCGCCACCCCGGGCTTCGATCTCATCAGAGAGATCGACGCGCTTGACACCAGCATGTACGGCGGCCACTGCGAGCTAGTGTTCGACAACCTGGAGATCACCGACGACGCCGTGCTCGGGGAGGTCGACCGAGGCTTCTCCTACGCGCAGATGCGGCTCGGGCCCGCACGAATGACCCACTGCATGCGCTGGCTGGGCGCCGCCCGCCGCGCGGCTGACGTCGCCGTCGACCGGGCGAGGACGGCTTGCGTTCGGCGGTCGCGTCGGCGACCTCGGCATGGTGCAGCAGCTCATCGCGGACAACGAGATCGACATCGAAGCCAGCCGGGCACTGATCCTGCGTGCCTGCTGGGAACTGGACACCGGCGGCGACGCCGCGCAGATCACCTCGGTCACCAAGACCTTCGTCGCCGAGGCGGTCGGCCGCGTGGTCGACCGGTCGCTGCAAGTATGCGGCGCGCTGGGCGTCTCCGGCGACGCTCCGCTGGCCCGGCTCTACCGCGAGGTACGCCCGTTCCGCATCTACGACGGACCGTCGAAGACCCACCGCTGGGCCATCGCCAAGCGCATCCTGAAGGCCGCACGATGACTGGCACGCTGGCCGGACTCGATATGCCCGCGCTGCAACACTACTTCGCCGACCACGTGCCCGGCGCACGCCAACCGCTATCGGCGGAGCTGATCACCGGCGGCAAGTCCAACCTCACCTACCGGGTCACCGACGGGATCCGCTCCTGGGTGGTGCGCCGCCCGCCGCTGGGCACGCTCACGCCGACCGCGCACGACATGGGCCGGGAGTACCACGTCGTTCGTGCCCTGCACGGCACCGGCGTCCCGGTCGCGGAGGCAATCGTGCTGTGCGAGGACCCCTCGGTGATCGGCGCACCCTTCGCCGTGGTGTCCTACGTCGACGGCCGCACGCTGCAGGACGGCAACGACACCGCCGCTCTGAACCCCAAGGACGCACGACGCTGCGCGAACGCCCTCATCGACAACCTCGCCCAGCTGCACACCGTGCCGTACGCCGACGTCGGTCTCGCCGAGTTCGGCCGGCGCCAGGGCTACTTGGAGCGACAGATACGCCGCTGGCGCGGTCAGTGGGACCGCGTTGCCACCCGCGAGCTGGAGACGCTCGACGACCTGCACTCCGCCCTCACCGCCGCCCTGGCACCGCAGGCCGGCGCGGCGATCGTGCACGGTGACTATCGCCTCGACAACACCATCCTCGACGTCGCAGACGTCGGCTGTATACGCGCGATCGTGGACTGGGAGATGGCCACACTCGGCGACCCACTCGCCGACCTTCGGCCTCCTGCTCGTCTACTGGGACCCGGCCACCGAGCCGGTACTCGGGGTCCGGCACGCCACCAGCGCCAACCCCGGCTTCCCCAGCGCCGACGAACTCGCCGAGCGCTACGCCCGCCGCACCGGCCTGACGCTGGACCACCTGCCGTTCTACCGCGCGCTGGGCTACTTCAAGCTCGCCGTCATCGCCGAAGGCATCCACCAGCGCTACCAGGCAGGCAACACCGTCGGCGAGGGATTCCATTCCGTCGGCGACGCGGTCCCCGTTCCGCTGCGAGCCGGCCTCGGCACTCTCAAGGAGACCTCGTGACCAAGCGTGTCGCGCTGATCACCGGGGCGTCCCGCGGCATCGGCGCCGCGATCGCCCGCGCACTGGCCGAGGACGGCTACTCACTGACGCTCTCGGCCCGCCACGAACCTGAACTACAAGCCTTCGCGCAGACCCTGCGGGAGCAGACCGGAACGGACGTGCACGTCGTCGCCGCGAACATGGCGCACGAGGACGACGTCCGGCGACTCGCTACCGCCCACGCCGGAGAGTTCGACCGGCTCGACCTCCTCGTCCTCAACGCCGGCGTGGGCGCCTCGGGCACCGTCGCCGAGCTCCTGATGAAGAGGTTCGACCTGGTCCACGCCGTCAACCTGCGCGCCCCCTACCTCCTCGTCAGCCAAAGCCTCCCGCTGCTGCGCAAGACCGCGACCAGCGATCCACAGCGCGGAGCCAAGATCGTCGCGTTGTCCTCTATCACCGGCGTCGTAAGCGAACCGCAACTCGCCGCCTACGGCGCCAGCAAGGCTGCCCTCATCTCGCTGTACGAAACCCTCAACCTCGAAGAGTCCGGCAACGGCGTTGCCGCCACCGCCATCTCCCCCGGCTACGTCGACACCGACATGGCCGCCTGGCAGGAAGAGCACATCTCGCGCAGCGACATGCTGCCCGCCAGCGACGTCGCCGAACTCGTCGTGGCCGTCTCCCGGCTCTCCTCCAGAGCCGTCGTACCGAACATCGTGCTCTCCCGCCGCGGCGATCAGCTCTGGCGGGCGTAGCGAAGACGTCAGAACAAGTACCGAGGAGAATTCCCAATGACGACTGCCGTGATCGTGGACGCGGTGCGTACCGTGTCGGGTAAGGGCAAGCCGGGCGGTCAGCTGTCCGGGGCTCATCCCGCACAGCTGCTATCGCAGGTGCTGCGCACCTTCGTGGAACGGACCGGGCTGGACCCCGCGCTGGTGGAGGACGTGATCGGCGGCTGCGTCGACCAGGCGGGCGAGCAGGCGCTGAACATCACGCGCAGCGCCGTGCTCGGTGCCGGGTTCCCCGAGACGGTGCCGGCCACCACGATCGACCGGCAGTGCGGTTCCAGCCAGCAGGCGGCGCACTTCGCCGCCCAGGGCGTGCTCGCCGGCGCCTACGACGTGGTGATCGCCTGCGGCGTGGAGTCGATGAGCCGAGTCCCGATGGGCACCCCCGCCATGGGCAAGGACGCGTTCGGCCCCGCCGTCGCTGCCCGCTACCCCGAAGGCCTGGTGGAGCAAGGCATCTCCGCCGAGCTCATCGCCGCGAGGTGGAAGCTCGACCGGTCCACCCTGGACGAATTCACGGCCCGTTCCCACGCCCGGGCCGCCGCTACCGCCGCCGCGGGCGGCTTCGCCACCGAGATCGTGCCCGTCACGGTCCCCGGCCCCGACGGCGAACCCCACACGGTTGCCGCCGACGAGACCGTGCGAGCCAACACCACGGCAGAGGGCCTGGCGGGGCTGAAGCCGTCTTTCCGCGACGAGGCGCTGGGCGAGCGGTTCCCGGAGATCGACTGGCGAATCACGCCGGGCAACTCCTCGCCATTGACCGACGGCGCTTCCGCCGTTCTCATCATGAGCGAGGACAAGGCCCGCGCCCTCGGACTGCGGCCGCGAGCAAGTTTCCACAGCTTCGCCGTGACCGGCAGCGACCCGCTCCTCATGCTCACCGGCGTCATCCCCGCCACCCAGCGGATTCTCGCCCGCGCCGACCTGTCCATCGAGGACATCGCCGCCTACGAGGTCAACGAGGCGTTCGCCCCCGTCCCGCTGGTCTGGCAGCAAGAGTTCGGCGCAGACGAAGACAAGCTCAATCCCCACGGCGGCGCGATCGCACTCGGCCACCCGCTCGGCGCATCCGGCACCCGGCTTCTCACCACTCTGGTCAACCACCTCGAAGCCGCCGGCGGCCGGTACGGCCTGCAGACCATGTGCGAGGGCGGCGGCATGGCCAACGCCACCATCATCGAACGACTCTAGGAGCCCAACGGTGGAACGTCAGCTGTTCAACGCAGATCACGACGCGTACCGGGAGATGGCGCGCGAGTTCATCGCCCGCGAGGTGGCACCGAACCTCGAGCGCTGGGAGACCAACCGACTCATCGATCGGCAGGTCTGGCTGGCGGCAGGCAAGCATGGAATCATCGGCCTGAGAGTGCCGGAGGAGTTCGACGGCGGTGGTCAGCCCGACTACCGCTACCAGGTCGTCGTGATGAAGGAGCTCGCCAAGGTCGGCGCCGCGTCGCTCATCTCCAGCTTCTCGCTCCAGGATAACATCATCGTGCCCTACATCAACGATCTCGGCACCGAGGAGCAGAAGCAGCGCTGCCTGCCCGGCATGGCCAGCGGCGAACTGATCGGAGCCATCGCTATGACTGAGCCCGGCGCGGGCAGCGACCTGCAGGGCGTGCGCACCACCGCCGTCCGCGACGGCGACCAGTGGGTCATCAACGGGCAGAAAACCTTCATCACCAGCGGCATCAATGCCGACTTCGTCATCGTGGTCGCCCGCACCGATCCCGACGCGGGCTCCCGCGGGTTCAGCCTCATCGTGGTGGAGACCGGCACACCCGGCTTCACCCGCGGCCGCAAGCTGGACAAGATCGGCCTGCACGCGCAGGACACGGCCGAACTGTTCTTCGACAACGTCCGCGTCCCGGTGACCAACCTGCTCGGCACCGAGGGCCGCGGCTTCGTCCACCTAATGGAACGGCTGCCGCTGGAACGCATGTCCATCGCCACCTCCGCCCTGGCCAGCGCGGACGCCGTCTTCGCCGAGACCACGCGCTACTGCTTCCAGCGCACGGCGTTCGGCAAGCCGATCGGCGACTTCCAGAACACCCGGTTCCAGCTCGCCGAGATAAGCACGGAACTCGACGTCACTCGCGCCTACCACGACGCCTGCGTCCACGCGCTCAACACGGGCACGCTCATCGCCGTCGAGGCGGCCAAGGCGAAATGGTGGGCCACCGAACTGCAGAAACGCGTCATCGACCGCTGCCTCCAGCTACACGGAGGCTACGGCTACATGCTCGAGTACCCCGTCGCCCGGGCCTTCATCGACTCCCGCATCCAAACCATATACGGCGGGACCACCGAGATCATGAAGGAGATCATCGGCCGGGACATCGCCTCCGAGGAGTCGAAGCGGTGAGCGGCCCGCTGACCGGGCTGCGGGTGGTCGAGCTGGCCGGGATCGGACCTGGCCCGCACGCTGCGATGATGCTCGCCGATCTCGCTGCCGACGTCGTCCGCATCGAACGTCCCGCAGCGCAGCCCGCCGCCGGACGCCCCGACCCCCTGCTGCGCGGCCGCCGTCTCGTGACGACGGACCTGAAGACCGAGAAGGGACGGGCGCTGGTGTTGCGGCTCGCGGCCAAGGCCGACGTGCTCATCGAGGGATACCGACCGGGTGTCGCCGAACGGCTCGGCGTCGGCCCGGCCGACTGCCACGCCGTCAACCCGCGCCTGGTGTACGGCCGGATGACCGGGTGGGGGCAGGAGGGGCCGTTCGCGCCGCGCGCCGGGCACGACATTAACTACATCAGCCTCACCGGCGCCCTGCACGCGATCGGTCGTCCGGGCGAGCGGCCCGTGCCGCCGCTGAACCTGGTGGGCGACTTCGGGGGCGGGTCGATGCTGCTGTTCGGCGGCATCCTCGCCGCGCTGTGGGAGCGGGAACGTTCCGGCCAGGGCCAGGTCGTCGACGCCGCGATGGTCGACGGCGCCGGCCTGCTCATGCAGATGATGTGGGCGATGCGCGGCGAGGGCCAGTGGCGCGACGAGCGCGGCGTGAACCTGCTCGACGGCGGCGCGCCGTTCTACGACACCTACGAATGCGCCGACCGTCGCTACGTCGCCGCCGGCGCCATCGAGCCCCAGTTCTACACCGAACTGCTCGCCGGGCTCGGGCTCGACCCCGCGACACTGCCCGGTCAGCACGACCGTGACCGCTGGCCCGAGCTGCGCGCCCGGCTGGCGCAGTCGTTCCGGGAACATCCGCGCGACCACTGGGCGAAGGTGTTCGACGGCAGCGACGCGTGCGTGACACCCGTGCTCACCATGGCGGAGGCCACCGAACACGAACACCTCGCCGACCGGGGTTCCTTCGTCGATCTCGACGGGGTCGCGCAGCCTGCGCCCGCCCCGCGTTTCTCCCGGACCACACCCACGACCCCCACGCCACCCGCTGCCCGGCCGACCGACGCCGTGCTCGTGGACTGGGACGCCTGAAAGGCCGCCCTCATGACTGATGCACTGCTGACCGAGCAGACCGGCGGCGTACTCCGCATGACCTTCAACCGGCCGGACACGCTCAACGCGCTGACCGCAGACCTGATAAGCGAAGCAGCCGCCACGATCGAGAAACTCGACAGCGCGGTACGCGTCGTCGTCCTCACCGGCGCGGGGAGGGCCTTCTGTTCCGGCGCCGACGTCACAGCATCCGAGACAGGCCACAAGGTTGGTACAGCGACCATCGACGCGGCGAACCGGCTGATCCGAGCGCTGCGGGCGACCCGTCATCGCGGCCGTCCACGGTCCTGCGGCCGGGGTGGGCTGCTCCATCGCGCTCGCCGCCGACTTCGTGGTGGCTCGCGAATCCGCATACTTCCTGCTGGCTTTCACCAACATCGGACTGATGCCCGACGGCGGAACGACTGCGCTGGTACCCGCCGCGATCGGCCGGGCACGGGCCGTCGGATGGCGATGCTCGCCGAACGAATACCGGCGCCGCAGGCACAGCAGTGGGGGCTCATTGGGCACTGCGTACCCAACGAGGCCTTCGACGCCGAAGTCGCCGCACTCACCGAGCGGCTCGCCGAAGGCCCCACCGCGGCGTACGCGGCAACCAAGCGGGCGCTCAACGCCACCACGTTGGCCGGCCTCGACGCCGCGCTCGAACTCGAGCGGAAGGAGCAGACCGCACTGTTCGCCACCCAGGACTATGCCGAGGGGACCACTGCCTTCGCCGAGAAGCGGGCGCCCCGGTTCACCGGACGATGACCTACTGGAGGTGACCGCTATGCGTCCCATTGCGGCTCGCGCCGAACTCCGCTGTGGCTGCTTGTGTGAATCCAGAACTCCTGGTGTGCCACGAACGCAAGAGAGGAGCTTGATCATGTAGGCGAGGTTCCTTGATGCGGTGTTCTGCGAGAGATGGAGGTTTGGCCCTCCGGAGCCGCCCTGCGGGGGGAGGCTTCAAACCACCGCGTGCTGCGTTGGCTGAAGACCGTCGTGGTGAGCGACGCGGAAAAGGCGCACGTGATGCGTCAGGTAGGGATCAGGAAGACGGTGCGCAGTCCCCGGCCGGGGATCGCTGTTGAAGTGTCGTTATCTGGTAAAGGGGCATCGAAACCGGGGCGTATCAGGAGCGTTCCGGGATGAGCCCGGCGGGTGCCCGCTGACTGGCCGGGTGGTGTCCGGCATGTAGGCGACGTGAGCCTGATCTGCCGCTCTTGCAGGAAACGTGGGAAGGCGTGCCCCGGTACTGCCGTCGTCGTCTTCGGGCGGGGCGGCGAGAGGGAGTATCCCGAGCGGGTGGACCCCGTGAGGGATTGAGTACCGATCCGGGACACGCCGGCGGACTGGCTTGTAGTAGCGGTGAAGCCCCTGCTGGGCGCGGTGGGGGTGGAGCGAAGAGGCCGGGTCGTCCGTGGCTGTGTTCGTGTGGTCAACCGGGCGGTGAGCCTGGGAGGAGCTTGATGGATCAGCAGAGATCATCCGGGAAGTCGTTCGACATTTCCAAGCAGGAAGTGTGGGAGGCCTACCGGCAGGTGAGAGCCCATCAGGGCGCGCCTGGGGTGGATGAGGTGACGCTCGCGGAGTTCGAGACCGGTCTGAAGAACAACCTGTACAAGATCTGGAAT
>WHUD01000168.1 GCA_009377385.1 Actinophytocola sp.
TGATCGACTGGGGCGCGCCGATCACGCTGGTCGGCGAGACCCGCGACGAGGTCGCCGACGCCCAGCGCGAGCTGGCCCGCATCGGCATCGACAAGCTCGCCGCCGCCGCGACCGGCAAGCCGGAGGAACTCGCCGCCGACCCCGCCCAGTTGCGCAGCACAGCGACCGCCAGCTTTACCGACCTGGCCGCCGCGCAGTCGGGCCAGCAGCAGAACGGGCTGCCGCTGCCGGACGTAATCCTCGACGTGCGCACCAACAACGAGTACGGCGACAGTCACGTCGACAACGCCGTCCACATCCCGCTGTACGAGCTGACCAGCAGGGCGGGCGAGCTGCCGTCCGGCACGATCTGGGTGCACTGTGGCAGCGGCTACCGCGCGGCCGTCGCGGCGTCGCTGCTTGAGCGTGACGGCCGCACCGACGTCGTTGTGGTCGACGACCACTTCGATGTCGCAGCCGACTCCGGCGTGCGCATGGCGGGTAACGGTCCCTAGCGGGTTCGGGGCCAGCGCGCCGCGACGGCGGGAATGGCGAGCACGAGCAGTGCCGCGGGGAGCAGGAACCCGAGCGCGGGCTCGGTGCGGTACAGCCCGGTGAACGCCGCTGGCGCCGCCGCCATGCCGAGAAACCGCGCCGAGGTGACCACCGAGATCGCGGAGCTGCGGGTGGCGTCGTCGCCTGCGAGCGCGGTGGTGTTGACACCGATCAGCCCCAGTTGCGTGCCAAGCCCCGCGAGCGCCCACGCGGCGGCGACCAGCGGGAGCGAGCCGGATAGCGCGATGACGCCGATGGTGAGTCCGCCGAGCAGCAGGCCGCCGCTGACCGCCGCCCGCGCCCCGAAGCGGTCAGCGGCGCCGCCGATGAACCGCGCGCCGAGGATGCCAGCGACGCCGTAGGCGGTCAGCACCGTGCCGCGCAGCGAAGGGCTCAGCGCGAAGGCGTCGTCCAGCCGGAATGCGACGAGGAACGGCAGGCCCGCGAGGCAGGTGCCGAGCAGCATCGCCGCACCGATCGGCCACCGCACCACAGGGCGGAGCGTGTTGCGCAGCGTCGCCGCGATCGACATCGGGGTCGTTGGCGTGTCGCTTGGCAGCGGGCTCGCGGTGAGCGCGAGGGCGACCACGGCGATGCCGGCGAACGCCCAGCGCCACGACGCCTCGGCGGCGAGGCCGCCGATCAGCGGCGCGGACGTCTGTCCGATGGCCTGCATGGCGCCGAAGGTGCCGACCGCGCGGCCGAGCCGATGCGCTGGCGTGATCGCGGCGAGCTTAGTCAGCAGCAGTGGCGTCGTGAAGGCGTTCGCCGCCCCCTGCAGGCCCCTGCTGACCTGGAACAGCCAGAACCACGGTGCGACGATCGAGAGCAGCGCGGCGAGCACGTAGACCAGGTAGGCGATGCGGATCGAGCGACTGAGTCCCCAGCGCTCGCCAAGCGTGCCGGAGACCAGCATGACCAGCGCGAACGGCAGCAGGTACGCCGTCAGCGACGAGGCGGCGAGCGCGGGTGACACGGCGAAGCTCGCGCCGAGCTCCGGCAGCATGGCGACGACGACGCCACCGCCGAACGGGCCGAGGAGCCCGCCGATGTACAGCGCGGCCTTGGTGTTCACCGAACACCCCGCTGCGTCATCGCGCTCGCTCCCACCGAAAAAGTTCGCGTTGCTAACAAGATAACGGCGCCCGGCCTGCCAGGCAGTCCCGCCGTCGCGGAGTAGTGCGCAGGGTCACCTTCGCGTGCGACGATCGCCTGCGTTGTCACCGACCGGAGGGCGAAAGCATGCCGGAACCGTTCACCGCTGACACCACGGCCGCGATCAACCGGGCGCGGCAGCACGCCATCGGCGACCTGCTGCATCGATCGGCGCGCAGGGACCCGGACAAGCTGGCCGTCGTCGACGGCACGCTGCGGGTGACTTACGTCGAGTTCGACGTCGCGGTCAACCGGGTGGCGCGCGCGCTCGCCGACCGCGGTCTCGCCAAGGGAGACCGGCTCGCGCTGTTGAGCCACAACTGCTGGCAGTACGCGGTGCTCGCGTTCGCCACCGCCAAGCTCGGTGTCGTGCTCGTCCCGGTGAACTTCATGCTCGGCGCCGACGAGATCGCCTACATCCTGCGGCACTCCGGCGCGTCCGGCATCGTCGCGGAGGACGCGCTCGCGCCGACCGCGGAGCAGGCGTTGGACGGCGCGGGGGTGCGCGGCGGCGTCCGCGGTTGGATCCCGCTGTCCGGCGCCGCGCCGGGCGAGGGCTGGGAGGACGTCGACGGCTGGTGGCAGCACGGTCCAGACACCGCGCCCGACGTGCTCATAGCCGACGACGACCCGCTCCGGTTGATGTACACCTCGGGCACCGAGTCCCGGCCGAAGGGCGTCATGCTGTCCAGCCGCTCGCTGATCAGCCAGTACGTGAGCTGCGTTATCGACGGCGAGATGGCACCGGACGACGTCGAGCTGCACTCGCTGCCGATGTATCACTGCGCGCAGCTCGACTGCTTCTTCTCCGTTGACGTCTATCTCGGCGCGACCAGCATCATCCTGCCCGGTCCCGATCCCGAGAAGCTGCTCGCCACGATCGAGCGGGAACGGGTCAGCAAGCTGTTCTGCCCGCCGACGGTGTGGATCTCGCTGCTGCGTCATCCTGCCTTCGACACCACGGACCTGTCCAGCCTGCGCAAGGGCTACTACGGCGCGTCCCCGATACCGGTCGAGGTGCTGCGGGAGTTGTCGGAGCGGTTGCCTGACGTGCGGTTGTGGAACTTCTACGGCCAGACCGAGATGGCGCCGCTCGCGACGATCCTGCGTCCGCACGAGCAGATGCCACGCGCGGGCAGCGCGGGTCGCGCGTCGATCAACGTGGAAACCAGGCTGGTCGATGACGACGGCAATCCAGTCGCGCCGGGGGAGATCGGCGAGATCGTGCACCGCAGCCCGCATGCGGCGCTCGGGTACTACAACGACGAGGAAAAGACCGCCGAGGCGTTCCGTCACGGCTGGTTCCACTCCGGTGACCTGGGGATCATGACCGAGGACGGCTACCTGTCCGTCGTCGACCGCAAGAAAGACATGATCAAGACCGGGGGTGAGAACGTGGCCAGCCGCGAGGTGGAGGAGGCGGTCTACGAGCTGGACGGGGTCGCCGAGGTCGCGGTGTTCGGGATCAGCCACCCCCACTGGATCGAAGCCGTCACGGCGGTCGTCGTCCCCAAGGACGGCGCGTCGATCACCGAGGACGACGTGCACAAACACGTCGCTGGCACGCTCGCAGGGTACAAACGGCCGAAGTACGTGGTGCTCGCGGGCGAACTGCCGAAGAACCCGAGCGGCAAGATCCTCAAGCGGGAACTGCGGGAGCGGCACGCCGACCTGGCACACGGCTGACGGGCCGGACGGCGCGCCGTACGGCGGCGCCCCTGCGGTCGAGGAACAGCGGGCCGCAGTCCGCTCCGGGGCGGGGGCCAGGAGATCGACGTCTGTGCGGAGCTGACGGGGTGACGCCGCAGGTGGGGTAACGAGTGCCGTGGGTGCGATCCACCTACGGCACTCACTGCCGACAGCGCCCGTTCGGCGTAGTGCAACCGCTCGGTGACCCGTTTCAGCGGCACACAACGATCATCTGGGCATATCCTGGACGGCATGGGTGGGAGCAGGGCATCGTCGACCTACGGTGACGCAGTACGCGACCTGCGGCGGCAGCTTGCGTCCGCGCCGCCCGACGCGCCGCCAAGGCTGGCCAAACGCACCTCGAACCTGTTCCGCTTCCGCGAACCGCCAACCGGGCCCGTGCTCGACGTCAGCGCGTTCAGCGGCGTGTTCGACGTCGACTCGGACGCAGGCACCGCCGACGTCGGCGGCATGACGACGTACGAAGACCTGGTCGACGCCACCCTGCCGCATGGGCTGATGCCGCTGGTCGTGCCGCAGCTCAAGACGATCACGCTCGGCGGGGCCGTCGCGGGGCTTGGCATCGAGTCGACGTCCTTTCGCAACGGTCTGCCGCATGAGTCGGTGCTGGAGATGGACGTCCTCACCGGCGAAGGCGACGTGGTGCTCGCCAGGCCGGACAACGAGCACAGCGACCTGTTCTTCGGCTTCCCGAACTCCTACGGCACCCTCGGCTACGCGGTGCGACTGCGGATCGAGCTGGAACCAGTGCGGCCGGCGGTCGCGCTCCGCCACCTGCGGTTCGCCAACGCCGTCGAGTGCGCCGATGCGATCGCCGAGATCGGCAAACGGCACGCCCACGGCGACGCCAAGCCGGTCAACTTCATCGACGGCACCGTGTTCGGGCCGGACGAGTACTACCTGACGCTGGGCCGGTTCACCGACGACGCCGGTCAGCGCAGCGACTACACCGGCGCCCGGATCTACTACCGCTCGATCCGTGAGCGCACTAGCGACGTGCTGAGCGTGCGGGACTACCTGTGGCGCTGGGACACCGACTGGTTCTGGTGCTCGCGCGCGCTTGGCGCACAGCATCCGCTGGTACGTCCACTGTGGCCCAAGCGATACCTGCGCTCCGACGTCTACCGCCGCATCGTCGCGCTGGACAGGCGGTACCGGCTCAGCGACCGGCTGCGTGCGCTGACCCGATCGCCACGGCAGGAGCCGGTGATCCAGGACGTCGAGGTGCCCGTCGACCGGCTCGCTGAGTTCATGCACTTCTTCCACCGCGAGGTCGGCATCACGCCGATCTGGCTGTGCCCGCTGCGGTTGCGCGACACCAGGACCTGGCCGCTGTACCCGCTGGAACCGGACACGCTCTATGTCAACGTCGGGTTCTGGTCCGCTGTGGACCTGCGCGACGACGAGCGCATCGGCGACCGCAACGCCGAGATCGAACGGGTGGTGACAGCGCTCAACGGGCACAAATCGTTGTATTCGACGTCGTTCTACTCAGAAGATGAGTTCCGCAGGCTCTACAACGGGCAGGAACACGACCAGCTCAAACACCGCTACGACCCGGAGGGACGGTTGCCGGGGTGGTACGACAAATGTGTACGAGGGAGGTAGGGAATGCGGCTTGCCGAACTGTTCATGCGAGCCATAGGGGACAGCGAGCTGTCCGAGGTGCACGCCTATGACGGCAGCCGTGCGGGGACCGAGGGCGCCCCCGCACGGTTCGAGGTGCGCTCGCCGTACGCGGTGTCGTACTTGGCGTCCGCGCCTGGCGAGCTCGGACTGACCCGCGCGTACATCACTGGCCATCTCGATATCTCCGGCGACCTGCACGGTGCGCTGACCCGGATGCACACGCTGCGGGTCTCGGATCTTCCGCCCGCGCTGCGCGCGCGAATGGCGGCGCGGCTGTTCGCGACGCGGCTGCGCTGGCCGGTCAAGCGGCCTGCGCTTGAGGCACGGCTGCGCGGACGCAGGCACTCGCCGGAACGCGACCAGGCCGCCATCGCGCACCACTACGACGTCTCGAACCGGTTCTACGAGTGGATTCTCGGGCCGTCGATGACCTATACCTGCGCGGTGTATCCCAGCGAGGACGCCACGCTTGAGCAGGCGCAGTACACCAAGCACGACCTTGTCGCGCGCAAGCTCGGGCTGCGCTCCGGCATGCGATTGCTCGACGTTGGGTGTGGTTGGGGCGGCATGGTCATGCATGCTGCCAAGGAGTACGGCGTGCGCGCGCTCGGGGTGACGCTCTCGCGCAAGCAGGCGGAGTGGGCGCAGAAGGCCATCGCGCAGCGCGGGCTCGGCGACCTCGCCGAGGTGCGCCACCTCGACTACCGCGACGTCGAGGAGAGCGGCTTCGACGCGATCAGCTCGATCGGGTTGACCGAGCACATCGGCAAGTCCCAGCTGCCGGGGTACTTCGAGTCGCTGTACCAGAAGCTGCGGCCCGGCGGCAGGCTGCTCAACCACTGCATCACGCGCGCGGACAACTCGCGGCCATCCAGGGTGAGGGGCTTCTTCGACCGCTACATCTTCCCGGACGGCGAACTGCTCAGCCCCGGTTTCATCATGTCGACGATGAACGACATCGGCTTCGAGCTGCGCCATGACGAGAACGTGCGCGAGCACTACGCCTGGACATTGGCCGCTTGGGCGGACAACCTCGACGCGCACTGGGACGACGCCGTTGCCGAGGTCGGCGAGCAGCGCGCGCGAACCTGGCGGCTGTACCTTGTCGCGTCCCGCATCGGCTTCGAGACCAACAACATCCAGCTGCACCAGTCGCTCGGCGTGAAGCTGGACGGCACGCGTTCAGGCATGCCGCTGCGGCCGGACTGGGACTGAGGCGCAGGGGAGCCCGAGCCGAAGGCGGCGGCGTCACGGGCCGCCGCGCCTCGGCGCCGAGCCGAACGGGGCGTTCGGTGCCGAATACGGGCCGAACGCCCCGTTCGGCACGGCGACGTGTGGGCAGTATCGCGGTGACGGCGCTTGGAGAACGTCAGTTGCGCATGGCAACGTGGAACGTGTTCTTACGAGGAGGTGCCGTGGACCGAGAACACGAGCGTGGCGTCGATGAGGCCACCGATGAGCTGGCTGATCGGCGCGCTGCCGTAGCCGAGCTCGGAGCCGAGCTGCGAGCGCTGGTCGAAACGGCCGTGCGTAGCGAAGTGGCGCCCGACGAACTACGGCACGTCGCGAAGGAGGCGCGGCGGCTGACCGACCGGCTGGGTGAGCGACAGCGCGCGGTCACCGAGGTGGCCACCGTCGATGACCTGGCCAGCAGGGTGCGGATGTACAACCCGGTGATCGGGGACGGTCATCCCGTCGCGCCGCCGATCGACTTCATCCACGACGGCGACGAGGTCACCGGCCACTTCACGCTTGGTGCCATGCACGAGGGCCCGCCGTTCTGCAGCCACGGCGGCATGAGCGCGCTGTTTCTCGACCAGGCACTGGGCCACGCGGCGGCGACCGTCGGCGCGCCCGGTGTCACGACCGATCTGCAAGTTCGGTACGTGCGGCCCGTCCCGCTCGGGGTGCCGTTGCGCATCTGGTCGAAGGTGACGGAGGTCAGCGGCAATCGCACGTGGGTGAAGGGGATGATCACCACGGCCGCCGAGCCGGACACCGCGCTCGTCGAGTCCGAGGGACGTTTCATGCGACTGAGCCGCGCGCAACTGGAGCGCATCTTCCCGGATCTGGTCGGCAAGCGCGTGTCTCCGGGCAGCGTGCACGACTGACGCGCTACCGGAACGGGTGCGGCAGCAGCAGCTCGGTGTTGCGGTCGGCAGCTGCCCCGGTGCCGGTGGCGAAACCGCGCTGCGGGTCGTTGGCCATCAGCTCCCGCGCGAACGAGACGACGTCGTCGTCCGCGTGGTCGATCATGGTCGTGAACAGCGACAACGTCCCGTCGTGGTTGTCAAGCACCTCGATCAGCCGCGCCTGTGACGGCCAGTCGATGTGCGCCGCCGAGCCGATGTCCCAGAACGGCCCCTCCCTCGGCGTGATCACGTTGTCGTGGGTGTGGCCGTTGACCCAGCCGATCACGCACAGGTGCGCCGAGACGACGGCGAGCACGTCGTCGGCGGTGTGGCGAGGGAGATCGTTGCCGTCCGCGTCGGCGAACGCGTCTGGCGCCTGGTTCTGGTTGGTCAGCGAGCGCGGGCCGTGGTGGCTGAACAGCAGCACCAGCCTGCGTTCGGCGTCGGCCTCGGTGAGCCGGTCGGCCAGCCATGCCAACTGCCGCTCGCCGATGGAGCCGTCGTCGAGCCCGCCAGGGTTGACGGTGTCCAGCACGATCCAGCGGACATCGCCGACGTCGCGCACGTAGTAGGCCACGTTGTCGTCGACGTTGCGCTGCCCGAATCCGTGACCGGACGGCGCGCCTGGCGAGTCGAGGTGCGCCTGCATCCACTCGCGTCTGCGCACGTACTGACGACGTGGGTCGGCGGTGACCGGTAGCGCGGGCGCACCAGGTGTCGTCAGCTGACCCAGCGCCGCGGTGGGGTCGGTGAGGCTGTGGCAGGTCGCGTGCTCCGGGGTGCCGACCACCTTCACCCCGGACTCGACCAGCACCCGGTACGCGGGCAGCACGGGCGAGTTGCCCTGGGCGAGGCCGTCGTGGTTGCCGTAGCAGCTGAACCACGGCATACCCGCGCCCGCCGCGCCGAACGGTGCGAGAGCGCGCTCCAGCCAGCCGGGCGCGTTCGGGTAGCCGAACAGTTCCTTGTACTGGTCCGGCGTCGCGGTGACGCCGGGGTCCGGATGCCAGTACGCGCGGTCGCCGGAGCGCTGCACGCCCTCGTAGCGGGCGAGGTCACCGGACTGCGCCACCAGCGGACGTCCGGTGAGCGCGGAGCCGTCCATCAGGTCGAGGAACGTCCGCAGCTCGTTGCCCTGCTGGTTGTCGGTGTTGTCACCGGTGCAGATCGCAGCCTGGAGCGCCGCGCCGCTGACCGGGGACGCGCCGATCGCGCGGATGCGGCGCAGCATCGCGTCGCCGATGCGGGCGCTCGCTGCCTCGTGCGGGCGGTGCGCGGACGACGTCGGCACCAGCGCGCCGCATTCGCCGTCGGCGTAGCGGTCGGTGAACTCCACCCGCGTCGGGGACTGGACGTCGACGATGTGCTGGTCGGTCAGGTGCACGAACGACACCAGGCTGGTGCGCCGCCGCGCGCGGCCTGCCAGGGCGATGGCCAGGTCCTCGCGGGTCAGGTGCGGTTCGCCGCGACCAGGCATGACGGCGCGGTAGTCGCTGATCTGACCCTCGCGAAGCACCCGGCCCGCGCGCAGTGTGCGGGCGAGGGTGGTCAGCCCGCGTGCCCGCCTTGCGGCGTCCGGCATGACCTGCGCCGACGCGGCCGCAGGCAGCGTCGTCGCCGCAGCGGTGGTGCCGATGAGGCCGAGGAACGCTCGGCGGCCGATGCTCACAGCGGGAGAGCGTAGCCCCGAACGCAACCGAACTCGACCCGATCGAGCGGTCCGTACCTTCCGTGCCGTCTCGTCGTTAAACGATATCAAGAGAACACGATACGTATTCAGGTCCTGCCGTCCTGGAGGTGCCGCGATGCGTCACATCATCGCGTTTATCGGGTCAGTCGTCGTTGTCGCCGCACTGCTCACACTGGTCGGCGCACCGCAGAGCGCGGCAACCCCGGTCGCCACGACCGAGGAGACCTATCAGCAGTTCACGCGGGTGTTCCCCGATCCGCAGGGGTGCCTCGATGGCGACGCTGGCACCAGTCCGTGGGCCAAGGGAGACG
>WHUD01000169.1 GCA_009377385.1 Actinophytocola sp.
GATGTCGTTGGCTGTCACTGTGGCCTCCTCATGGTGGGGCGCTTGACATCACTAGGCACGTCACTGCGGAAAGATCGATCGCTGGTCGTTGAAGCGCAGTACGCTGCGGCCGCCCCGGCACCGGCGTGCTCATGCGAAGATATTTCGTTAGAACAAACGACAAGTTCACTTATTGGTACCGTATGGGCGCGGAGTAGTTATCGTCAAGGACACAGCGTCGGGAACGACGCACACGGCGTCGGGAACGACGCACACGGCGCCCGGAACGACGCACACGGCGCCCGGAACGGGGGACACGACGCCCGGAACGACGCACACAGCGTCGGGAGCGGGGGACACGACGCACGCCGGGCGCACCGGCCGCGCGCGCTCAGGCCCGGCGGAGCACCATAGGCTTCAGGCGCTTGTACCCCCGCACGGAGATCGGGCGCTTGCTTCGGAGTGCGAACTCCTCGCGGCCGGAGAGGGCGTCGCCGAGTTCCTTGTCGATCAGCACGGTGCCTGGCCGGGCGGCGGAGGTGAGCCGGGCGGCCATGTTGACCACGGAGCCGTAGACGTCACCGAACCGGCTGAGGATCCGCCCGTACGCCAGCCCGGCGCGGACCTCGGGGATGTCCTCGTCGGTCTCGGCCTGCTCGGTCAGGGTGAGCGCGATCTCGGCGGCCTCGACCGGGCTGTCGGAGACGAACAGCACCTCGTCGCCGATCATCTTCACGATGTGCCCGTGGTGCTCGGCGATCACCCCGGTGGCCAGCGCCTCGAAACCTTCCAGCAGCGTGCTCAGTTGGTCGCGGTCGACCCGGCGCGTCATTCGCGTGTAGCCGACCATGTCCACGAACCCGACGGCCTGGCTGCGGGTCTCCAGCTGCGCGCCGGTCGCCAGCGCCCTGCCGGAGTACGCGGCGAGGTGCCTGCGCCAGACGTAGTTCTGCAGCCGCTCGATCGCGGGCACCGACGCCTCAACGAGCTGCGCGAACTGCTCCTCCGACTCGGCGACGTCCGGCCGCTGCTCCAGCCAGGACGTCACCAGCTGCACCTGCCACTCGGCGAGCCGGGAGAGGTGATGCCCCAGCGCACGGGTCATCGCGGTGTCGGTTTTCTCGTCGATCAGCCCCGATTCGAGGAACCCATTGGCGATCTGCGCCGCCTCGACGTCGGCGTCGGTGAACACCACATCGTCGTCGGCTGCTCCAGCGAAGCCGAGGGCGCGCCACAGCATCGCGGTGCGCTCCGGCGGGACACCCGCCCGCTCGGCGACCTCAAGCCGGTTGTACTTGCGCTCGCCGCCGAGCAGGACGGCTTCCACCCGCGCCTGCAGATCGTTGCGCGCTGCGGCCCCTCCGGTCTGGTCGGGGGTGCTCGCTGCCATCGAGGCTCAGGTCGTGTGGACGATCAGGACGTCGGTGCTCGACTTGCGCGCTACCTCGGACGGCACGGAGCCGAGGATGCGGCCGGCGAGCGTGTTCAGGCCGCGGTTACCGACCACGAGCAGGTCGGCGGAGTGGTCCTTGAGCACTTTCAGCAGCGTCGCGACCGGCTCACCCTGCACCGGCATCGTCTCCACCTGCTTCGCGCCTTGCCCAACGGCACGCTCCCGCGCGGTGTGCAGCGTGTCCTCCGCTGGCGCTGAGCCGACGACCTGGTACGCCTCGTCGCCGAGCACGTCCTGCGCCTTGTTGACGTCCTCTTGCCGCGCGGGGAAGTAGGCGCATGCGATGACGAGCGTGGCATCGCTTGCGGCGGCCACGGCGGCTGCGCGGTCGACGGCCGCATAGGAAGACCGTGAACCATCCGTTCCGACAACGATGGTCTTGTAGGCGACCATGAAGCTCCTCCTGTATCGTGGGCGTGACGCGGAATCCGGGTACCTGCGCTGGTGCCTTCGGCGGGTACTGCTCGCCAGCAGAGACTAGCGGTACGGGCCGCCGTGTGCTGTTCGGACAACGAGTCCGCGCGTGTCAGGTTGCGAGGGTTGTCACCGCAGGACAAACCCGCGTGTTCAGCGCGCGATGCCGGACTGCTCCGCCCTGCCGTTGACCGACGTCGACGGCTCATCCTGCCCTGCGGCGACGGTTGCCGAGATGCCGTTGGCCTGCTGCCCGGTCGCGACGTCGCTCGTGTCGCCGTCGGACTCCGCCTCGGCCCTTCCGGTGCGCTCCGCATCATCGGCGGCATGCGCCTCGGCGTCGGCCCCCGGCTCGTCGGAGTTCTCCTGCGCCTGCCCGTCGCCAGCGGCGACCTCGTCCTGCGTGCCCGCCGTCGTCACCGCCTTGTTCAGCAGTGTGTCGGCGTCCGAGATGACCGAGCGGATCGCCTTGATCTGGCCCGCGATGTCCTCGCGCAGCGTCCGCATCTCCTCCACCCGGTCGGCCGCGTGGTTGATCCTGCGGTTGGCGGTCTCGGTCGCCTCGGCCACCCTGCGGTTGGCTGCGTCGGTCGCTTCCGCGAGCCTGGCGTTGGCCTCGGTGATGGACTCCTGCTTGCGGCGGTTGGCGTCCTCGACGGAGTCGCGGTGCCGCTTCTCGACGTCGGCGTTGTGGTCGGCCTGCTCCTGCGCGACCTGTTCGCGGATCCGCTTGGCCTCGTCGGTTGCGTCGCGCAGCCTGCGCTCCGCCTCGGCCTTGCTCGCGGCTTCCTGCTCGGCGAGCTGCCGCATGGCCTCGGAACGCCGGGTCGCCATGGCGATCTCGAAGTCCTCTTCGACCTTGGTGCGGCGTTCTTCCGCCTCAAGGTCGAGCTGCAGGCGTTCCTCCTGCGCGTGGTTGAGGATCTCCTGCGCCTCGGCGCGCGCCTTGTCCATCACCTCGCGGTGCTCGTTCTCCATGTCCTGGCGCCGCGCGTCCAGGTCGGCGAGCAGTTGGTCGTAGCGAGTCCGCATGGCGGTGGCGTCGGCCTCGGCCTTCGCCCTGATGTGGCTGGCCTCGGCCTCCGCCCTCGCGCGGGTGTCTGACGCCTCGTCCTGCGCCCGCCGCACCATCCTGCGCAGCCGCGCCGAGAGTCCTTCGATCTCGGTCGGTGGCAGCGAGAGCGTCTCGACCTCGCTCCTGAGGTCGTTGATCTCGGTGCGCGCCATCTCGAGCTGCCGGGCGAGATCGCCCGCCTGCGAGATCGCGGCGTCCCGGTCTGACGTGATCATCTTGAGGTTGGCGTCGAGCTCCTCAAGGTGCTCGTTGACCTGACTGGGGCTGTAGCCGCGCCGGACGACGTCGAAGCCCGCGCCGAGAGGTACCAGATCCTGTTCCTCACCGAGACTCATGGCGACACGCTACCTCGTTACGCTCTGCTGTTTCACCCGGCGGTGCGCAATTCGTACCCGACGGTGCCAGATGGTTCGTACCCGCAAGCAGTTCTCAGTATCCAACGGCTCGAACCTGCAAGCAGTTCTCACATTCCTCGGAACCGGTTGATCCCCGCCAGGTGGCGTTCCCGCTTCTCCGGGTTCGTAACCCCGAGACCCTCCTCAGGCGCGAGGCAGAGCACGCCGACCTTGCCCTGGTGGGCGTTCCGGTGGACGTCGAGTGCGGCTTGCCCGGTTTCCTCCAACGAGTACGTCTTGGACAGCGTCGGGTGGATCAGGCCCTTGTCGATCAGCCGGTTGGCCTCCCACGACTCGCGGTAGTTCGCGAAGTGCGACCCGATGATGCGCTTCAGGTTCATCCACAGGTAGCGGTTGTCGTAGGTGTGCATGTAGCCGGACGTCGACGCGCAGGTCACGATCGTGCCGCCCTTGCGCGCGGCGTAGACAGACGCGCCGAAAGTCTCCTTGCCGGGGTGCTCGAACACGATGTCCGGATCCTCACCGCCGGTCAGCTCGCGGATCTTCTTCCCGAAGCGGTTCCACTCCTTCGGATCCTGCTCGGTCTCGGACTGCCAGAACCGGTAGCCCTCGGCGTTGCGGTCGATGACGTGCTCCGCGCCCATCGCACGGCAGATCTCGGCCTTCTCCTCGCTGGAGACCACGCACACCGGGATCGCGCCGCCGTTGAGCGCGTACTGCGTGGCGTACGAGCCGAGCCCGCCCGATGCGCCCCAGATCAGCACGACGTCGCCCTGCTTCATGTCCGCGCCGTTGCGGGAGACGAGTTGCCGGTAAGCCGTCGAATTCACCAGACCGGGTGACGCCGCCTCCTCCCACGTCAGGTGCGCCGGCTTCGGCATCAGCTGGTTCGCCTTGACCAGCGCGAGCTCCGCCAGCCCGCCGAAGTTGGTCTCGAAGCCCCAGATGCGCTGCTCGGAGTCCAGCATCGTGTCGTTGTGCCCGTCAGGGCCTTCCAGCTCGACCGAAAGGCAGTGAGCGACGACGGTGTCGCCAGGCTGCCAGTTGTGCACTCCAGGTCCCGTTTGCAGCACCACGCCGGACAGGTCAGAGCCGACCACGTGGTACGGCAGGTCGTGGCGCTTGGCAAGCGGCGAGATCTTGCCGTAGCGCTGCAGGAACTTGAACGTCGGCAGCGGCTCGAAGATCGACGTCCACACCGTGTTGTAGTTGATCGCGCTTGCCATGACCGCGACCAGGGCCTCGCCCGGTCCGAGCTCCGGCGTGGCGACGTCGTCGACGTGCAGCGACTTGCGCGGGTCCTTGTCGCTGCTCGGCATTCCCTCGAACATGTCGGACTCGTCGGCATGCACGGTGACGCCCCGGTAATGCTCGGGGACGTCGAGCGAGCCGATCGCGTCGAGTTCGTTCGCGAGGATGGCGTCGAGGACTTGCTGCACCATGAATGGCCTCCGTGGCTGGCGTGGGCGGCGGCTGGGTTCCCTTCCGGGATTGAACCATGAACGGGCAGGGGAAAGCTACTGATCAGTAATGGCTTAAGTGACTGTCAATGTCACCGGGTTAGGTTACGGCGACAACCCCGAACATTGTCCGTGTTGTGATCCAACATCTACCGCTCCCACCTGGTAAAGCGTGCAAAACAGGCGGATTATGACGGCAGCGACACCGAACACTTCGGAGGTGATTGGCGATGTCGCAGTCGGTCAAGGCATGGACACGGCCCCATGACTGGGGCGAGGTTGTGCTCGGCGTGCTGTTTGTGCTGTCCCCGATCGTGGTTGACACGTCGACGACGGCGCTGTGGACCATGATCATCCTCGGTGCGCTCATCGCGCTCGACGGCCTCGCCTCGCTGGCCATGCCGGGCATGGTCTACGGCGAATGGGTGCAGGTCGGGCTCGGTGTGCTGGCGTTCATCGCGCCGTGGGTCATGAGCTACACGGACATGACCGGCGCGGCGTGGGCGTCCTGGGTGATCGGTGCGCTCACTGTCGCGGTCGGCGTGGCGGCGCTGCCCGTCGCCACCAGCGCTCACCGCATCGCTGGTCAGCACTGAGGTAACTGCGCCGGTAGATACCAATCCGACCGAAAGTAAGCCTGACTGGCAGGTCAGGCGAGTGTGCCAGTCGACTTACTTTCGGTCTTCTTGGTAAATCCCGAGGTCAGTGGGCGGCAGGCTCGACAAGCTCAACGAGCACGCCGCCCGCGTCCTTGGGGTGCACGAAGTTCACCCTGCTGCCCGCCGTGCCCCGCTTGGCCTCCGGGTACAGCAGTCGCAATCCGTTGTCCCGCAGTGTGTTCGCCGCCGCGTCGATGTCGGCCACCCGGTATGCGAGCTGCTGCAGGCCGGGACCGCTGCGGTCGATGAACTTGCCGATCGTGGAGTCCGGGGTCAGCGGGGCCAGCAGCTGGACGGCGGTGCCGTCGTCGTCGCCTGGCGCGTGCAGCATGGCCTCCCGCACGCCCTGCTCCTCGTTGGTCTCGATGTGGGTGGCCGCCAGCCCGAAGTTGTCGCGGTAGAACGTGATCGCCTCGTCCAGGTCGGGCACCGCGATGCCGACGTGGTCGATGGCGGTGACTAGGGGCTTGATGTCTCGCAGCGCGTCGTTCATGCCTGTCACATTATCTCTACCGGTTGCCCATGCCTGTCGGGTTATCTCTACCGGTTGCCGGAAGCGGTCATGCTCACGGATGCTTCGTGACGCCGTGCGCTACCGGTATGGTCGCTGTGAGGAGACGCAGAGACTTGGAGGCTAGTTGTGGCCGGATCCGTGATTGTTGGTGCCGCTCGTACGCCGATCGGACGTCTATTGGGGTCGTTGAAGGACTTCTCGGGCGCACAGCTCGGCGGGGTCGCCATCAAAGCGGCATTGGAGCGCGCCGGAGTGTCGCCCGACGCGGTGCAGTACACGATCATGGGTCAGGTGCTCACCGCTGGCGCTGGCCAGATTCCGGCGCGGCAGGCCGCCGTCAACGCGGGCATCCCGATGGACATCCCCGCGCTGACGATCAACAAGGTCTGCCTGTCCGGTCTCGACGCCATCGCGCTGGCCGACCAGCTCATCCGTGCGGGTGAGTTCGACATCATCGTCGCCGGTGGTCAGGAGTCGATGACGCAGGCGCCGCACCTGCTGCCAAAGTCGCGCTCCGGGTTCAAGTACGGCGACACCACGCTGGTCGACCACATGGCCTACGACGGGCTGTTCTGCGCGTTCGACCAGGTCGCGATGGGGTCGTCCACCGAGAAGTACAACTCCCGCTACGGGCTGAACCGCGAGGAGCAGGACGCCTTCGCCGCCGCGTCGCACCAGAAGGCAGCCGCCGCGATCGCCGAGGGCCGGTTCGATGCGGAGCTTGCGCCGGTGTCGATCCCGCAGCGCAAAGGCGAGCCGACAACGTTCACCACCGACGAGGGCGTACGCGCCGACACCACCGCCGACGGGCTGGGCAAGCTGCGCCCTGCGTTCTCCTCCGATGGCACAATCACCGCGGGTTCGGCCTCGCAGATCTCCGACGGCGCCGCCGCCGTCGTCGTCATGAGCGCGGCGAAGGCCGCAGAGCTTGGCGTCGAACCGCTGGCCGAGATCGGCGCACACGGTGTCGTCGCCGGCCCGGACGCCAGCCTGCACGAGCAGCCCGCCAACGCGACCAAGGCCGCGCTGGCCAAGCAAGGCATCGACGTCGGCGCGGTGGACCTGGTGGAGATCAACGAGGCGTTCGCCGCCGTGGGCCTTGTCTCGACGCGCGAGCTGGGCATCGCCGACGACAAGGTCAACGTCAACGGCGGCGCGATCGCCCTCGGTCACCCGATCGGGGCGTCCGGGGCGCGGCTGATCGTGCACTTGGTGCACGAGCTGCGCCGTCGCGGCGGCGGCACGGGTGTCGGTGCGCTGTGCGGCGGTGGCGGTCAGGGCGACGCGCTCGTCGTGCGCGTGCCGTAGGCCTGGGTTCGTACCTGCCCCAGTCCGTCACGCACGGAAAGGATTTCGTGGCCTCGCTGGACATCGAGGATCTGATCGGCCATGCCCGCGAGGGACAGCCGCGCGCGGTGGCGCGGCTGCTTTCGCTGGTCGAGGACGCCCACCCGGCCCTGCGCGACGTGCTGCGGGAGCTGACCCCGCACACCGGCAACGCCTGGGTGATCGGGCTGACCGGGCCGCCCGGCGTCGGCAAGTCCACGACGACGTCGATGCTGCTCGGTGCGTTGCGGGCGGAGGGCAAACGGGTGGCGGTGCTGGCGATCGATCCGTCCTCGCCGTTCTCCGGCGGGGCCCTGCTCGGTGACCGGATCAGGATGACCGAGCACGCCACCGACGAGGGCGTGTTCATCCGGTCGATGGCCACCCGCGGCCATCTGGGTGGTCTCACGCTGGCGACGCCGCAGTCGGTGCGGGTGCTCGACGCGGCAGGCTTCGACGTCGTGCTGATCGAGACCGTGGGCGTAGGGCAGTCCGAAGTGGACGTCGTCACGCTGGCGGACTCCGTCATGGTGCTGCTCGCGCCCGGCATGGGTGACGGCATCCAGGCCGCGAAGGCGGGCGTGCTGGAGATCGCCGACCTGTTCGTGGTCAACAAGGCCGACCGCGATGGCGCGGACGCCACGATCAAGGACGTCAAGAACATGATCGCGCTCAGCCGCCGGGGTATCCGTGGCGCGTCGTGGCGGCAGCCGATCGTGCCGACCGTCGCCACCACCGGCAGTGGTGCCGACGACGTGATGCGGGCGCTGGGCGAACACCGGGAGTGGCTTGCCGCCAGTGGCGAGCTCACCCGACGCCGTCTAGCCCGCGCGCGCACCGAGGTCGAGGCGATCGCGATGCGGCAACTGCGCGCCGAACTGGCCGACCTGCGCGGCGGCGAGGCTCTGGAGTTGCTGAGCAAGCGCGTCGTCGACGCCGAGATCGACCCGTACTCGGCCGCCGACGAGCTGCTGGCCGCGCTACGGCACTGACATCATTTGCCACAGAGCATCACTGCCGACGAGACATCGCTACTGACGAGACATCGTCGCCGACGAGAGGGGAGACCATGAGCGCAGAGCGGTTGCGCGTGCTGCACGTTCCCGGCGACCCGCTGGTGCTGCCCAACGCCTGGGATGCCGATAGCGCCCGGCTTGTCGTCGACGCCGGGTTCCCGGTCGTCGCGACGAGTTCGGCCGCCGTCGCGGCATCGCTTGGTTACGCCGATGGCGAGCAGGTATCGCCGGGGGAGATGTTCGACGTCGCGGCCCGGATCGCGGCCGCCGTCGACGTCCCGCTGACCGTCGACGTGGAGTCCGGCTATGGCTTGTCGGCGTTGGAGCTTGCCGACCGGCTGGCCGAGACGGACGCCGCCGGATGCAACATCGAGGACACCGACCAGCAGGAGGGGCGGCGGCGCTCGGCCGCCGAGAACGCCGCGCTGCTGGCCTCGGTGAAGGAGCACTCCGGTGACCTGCTCGTCGTGAACGCCAGGATCGACTCGTTCCTCGGCGCTCGGGGTGTCGATGACGAACGCGCCGCGCTGCCAGACGCCGTTGAGCGAGCCCGTGCCTATCTCGACGCGGGTGCCGACTGCGTGTATCCGATCCATGTTCGCTCCGCTGATGTGCTGGGTGAGTTCGTGTCCGCGGTCAGCCCGGCTCCGGTGAACGCGACCTACCTGCCCGACGGTCCCGACCTGGCGATGCTCACCAAGCTCGGCGTCGCCCGGGTCTCGCTCGGCACCGGGCTGTGGCGGCTCGCACGCGCCCGGATCTCGGGCGCGCTGTCCGCCCTGGCTGAGAGTGCGTCGCCGTTTTAGGCGGATGCATCAGAATGGTGGGTGGTCGCTGGGTGGGGAGTTCGCCTCGCGGGGTGTTGTT
>WHUD01000016.1:0-35711 GCA_009377385.1 Actinophytocola sp.
AGTCACACCGTTGAGATCGTCGGCACCTGCTCGGCCTGCGCCGCGGCTTGAGGCGTGTAGCGGTGCGTAGCCGCGCCAGTACGCCCGCTAACGCGCGACTACTGCTGCTCGCCGTTGGCCATCCCGAGCAGGTCAGAACGCAACTGCGACGCGGTGGAGACCACCAGCATCAGCAGCGTGCCCAGCGGCGTCTCCTCCAGCCCGTCGGCGGGGAAGGCGTAGCGCAGGGTGACGTCGAGGCCGGTCTCGGTGTGCACGACGCCCAGCGTGCCGAACAGCCCCTGACCAGCGCGTTCGGCCGCCGACACCGCCAGCGACGGCTCGTCGGGCAGGTCCCATGCGACCACACACGTCAGGCTGAGCACCGTCAGCCCCTCGGCGAGGCGCACGGCCTGCACCGCACACGGCACGTCGGAGTGCCGGAAGGTCAGCGCGCCGTCGTCGTCGACGTGCACCTCGATGTAGCGCTCAAGTGCTGCCTTGGCGTTCGCCAGCAGCTCGGCGGTCTTGGTGGCCTCGGTACTCATCGTTGTCTCTCTTCCACGGCGTCGCGGGCGGCCCCGAAGCGCCGGTCACGCTTGGCGTACTCCAGGCAGGCCTGCCAGAGGTGGGAGCGGTCGAAGTCGGGGAACAGCGTGTCCTGGAACACGAACTCGGCGTAGGCCGACTGCCACTGCAGGAAGTTCGACGTCCGCTGCTCCCCAGACGGCCGCAGGAACAGGTCCACGTCGGGCATCTCCGGCTGGTACAGGTACTTCGCGACGGTGCGCTCGTCCACCTTCGCCGGGTTGATCTCGCCTTTCGCGGCGAGCTCGGCGATCCGGCGGGCGGCGTCACCGATCTCGGCACGACCACCGTAGTTCACGCACATGGTCATGTTCAGCTTCGTGTTGTGCCGGGTCTTCTCCTCGGCGGCCTGCAGCTCCTTGATGACGCTGCGCCACAGCTTCGGACGCCGACCAGCCCACCGGATGCGCACGCCGATGGAGCCGAGGTAGTCGACCTGGCGGCGGATGGTGTCGCGGTTGAATCCCATCAGGAAGCGCACCTCGTCGGGGCTGCGCTTCCAGTTCTCGGTGGAGAACGCGTACACCGACAGCCACTTGACGCCGAGCTCGACCGCGCCGCTCGCGACGTCGATCATGACGGCCTCGCCACGTTTGTGCCCCTCGATGCGGGGCAGCCCGCGCTGGTTGGCCCAGCGGCCGTTGCCGTCCATCACCAGGGCGACGTGCCGCGGCAGGAACTCGGCGGGGATGTCCGGCGGGCGCGCCCCGGACGGATGGGGGTCCGGTGCCTTGATACCGGGTGTACCCGGGTCGTGACGGCTACGCCGCACTCTCAGCCTCCGCTCGCCGTTTCGACGTCCAGGGGTCCTCCCTGCCGTACTCGCCGCTCAACCAGCGGCAGTGAGCGTAACTGACGCTCCAGATGCCATTGCAGGTGCGCGGCGACCAGGCCACTTGCGTCGCGGCGGGTACCCTGCGCCGTCGCGTCCGCCTCGTCCCAGTCGCCGTGCAGCAGCGCCGCGAGCAGGCCGATGACCTCGGGCGAAGGACTGACCGCGCCCGCCGGCCTGCACCGGGCGCACACCAGCCCGCCTGCCTGCACGCTGAACGCCGTGTGCGGGCCTGGCAGCCCGCAGCGGGCGCACTCCGATACGGCGGGCGCCCACCCCGCGAACGCCATCGCGCGCAGCAGGAAGGCGTCCAGCACCAGCGAGGAGTCGCGCTGACCTTCCGCGAGCGCCCGCAGCGCCCCGACGACCAGCAGGTACAGCCGCAGCGCCGGTTCGCCCTCCTCCGCGGCGAGCCGGTCGGCGGTCTCCGCGATCGCGCTGGCCGATGTGTAGCGCTGATAGTCCGACACGATGCCGACCGCGAAGGCGTCCACCGTGGTCACCTGCGTGATGACGTCCAGCGTGCGGCCGGGGTAGAACTGCGCGTCGACGTGGCCGAACGGCTCCAGCCGCGCGCCGAACCGCGACGACGTGCGGCGCACGCCCTTGGCGACCGCACGCAGCTTGCCGTACTTGCGCGTCAGCAGCGTGATGATGCGGTCGGCTTCGCCGAGCTTGTGCACACGCAGCACCACACCGGTGTCGCGATACAGATGGGCCACACCCCGATCATCCCACTCCGTCGGGTGTATGGGGTGATGGCCACGCGGTCAGATCACCGGCTTGCCGGTGCGCAGCCGCCTGCGCGTGTCCCACCACACCAGGTTGAGCGGGAACTCCCGGAACATCCTTGGCAGTACCAGGTTCACCAGCCGGATCGCGCGCAGCAGCGCGTCGAACCGGCGCTGCTTGCGGTCGTCCCAGCGCAACCGCAGGGCGTCACGGAACGTCGGGTGCAGGAACCCGGTGGTGACGAACTCGCCGAACCCACCGAGCAGCCAGGACACCGGACGCCCGTAGAACCGCAGCCGCGCGATACCGAGCAGATACTCGCGGGTGGGCTCGTCGACGTCGATCAGCGCGAGCCCCTTGGTCCAATACTCTTCGAAAGCGTTCCGATCCGAGGGCCACGACTCCTCCCTGACCTGGAGCGTGGTGCCGAGGTGTTTGCCGTCCTGGTACAGCGCGTCGGCGGTGGCGTCGTCCAGGTCGCCGACGAACGCCTGGTAGGAGTCCTCAACGCCCCGGTAGAGGCAAGCGGCCACCCACAACTGGAGCTCGGGGTCGAGGGCGTTGTAGGGCATCTCGGCGTCCGGCCCGGAGCGCACATGGGCGTGCACGCGGTCGATCTGCTTGCGCAGCGCACGGCGTTCCCCTTCCGTGCCACGCATCGCCGTCATGAGGTACGCCAGGGTGGTCCGGGTGCGTTTGATCGGGTGTTCCCAGATGTTGCCCGAGGCCACCGGGCTGTACATCACGCCGTGGCCCACTGGCTTGCGTGCCAGCTGCATGATGACGTTCGCGCCACCCGCGAGCAGCGCCGCGCCGTGGATCTCGTCCCCGAGCGCGCTGGTACTGAGCTGCTGGGAACGGCGCATGAGCGCTCACCCACCCCTTCAAGCCGGACTGTTGACAACATGCCAACAAGTGACAGCATGACGACGCCGGTAGCCGCTGTCAACCGGAGCGCTACTCGCGGGACTCCCGGCCTTCGAGGGCGGCCAGCCGCAACTCAAGCTCGTCAACCCGACGGCGCAACAGCGCGACCTGCGCCTCGAGGCTGATCTCCCGCTCAGCGCGGCGGCGGATACGGGGTGACCGCTCCGCGCGCTCGAGCACCTCGTCCAGGGGCACCAGCCGCTGCGGGCCGTGCGGGCCGTCGACCAGTCGGGACCGAACCTCGCCGTTGCGATACCAGGCACGCAACGCCGAACGGGACACCCCTGTCTCGTTCTCCGCCTCGGCGAGCGGCACCCAGTGCACATCATCCAGCTCGGCGAACAGCTTCAGCTCGTCACGCCACCGTGCGATGCGGTCGTCCCACGCTGACGGTGTCGCAGACACGGCCCCTCCCCACGAACACGGTATCCCTATCAGTAGCAGTGTATTGACAGGGTTTCGATGATGGAAGCATGTTCGAGCGATTCACCGACCGAGCGCGCGCCGTCGTGGTACATGGCCAGGACGAGGCCCGAGGGCTCAAGCACAACTACATCGGCACAGAGCACATCCTGCTCGGCCTGCTCCACGAGCACGCGGGAGTCGGCGCGAAGGCCCTGGCATCGCTCGGCATCACGGCGGACGCGGTCCGCGCGCAGATCGACGAGATAGTCGGGCACGGCAACGAGGAGCCGAGGGGCCACATCCCGTTCACGCCACGCGCGAAGAAGGTGATGAACCTCGCGCTGCGGGAGGCGCTGCAGCTCAAGCACAACTACATCGGCACAGAGCACATCCTGCTGGGACTGATCCGCGAGGGTGAAGGAGTCGCAGCACAGGTCCTGACCAGGCTCGGAGTGGACCTCACCAGGGCGCGCAAGGTCATCGTCGGCATGCTCGACGGCGAATCGGCCGATCCGGAGGCGCCACGATCTCCTGCGGTCGTGGTGGCGCTGTCGCGCGCCGAGCAACTCGCAGCGGGCTCACCGCTAGCCAGCCACCACCTGCTGACCGCGCTGGCGGAGGCGGAGGGAAGCATGGCCATGCGGATCCTCGCCGAACTGGGCGTCGACGTCGAGTCGATCACCGCGAAAAGCGGCGAGCTGCAGCTGGATCAGACCACGGACGCGACCCCCGAACTGCTCGCCGCCGAGCGTATGGAGCTGCGCGTCGTCGACGACGAGGTCCACATCGTCCTTCACGACGAGGAGACGCTGCGCGTAGCCAGGGCGCTCACCGACGAGTCAGACGGCACGCTGCCGGCCCGACACCCCCTTGTCGGCGCGTTCTTTCCGCTGTGGCGCACCGTGCACGACACGCTGTCCAGGATGGAGCGGACGCTGAGCGGCGACGAGGCATCGGACGAACACGACTCGCTGCTCAAACGCGCCCTGCACGCGCGGCGGCACCGGCGCCGCGGCCGCTGAGCTCAGAAGCCGAGGCGGCGGAGCTGCTTGGGGTCGCGCTGCCAGTCCTTGGCGATCTTCACGTGCAGGTCGAGGTAGATCTTGCTGCCGAGTAGGTTCTCGATCTGCTTGCGCGCCTGGGTGCCGACCTGCTTGAGCCGCTGCCCCTTGTGCCCCAGGATGATGCCCTTCTGGCTGGGCCTTTCCACGTAGAGGAACGCATGGACGTCGAGCAGGTCGTCGCGACCCTCACGCGGCAGCATCTCCTCGATGGTCACCGCCAGCGAGTGCGGCAGCTCGTCGCGGACGCCTTCCAGCGCCGCCTCCCGGATCAGCTCAGCGACCAGCGTCTGCTCCGGCTCGTCGGTCAGCTCCCCGCCGGGATACAGCTCAGGACCCTCGGGCAGCCGCGTCACCAGCAGGTCGGCGAGGACGTCGAGCTGGAAGCCGTCCTTGGCCGACACCGGCACGATCTCGGCGAAGTCGAGCAACTCCTGCATCGCGACGAGCTGCGCGGCGACCTGGTCCCGCTGCGTCAGGTCGGTCTTGGTGACCACACCGATCACCGGGGTCCGCTTGGCGACCTTGCGCAGCTCACCGGCGATGTAGCGGTCGCCTGGCCCGATCTTCTCGTCGGCAGGCACACACAGCCCGACGACGTCGACCTCGGACCAGGTCGCGTAGACCAGATCGTTGAGCCGCTGGCCGAGCAGCGTCCTCGGACGGTGCAAACCGGGGGTGTCGACGATGATCAGTTGCGCGTCCGGCCGGTGCACGATGCCGCGGATGGCGTGCCGGGTGGTCTGCGGCTTGCTGGACGTGATCGCGACCTTGGTGCCGACCAGCGCGTTGGTCAGTGTCGACTTGCCCGCGTTGGGCCTGCCGACGAAGCACGCGAACCCCGAGCGGTGCGGCTCGCTCACTCCAGGACCTCGGTGACCGTGCCGCGCCCGTCGGCGACGTAGATCGGCGCCTTCTCGGCGAGGTCGCGCACCGCGGCCACCGACTCCTGCGACACCTCGCCGCCGGTGACGACGGCCGCCGCCTCGATGCCCTCCGCACCGCTGGACACGGCGGCGGCGATCGCGGCCTGCAACGCCGTCAGCGACAGCGAGGGCAGCGCCACCGTGGCCGCGGCGTAGGTCCTGCCGTCGGTGTCGCGGACCGCGGCGCCCTCGGCGGCCTGCGTGCGAGCACGGGAGGACCGCGCCAGGGTCACGATCTTGGCATCCTCGTCGTCGAGCTGGATCTGCTCGGCCATCCGCAACGCTCCTACTCGTCTCACTCACCACGGTCGGTGTGGTTCTGTTGGGATCCGATCCCGTTGGCCGCGAGGCTCACTTCGGGGGCTACTGGGCGCACCACGACGGTGCTGATCCGCATGCGGCCCCTGCGGTCCTTGCCGCCCTCCGCGTGCAGCCGCAGGCCAGCGACCTCGGCTTCCGCCCCCGGCAACGGGACTCTACCCAGCCGCTGCGCGAGCAGGCCCACCACGGTCTCCACGTCGTGCTCGCTGAAGTCGACGCCGTACAGCTCGCCGAGGTCGTCCACGCCGAGCCGCGCCGACACCCGCACCGCGTCCCGCGCGAGGTACTCCACCGGGGGTCGCTCCTCGATGTCGGACTCGTCGGTGATCTCGCCGACGATCTCCTCGATGATGTCCTCGATGGTGAGCAGGCCAGCCGTGCCGCCGTACTCGTCGACGGCGATGGCGACGTGATTGCGGGAGACCTGCATCGCCCGCAGCAGCGCGTCGAGCCGCTTCGAGTCGGGCACGAACGTGCCCGGGTTCATCACCTGGGCCACCGGCCGCGTGTCGCCGCCGGGTTCCATGCTGGCGGCGACCAGGTCCTTGATGTTGGCGACGCCGACGATGTCATCGACGTTCTCACCGATCACTGGAATCCGGCTGAACCCGGTGCGCAGCGACAACGCCAGCGCCTGCCGCACGGTCTTGGTGCGCTCGATCCAGACGATCTCGGTGCGCGGCACCATCACCTCGCGAGCCACGGTGTCACCCAGCTCGAACACCGAGTGGATCATCTGGCGCTCGGCGTCCTCAACGACACCGCGCTCCTGCGCGAGGTCGACCAGCTCGCGGACCTCGACCTCAGTGGTGAACGGGCCCTGCCGGAAGCCCTTACCCGGGGTGATGGCGTTGCCAAGCACGATCAGCAGCCTGCTCAGCGGGCCGAGCAGGAACCCGAGCACCCGCACCGGCCCCGCAACGGCGAGGCCGACCCAGTACGGATGCTGCCGGCCGATGGTGCGCGGGCCGACACCGACCAACACGTAGCTGACGACGAGCATCACGCCTGCCGCGGTGACCAACGCCAGCCATTCCGGGTCGATCCAGCGCAGCATCACCACGGTCAGCATCACCGTCGCGGTCAGCTCGCAGCCCAGCCGCAGCAGCAACAGCAGGTTGATGTGCCTGCTGCGTTCGTCAACGACGGCGGCGAGCTGGCGCGAGCCCGTCGCGCCAGCTCGGACCAGCCCGGCGATGCGGGCGCGCGAGACAGCGCTGATGGCCGAGTCCGCCGCCGCGAACAGCCCGCCGGCCAGCACAAGGGTCACCGCAAGTACCACGAGTACCGCGGAAGTGGTCATGACGCCGCCGGGGTCAACTCTCGGCAGAGCCGCGCGGCTCGTCGAGTCCGACGATGCCCAGCAGCCGTTCGTCCGCGCTGCGCTGCGCGTTCCTGCGCCGGGCGTCCACGATGGCGTCGGCGTAGTCGGCCAGGATGCGCTGCTGCAGCCCGAACATCTCGCGTTCTTCCTCCGGCTCGGCGTGGTCGTAGCCGAGCAGGTGCAGCACGCCGTGCACGGTGAGCAGGTGCAGCTCGTCGAGCAGGGCGTGCCCGGCCTGTTTCGCCTGGCTCTTGGCGAACGAGGGGCACAGCACGATGTCCCCGAGCAGCGCTGCCGACGGCTCAGGCGCGTCCGGCCTGCGCACGTTGTACTCGTCCATCGGGAAGGCCATCACATCGGTGGGGCCCGGCAGGTCCATCCAGCGTTCGTGCAGCTCTTCCATCACATCGAGCGTGACGAGCGCGATGGACAGCTCCGCGAGCGGGCTGACCTCCATGCGGTCAAGCGCGAACCGGGCGACGTCGACGATCGTCTCGTCCTCGACGTCGATCCCCGACTCGTTCGCGATCTCGATGCTCACCCGTCACCTTTCACGCCGTCGCTGGCGGTGCTGTTCTTGCCGCGTTTGCCTTGCGGCTGCGCGTCGCCGTCCTCTGCGTCGCGTTCGGCCTGCCACTTCTCGTAGGCGTCGACGATGTCACCGACCAGCCGGTGTCGCACCACGTCGCTCGAGCCCAGCGTCGAGAAGTAGACGTCGTCGACCTCTTCGAGGATCTCACGCACCACCCGGAGACCGCTGCGCTGGCCCCCTGGCAGGTCGACCTGCGTGACGTCACCGGTGACGACGATCTTGGAGCCGAACCCGAGCCGGGTGAGGAACATCTTCATCTGTTCCGGCGTGGTGTTCTGCGCCTCGTCAAGGAGGATGAAGGCGTCATTCAGCGTGTTGTGCGTCAGCAAGAAGTTCTCGGTGACATACAGCGAATCCTCAGCGGCGACCTGGATGCACACCGCCTTATCAGTGCCCACTGGCTCGATGCTGTCGATGTAACGCGACGGTCTCCCGCCTCCGGCGGAGTCCCACGTGTCAAGCTTGCGCCGCAGCCGGAACGGCGCGAAATCGGCGGGCAGGCGGATGTCTATGACGTAGGCGTCATGACGATAGGTGACGTCCCTGCCGTTGGCGTGTCCCGGCTTGCGGCCTTCTGCCGCACGGGACCGGTGGTATGCGATGCCGCCCAAGGACTGCGCCAGAAAGAGCACGTCGTCGCGCAGCCGTGGGGACGTGGTGGAGTACTGGACCCGGCACGTACGCCCATCCTGAGTGACAGGGCCGCCGTCCGCATCGAGCAGGCCCTGCAGCACCGACAGCCGCACCTCCGAGGTGTTGTACAGGTACTTCTCCGGCACGAACTTCGTCTCCGACCGACCCCCCCACAAGTCCAGCCCGCGCAGCGCTGCGGTGACCGGATTCTCCAGCGTGATGACGTCGCCAGGTGCGCGAACGCGGTTGAGGACGTAGTCGACCCCACCCCTGGCGCGCACCGTGATGCCGTCGCTCGTGTGTTCCAGCGCTGCGGCCAGTTCCGGATCGTCGGTAGCGAACGAAGGAGTGGTCGAGCCCGTCAAACATCCGTCACCAAGCAAAAGGCCGAGGGCATAAGCATCCATCGGAACGGCTTGAGGCGGGAACTCGACAGGTTTGCTGAGTAGAGGTAGCTCGTAGCGGTGGTAATGGTTGGCTCGTAGATTCCCGATCATCTCGCGGGTCTCGAGCACGCGGAGTGGCTTGCCCCTGCGGCGATCGTCGCGGGTGGCCACGGCCCACAGGTGATCGCCCGAGCACAGCGTCGATGCACCGTCCTGGGTGGTCACCCGATAGATGTCCTTCTCGCCTTGGGGGAAAACACCGAGCACCGGGGTCGGCTGACCGTCGGATCCTATGACGAGGTCACCGACTTGGAGCTCACCGATCGGCCGGAACCCGGCGGGGGTCAGCACCGTGCTGGATACTGGTTGCGCGCGGCCACGCATGTACGCCAACGGGGCGATCTCGATGGTGCCCGATTGAATGAGGCTCGGGATCGACTCCGGGTCGACCATGTCGTGCAGCGCGTCGTACAGCGGCCGCAGGTAGGGGTCGATCTTCTCGTACAGCGTGCCGGGCAGGAAGCCGAGCCGCTCGCCAGCCTCGACGGCAGGCCTGGTGAGGATGATGCGGTTAACGTCCTTGGCCTGCAGCGCCTGCACCGCCTTGGCCATGGCGAGGTACGTCTTGCCGGTGCCTGCCGGGCCGATGCCGAACACGACGGTGTGCTCGTCGATGGCGTCGACGTAGCGCTTCTGGTTGAGCGTCTTCGGGCGGATCGTCCTGCCCCGCCGGGACAGGATGTTCATGCTCAGCACGTCGGCAGGTGACTCGGAGCTGTCACCAGCGAGCATCCCGACCGTGCGGCGGACGACGTCGGCGCCGATGTGCTGGCCCTTGCCCGCGAGCGCGAGCAGCTCCGTGAACACCTGTTCCGCGAAGGCGACGTCGCCCTGCGCGCCGGTGAGCGTGACCTCGTTGCCCCTGACATGGATGTCGGCGTCGAGCTGCTTCTCAAGGGCGATGAGGTTCTCATCCGCCTGACCGAGCAGTGTCAGCGCTGTCGCCGCCGGGATGGTGAACTGTGACTGCGCTTGGGCCGCTGTTGTCGTCGTAGGGTCAGTGGGGAGCTTGCTGCTCGCCTGGGGGCTTCCTGCCACGTGTCGAGGGCCTGCTTTCTGCGATGTGGTCACGGGTGGACACTGCGTTCGGTGCCCTCGATGCTAGCCGGTCCCACCGACATTCCGCAGCCACGTTAACTGGGCGTGAGCCCTATGCTCCGGTGGGGATCGAGATGCCGCCCGCCGCCCGACGCGCGTCGTCAGCCCCTGGCCTCCGGTCCGAGCGGGCCGCCGCCGAGCACGTGGGCGTGGACATGGAACACGGTCTGGCCCGCGTCCTCGCCGGTGTTGAACACCACGCGGTAGCCCTTGTCGGCGATCCCTTCCTGCTCGGCGACCTTCGCGGCGGTGTTGAGGACGTCGGCGAGCAGACCGGCGTCCGCAGCCGCGAGCTCGGCGACGTTGCGGTACCGCGTCTTGGGCACGACAAGCACGTGCGTGGACGCGCGCGGGTTGATGTCGCGAAAGGCCAGCGTGGTGTCCGTCTCGTGCACGATGTCCGCCGGAATTTCTCGCGCGATGATCTGCTCGAACAAGGTCTCGCTCATGGGTGACCAGCGTATTGCGTCGGCAGACCACAGCAAGCCAGGGGTTCCCCCGCGCCGTGTCCCCCGTTCCCGACGTCGTGTCCCCCATTCCCGACGTCGTGTCCCCCATTCCCGACGTCGTGTCCCCCATTCCCGACGTCGAACACAGCGTCCCGAGCGGGGAACACAGCGTCCCGGGCGGGGAACACGGCGCTCCTTAAGCAGGCTCGGCGGACACAGTCGACAAAATTCTCGAGACCGGCAGGAGAGTGTCCAAGATTTGCACAGTCCGATCGCCGAATCAGCCCTTAGGGTGACCGCGGTCACCCGCAACTGTCGAGAGGACAATGATGACTTCTCACCGCGCTTCGCCGGAGCCGGAACCCATCACGCAGGAAGGAACCGGACGGCGGCAGTTCCTGGGCTATCTGATCGCCGCGCCGACACTTGTCGTCGCGACGCGCCTCGTCGGTGACGTCGTGAACCCGCCAACGGCGGCGGCGGAAGGGCTTCCTCCCACCCCCGCGCTCGCGGACCACTACGACCTGTCGGACGCGCTCACCGACGCCGCCCGGCCCACCGCGAACCTGATCACGGTCGAGGTGCACAAGGACGGCACCATCCACCACGCCTCGCCGGTGTCCGAGAACGGCCAGGGCATCACTACCGCGCTGGCCATGGTCATCGCCGAGGAGATGTCCGCGCCACTGCGGAAGGTCAATGTCACGCTGGCTGATGCTCGTCCCGAACTGCTGTTCAACCAGCTCACCGGCGGCTCGAACAACCTGCACGCCAAGTCGGAGCCGCTCAGGATGGCGGCCGCGGTCGCGCGCGAGCGGATGATGGAGACCGCTGCCAAGCAGTGGGGCGTGTCGCGCGACGACCTGACCGTGCGAGACGGCGTGATCCGGCACCCGGACGGCCGCAGCGCCGACTACGGCTCGCTGGCCGAGGCCGCCGCGGCCATGGCAACGACCGCGGTCACGGCGCCCCCGCTGAAACCACGGTCCGAGTACACGATCATCGGCACGAAGCAGAACCGGGTCGACGCGCTCGAGATGGTCACCGGGCGCAAGGTGTACGCGGGTGACCTCGATGTCCCCGGGGCGCTGCCGACCATGGTGCACCGAGGGCCCGACATCAGGGCGACCGTCAAGTCGGTGGAGAACATGGACGAGGTCGCCATGATGCCTGGCGTGACCGACGTCGGCGTCATCACCAACGGCGTCGCCGTGCGGGCCATGACCTTCGGGCAGTGCATCGACGCGGTGCGAGCGCTGAAGGTGAACTGGAACCCGGGACCGCTTGCCAAGGAGTCCGACGAGACCGTTCTGAACAAGCTCAAGGACGCCACCGTCCCGATGCCGCCCGCCGCGCCGGGGGCGAAGGTGCTCGAGTTCGACTTCGTCAACTACTTCAACAGCAACACGCCGCTCGAAACGGGTTTCGCGGTCGCGGACGTGCGCTCCGACAGCGCGGAGATCTGGTACGCGTCGAAGATCCCGATCATCGCCATGCAGGAGATCGCACAGCGGCTCGGGCTGCCAGAGGACGCCGTCACGCTGCATGTCATGCACGGCGGCGGCTCCTTCGGCAGGCGGCTGTTCCACGACCCCGCCATGGACGCCGCCGAGGCTTCCCAGCTGTTCCGCAAGCCGGTGCGGCTGATGTGGCACCGCAGCGACGACTTCCGCCACGGTCGCGCCCACCCGATGGCGCTGTCCAGGGTGCGCGCCACGTACGTCGGCGATCAGGTGCTCAGCTACATGCAGCACCACACCAGCGTTGAGACGGACTTCGGGCACGGCCTCGGCGAGATCATCACCGGCACCGCCGCCAAGCAGGATCTCGGCAACCTGTCGGTCGCCCAGAGCATCTACCAGCTCACAACGAAGACGTTCTACAACTTCGGCGTCACCGAGTCGGTGCTCAACGAGATCCCGCTTGAGTTCTGGACAACGAGCATGCGCAACGTGTACTCGCCGAACGTGCGGTGCGCGCAGGAGCTGATGGTCGACCAGCTGGCCAAGGAGATGGGCAAGGACCCGCTTGAGTTCCGGCTGGCCTACGCCAAGTCCGACTACCACCCGGTCCTGAAGAAGGCGGCGGAACTCGGCGAATGGGGCAGGAAACTCCCCAAGGGCGTGGCGCAGGGCATCGCGATCGCCGACGAGTACAAGCACCGCATCGCCACCCTCGTCGAGATCGACACCAGACCCGAGACCATCAACCGCAAGCCGGTGCCCACCCCCGAGGAGGGCTACGTCACCGGCCCGCGCGTCACAAGGGCGACGGTGGTCGTGCAGTCAGCGCACGTCTACGACCCGAACGGGTTCGAGGGGATGATGATCGGCGGCACCAACGACGGCATCGCCATCGCGCTGACCTTCAGCAACCACATCAAGGACGGCCTGCCGCTGGAAGGAAGCTGGGACAACGGCTACTACACCCGGCAGTGGAACACCCCACGGGAGATCAACGTCCACTTCCTGCCCGACACTTACGAGGAACGGCGGACCCCGGGTGGCGCGGGTGAGCTCGCCGTCGCCCCCGCGATGGCCGCGGTCGCCTGCGCCTACGGCAGAGCCACCGGCACGGTGCCGACCGAGTTCCCGATCAACCACAACGACGAACTGCCGTTCCACCCGTTCCCAACGCAGCCGCCCGTCCCCCAGTCGCACACCAACGGCCTGGACCACGCCTACTAAGGCGGTTGGGAGCTACAGCGGTCACAGCGAAGGTCACAGAGCTTATGGAAAGTAAGGAGCGATCGTGCCCGAACGACACACATTCAAGCTGAACGGCAAGCGGGTCTCGGTGGAGGTGCCAGGCAACGTCCGCCTGCTGTGGGTCCTGCGCGACATCCTTGGTGTGAAGGGACCGAAGTACGGCTGCGGGCTCGGCGTGTGCCAGGCCTGCACCTCCCACATCAACGGCAAGGCGGTCAACATCTGCTCGGTGCCGGTCGGCGACCTCAAGCCCAACGACGAGGTCGTCACCATCGAGGGTCTGCCTGCCACGGTCGGCAAGGACCTCCACCCGATGCAGGAGTCCTGGCTCAAGCACGACGTCGCGCAGTGCGGCTACTGCCAGCCCGGCCAGATCATGGCCGCCGTCGCCCACGTCAGGAAGGCCCGCGACGCGGGCCATGAGATCAACGACGACGACATGGACAACATCCGCAACGTCTGCCGTTGCGGGACGTACCAGCGGATCCGCGCGGCCATCAAGGACGGCGCGGAGAACATGTAGTTGCGGATCAGATGGTGATCCGCAACGAACGCAGGCGGTTGTAGAGCGTCGAGCGGCTGATCCCCAGCCGCTCGGCGGCCTGCCGCTTGTTGCCGCCCGTCTCGCGCAGGGCGGCCACGATCGCGTCGAGCTCGGCCTGCTCCCACGGCGTCAGCGACCGCGCCTCCACCCCGTGCCGGTAGGTCTCCGGTAGGTCGGCGACGGTGATGTCGCCAGCGGAGCGGGCCTCGACGGCGTGGCGCACCACCATCACCAGCTCGCGAAGGTTGCCGGGCCACTGGTGTGCCGCGAGCGTCGTCAGTGCGCTCGCGGTGAAGCGCACGTTCGCTTCTGGTCGCAGCTCGCGGGTCATCCGCTCTACCAGTGCTGGCAACTCGTGACGCCGCCGTCGCAGTGGTGGCAGCTCGACGTGTGCGACGCAGCTGGCGGCCACGGCGGCGACGTGTGCTTCGAGCAGATCGCGGGACGTGCTCGTCAGCACGAGCCTGGCAGCGGAGCCGGCGAGAAGGCCGGTCAGCCGCATGCACAGGGCGGCAGGCAACAGCTGGATCTCCTCCACCGCCACGACGCCCTTGTGGGTGGCGGCGAGGGTGGCGAGCCGGTCGCCCCATGCCCCCTCGCCGAGGGACGGGACGTCGACCGCGTCGAGGGTGACGACGGGCTCGTCGCCCGCGAGCGCCAGCACGCCGTGGCTGCGGCCTGAGCCGGGCTCACCGGAGATCAGCACCGGGGAGCGCGTCTCGCGCAGCGCCGCGAGCCGTTGCTCGACGCTGGTGGCGACATGCTGCGGGCGACGGTGAGTCGTGGCCGCGCTGTCCGCCGGCTCCGAGACGAGGCGGAACATCGTCCCAGGCGCGCCATTGATCCGTGCGCCCTCAACGGTGACCGCCCGCCCAGATGCCAGCCGCAGGGTGCGGACAAGCGTACGGTCCGCAGGCACGTCGCTCGCGAGCGCGCGCAGCACGGCGTGATCGGCCGCTTCGAGCAGGTCGACGGCGGTCGGGTTGGTGAGCACGATGTCGTCGCCGAACGCCACGACGGCGTGTGAGCGTTGCTTGGCCGCGCTTTGGAACGCCGCGAGTAGGAACCGCTCGCCGCGCGGTGAGCACTCGAGGAGCCGATCCTCGATATCGCGCACCGCGCGCTGGACGAACGGCACGAACAGCGGGTTGGCTGTCGGCCCTGCTTCCGTGATGTCAAGGACGCCTTCGAGCCTGCCGGTGACGGGGTGGCGGATCGGGTGGCCGTAGCAGCTGAACTTCTTCAACGGCTCAAGGAAGTGCTCGTCGCCGTTGACAAGCAGTCCTCGGTGGGTTTCGTACGGCGTTGCCACCGAGTTGGTGCCTGAGATCTCCTCGGAGTACATGCCGCCGGGTACCGCCCCGATCTGCTCGAGCGCGCCTTCGAGGCGGGAGTCGGCGAACCTCATGCCGACGATCCGGCAGTCTCGATCGGCGAGGACGAGACACAGCGACGTGTACTCCAACTGCGTCAGCAGCTCGTCGAGCACGGGCTTCGCGGCGACCATGAGCCTGCTGGTCGAGTCGAAATCGGTGACAGGAACCCGGTCGAGGCTGGCGTCGGGTCTCAGCCCGACGTTGGTCACCCGGTGCCAGGACTCCGCGATTTCCGGGCGCAGTGGAATGTCGTCAGGTGGACGCGGCATTGGTATAGGCACGACCATCCCTCCCTGCCGCGGGCCGACTATGCCGACCCGTCGTCCGCATGGTCGGCGCCGCTACTCCGTTCGGCATAATGATGGCATTGTGTCAAGCTCGGACTACCTCCATTTGGAGGAACTCCGCCCTTCTGCCCAGGTCACGCCGCTCAACTGCCGCAGGCGGGATGTCTCCAGTGGGTGACATCCGTCAGCGGGAGCGGTGCGAGTCGATGGCGGGGGCTGCCGCGAGGATCTGCTGCCAGGTGAGGTGCAGCGGCTCCTCGCCGACACCGGCGGTGAGCAAGCCAAGGGTGCGGCGCAGCACATCCGCCGAGAGCTCGTCGCCGAACCGGTCGACGAACACCAGCGCGCGGGGTCGCGCGAGGCCGCCGAGCACGTCGCGGACGGCGTCGAGCAGGTCACGGGCCACGGACTGGTCCGCGGCGACGTCGGAGGCAAGCACAACGGCCGCCGCGAGCGACCGGCCGAGCTGGGAGTCCGCGCGTTCCACCACCTCGGCGGCGACCACGAACGGGTGATCGAGGAGCACCTGCCGCACCTCGCCCAGCGAGACGAGCTGCCCTGAGACGCTGGCGACCTCGTCCAGCCTGCCGAGGAACTCCAGCGTGCCGTCCGGCTTTCGCCTGGCGAGGTCGTAGGTGGAGTACGACCCGGCCCGGTGCCAGTGCCGCTTCGCGACGTCTTCGGCGCCCGCGCCCTCCATGTCGCGCAGCGTGCCCGCCCACGGCAGCCGCATCACCAGCTCGCCGGTGGCGCCGTCGGGCAGTTCGGCGCCATCGGCGTCCACGATCGCGAACCCCGGATCGGGCAGCGCATCGGCGTCGATCGGCACGTCCACGCTGACCACCCCGCCGAGCTGCACCTGCCCCCAGCCGTCGGCGACGGTGATCTCGCCCCTGCCGACGTCCTCGGCGAGCCACGCGGTCAGCGGCGAGTCGACCGGTTCGGCGATCATCACCACCCGCCGCAGGCTGGCCACGACGTCTGGCTCCGGCGGGCGCCGGGACCAGCCGCGCAGCAGCCGGATCACGGTGGGCGTTGTCACCAGCGTCGTGACGCCGTAACGGCGCACGATGTCCCAGGTGCGGTGCCGCGTCGGCACGTCGAGGGTGCCCTCGAACATCACCGCGCTGGAGCCCGCGAGCAGCGGCCCGTACACGCCGTGGGCTTGCGCGCCCACCCACGAGACGTCGCCCGCGCACCAGAAGACGTCGCCCTCTGCGAGCGCGGTGCGGTGCATCGCCAGCGCGGACGCCGCCAGCGTCGCGGCGCCATGCAGGACCGAGACCGGCCTGCTGCGCCGGTTGACGAGGTGGCAGGCGAGGGTGGGGTGTTCGGCGTCGACCGGCACCGGGTCGGTGTCGGGCGCGGTGCCACCAGGGCGGGTGCCCGCGACGAGGTCGTGCAGCCAGCGGTCGCCCTCGTACCAGGCGACGTTGACGCCGGTGCGCCGCACGACGACCGTGTGCTCGATGCCGCCGACCGCGCCGAGCGCCTCGTCCGCGCGGGCCTTGAGCGGCAGGATCGTGCCGTGCCGCCAGGCACCGTCTTGGGTGAACAGCACGCGCGGACCGAAGTCCTCCAGCCGCTCCGCCAGCGCCTCGGCGGGCAGCGGCGTGGGCAGCACGGTGTGCACCGCGCCGATGCGAGCGCACGCGAGCATCGCCACGACGGTCTCCGGCAGCCAGCCCATGTGCAGCGCGACCCGGTCTCCCACGCAGACGCCGAGGGTGCGCAGCGCCCCGGCGAGCGCGACGACCTCGTCGTGCAGCTGTCGGTAGGTCAGCGTGCGGCGGTCGCCGGGCTCGCCCTCCCAGCTGATCGCGACGTGCTCGCCACGCTCAGGCAGGTGCCGGTCGACGCAGTTGACGGCGAGGTTGAACGTGCCGCCCGCGAACCAGCGTCCGTAGCGGCCATCGTCGGCGTAGAGCGTGGTCCACGGCTTGTCCCAGTCGAGCTGATCCGCGACGGCCGCCCACGGCACCAGCCCCTCAGCGACGTCTCGCTCAGGCATGGCTCAGCGTCCTTCCCGCCGCGCGTCCCGCCCGCGCCAGGTGCGCGGCGATCTCCGCGATCTGCGCTTCGGACGCCACCGGCGGCGGGGTCGCGGCGAGCGCGGCGATGGCGCGCCCGCTGCCATCGAACACCGGGACGGCGACCTCGGCGGGTTCGTCCGACTCGCCGCCCTCGGTGAGCAGGTGCGCGGACTCCCGCCAGGTGGCGCGCTCGTTCTCGGCCCGCTTGCGGTCCTCGGGCGTGGCGGCGTCGAGGCACTGCTGCCAGGCGTCGTCGGTGGCGCGAGCGGCGAGCAGCCTGCCGGCCGCCGTCTCGAACGCCGGATGCACGCGGTGGGTGTCGCGGTACAGCCCGCCGTCGGCTCCGTCGACGCGGTCTACGTAGACGACGTGCCCCCTGACCAGCACCGCGACATGCACGGTGTGTCCGACGGCGTCGCGCAGCGGCACCAGGTACGGCGCGAGCGCGCCGAGGATCGGCAGCCTGGCGAGGTAGCGCTGCGCCAGCCGGGCGACCTCGGGGCCGAGGCCGTAGCGCGAGGAGCTGGGGTCCTGCTCGACGAGGTCGGCGAGGACAAGCGAGCGCAGCAGCCGGTGCACCGTCGGCACAGAGAGGCCGGAACGCTCGGCGAGGTCGGTGAGCTGCTGGTAGGCGGGGCCTTCTGAGAGCAGCCCGAGCAACAGCACGGCGTTGCGGACCGTGCCGAGCGTGCCCCGTGCGTCTGGCTCACTCACGCCGTCCCCCAGGTACTTCCGTGTGCCGCATGCCCCGCACTCTACACGGATACGCCTGTCGTTATGAGAGATCCGCTTGCAGATAGTGAAATGAGCGACCAGGTGTGGGGTGCCGCGAAGGGGATCTTACTGGCGCCAGGTGCCATGAAGATGCCCTTCGTGGCACCCCCGGCACCCCACACCGGAGCACACCTCCAAAGTGAGGTATTGCTTTTCAGATAGTGAAAACGTAGTGTCTGCCACATCATCCGACGACGGAGGTGCGCCACTCGTGATCTCCCGGGCCTATCAGCATCCCCTCAACGGCAGCAGGATGCCGCCAGGAGAGACCCTGCTCGACGTCTCCGGCATTACGCTGCGTTTCGGTGGTATCACCGCGCTCGACGACGTCTCCTTCCGCGTCACGCAGGGGCACGTGCACGCGGTGATCGGCCCCAACGGCGCGGGCAAGTCCAGCCTGCTCAACTGCCTGAGCGGGCTCTACCGCCCGCAGCAGGGCAGCGCGACGCTGCACACCCGCGCCGAGGGCAGCTCGACCACCACCAGCGACCTCGTGCGCATGAAGCCGCACCGGATCGCCGCACTCGGCGTCGCGCGGTCGTTCCAGAACATCGAGCTGTTCCGGCACCTGACGGTGCTGGACAACCTCATGCTCGGCCGCCACGTCCACATGCGACACCGGCTGCTGGCATCGCTCGCCTGGTACGGCCCGGCACGGCGGCAGGAGATCGAGCACCGCGAACTGGTCGAGGAAGTCATCGACCTGCTGCAGATCCAGGCGGTGCGGCACACCCCGGTCGGCGCGCTCGCCTACGGCTTCCAGAAGCGCGTCGAGCTGGGCCGCGCGCTGTGCCTGCAACCCGCGCTGCTGCTGCTCGACGAGCCGATGGCTGGCATGAACGCCGAGGAGAAGGAGGACATGGCCCGCTACATCCTCGACGTCCACGAGCTGGCAGGCGTCACCGTGATGCTGATCGAGCACGACATGAACGTCGTCATGGACATCTCCAACCGGGTCAGCGTGCTCGACTTCGGCGCGCTGATCGCGGACGGCTCCCCTGCCGAGGTCAGCAGCGACCCGGAGGTCGTCAAGGCGTATCTGGGCGAGGAGCTGAGCGAATGAGGATTGCTCGCAGATCCGAATCATCGGCACCGCTGGCAGCCACCGCACCGGCCACCCAGCCCACCGAACAAGCCCGCACCCCGGACACCTTCCCGCTGCTACTACGCGAGCTCGCCGTGACGCGCCCTGACGACGTCGCACTGCAGGAGAAGCGCTACGGCATCTGGCAGCCGATCACCTGGCGCGACTACGCCACCAGGGTCGCGGACTTCGCGCACGGCCTCGCCGCGCTGGGCGTCGAGCGCGGCCAGATCGTCGCGGTCATCGGCGACAACCGCCCGGAGTGGCTGATCGCCGAGCTGGCCGCGCAGTCGGTCGGCGCCGCCGTGGTCGGCATCTACCCGAGCAGCATCGGCGAGGAGGTCGTCCACGTGCTCGACCTCGCCCAGGTGCGGGTGGTGGTCGCGGAGGACCAGGAGCAGGTTGACAAGATCATCCGGCTCAAGGACCGCCTCCCCGACGTCGAGACGGTGATCTACTACGACCCGCACGGCCTCGAGCAGTACCGTGAGCCGTACCTGCGGGAGTTCATCGAGGTGGAGACGTCCGGCCGCATGTGGGGCGATGCGCATCCCGGATACCTCGATGAGAGCGTCGAGACCACGACGGCGGACGACGTCGCGATCATCTGCACCACGTCGGGCACGACGTCGCTGCCGAAGCTGGCGGAGCTCTCGCACGCGAACCTGCTCACCATGGCCAGCCACCTCACCGAGGTTGACCCGCTGCGCAACACCGACCGCTACGTGAGCTTCCTGCCGTTCGCGTGGATCGGCGAGCAGATGCTGGCGGTGGCGTGCGGGCTCTCGCACGGCCTCACGCTGAGCTTCCCTGAGGACTCCGCCACCCAGCGTGCCGATCTGCGCGAGATCGGCCCCGACGTGATGTTCAGCCCGCCGCGCATCTGGGAGTCGATGCTCTCCGACGTGCAGGTGCGCATCGACGAAGTGGGCGCGCTCAAGCGGAAGGTCTTCGGCTGGGGCTACAACGTCGGCGACGCCGTGGCGGAACGGCGCGTGCGCGGCGAGCGCCCCGGACTAGGGCAGCGGTTGAAGTACCGCATCGCGGACGCGGTCGCGCTGCGCCCGGTACGCGATCAGCTCGGGCTTGCCCGCCTCAAACGCGCCTACACCGGCGGCGCGCCGCTCGGGCCGGACGTGTTCCGGTTCTTCCACGCCATCGGCGTCAACCTCAAGCAGATCTACGGCCAGACCGAGATCTGCGGCATCGCCGTGGTGCACCGCGACGACGACATCCGCTTCCACACCGTCGGCCAGCCGATCCCGGAGACCGACCTGCGCATCGCGGACGACGGCGAGATCCTGCTGCGGTCGTCGTCGGTGTTCCGCGGGTACCACCGCAACTCGGAAGACACAGCAGGCACAACCGATGCGGCGGGCTGGCTGCGCACCGGCGACGCGGGCTACCTCGACGAGGGCCACCTGGTGGTGATCGACCGCGCCAAGGACGTCCGCCGCACCGCGGACGGGCAACTGTTCTCCTCGGCGTTCGTCGAGAACAAGCTCAAGTTCAGCCCGTACGTCGAGGAAGCGGTGGTGTTCGGCGGCGAAGGGGACGACGACGTCACCGCGATGATCGTCATCGACCCGGCGACCACCGGGTCGTGGGCCGAGCACGAGCACCTCTCCTACACCACCTACACCGACCTCGCGGCAAAGCCCGATGTGTACCGGCTGATCGCCGAAGACGTCGTGCGCGCCAACGCCGACCTGCCCGAGCGCGTCGGGGTGCGGCGGTTCGTGCTGCTGCACAAGCAGCTCGACCCGGACGACGACGAGATCACCCGCACCCGCAAGGTGCGCAGGGGCGTGATCGCCGAGCGCTACGCCGACATCATCGACGCACTCGGCAGGGGCGAGGAGGAGGTCACGCTGTCCAGCACCGTGACCTATCAGGACGGCACGTCCGTGGAACGCAAGACGCCGCTGCGGATCTTCGACCTGTCCACCTTCGCGCTGCCCGAGGGGCACCGCCGCAGGCCCGTCTGGAGTGGCCGCACATGACGACGACCCATGACCCGACTCAGGGGACACCATGACCGAGTTCTTCCAGCTCACCCTGTTCGGCCTCTCCAACGGCGCGATCCTGGCGCTCGCCGCGCTCGGCTTCGTGCTGATCTACAAGGCCACCGGCGTGATCAACTTCGCGCAGGGGCACTTCCTGCTGATCGGCGCATACGTCTTCTACGCCGCGATGCTGGTGTTCGGTTTCCACTGGAGTCTGGCGATCCTGGCAGGCATCGCAGTGGCGATCGCACTCGGCGTGCTCGTGGAGCGGTTCGTGCTGCGGCCGATGATCGGCGAGGACGCCATCGCGGTGATCATGGTGACGATCGGGCTGTCGTCCATGCTCGGCGGTGGGGTGCAGTTTTTCTTCGGGACGTCGCCGAAGGAGACGCCGAAGTTCCTGCCGGCCGGTTCCCTGGACCTCGCTGGCGCGACGATCCCGTACAGCCGACTCGCGGCCATCGTCATCGCGGCCGTAGTGCTGACCGCGTTCACGCTGTTCTTCACCCGCTCCCGGCACGGCATCGCGATGCGCGCGGTCGCCGACGACCAGCAGGCATCGCTGACCATCGGCATCAGCGTGCGCAAGGTGTTCGCGCTGGCCTGGGCGCTGGCAGCGGTCACGGCGGTGATCGGCGGCATCCTGCTCGCCGACCTCACCGGGGTGTCGGCCAACCTCGCCGGGTTCGGGCTGGTGGTGTTCCCCGTTGTCATCCTCGGCGGGCTGGACTCGGTGCCGGGAACCATTGTTGGCGGCGTGATCATCGGCCTGCTCGCGCAGTACTCGGCAGGCTACATCGGCAGCGGTTTCGAGCAGATCGTCCCGTTCATCGTCCTCATCGCGATCCTGATGGTCCGCCCGTACGGACTGTTCGGTCAGACACGCATCGAGAGGGTCTAGGCCATGCCAGCGACCGCTACCGGGGTCTTCCATCGCAGCTACACCAGCGAACTGCGGCTGCGCCACACCCGCGCCGAGAAAACGCGGCTGGTGCTGGTGGCGCTGCTCGTGCTCGCCATGCCGTTCCTGGTCTCGCCGTACTGGCTGACCATCGTGAACCAGATCGGCATCGCCATCGTCGGCGCTATCGGGCTCAACATCCTGGTCGGCTACACCGGCCAGATCAGTCTCGGCCAGGGCGGCTTCCTCGCCGTCGGCGCCTACACGTCGGCGATCCTGCACATGCGCGCCGACCTGCCGGTGCCGGTATCGATCGCACTCGCGGTGCTGACCACCGCCGTGATCGGCGCTTTCTTCGGCATTCCCGCGCTGCGGCTCAAGGGGCTGTACCTGGCGATCGCGACGCTGGCATCGCAGGAGATCATCCTGTTCACCGTCCGCACCTGGGACGCCGTCACCGGCGGCACCGACGCGATCTCACTGCCCCGGCTCGAGATGGCTGGGTTCGTGTTCACGGATGACTTCCACTGGTACTGGATCATCGCGGGGTTCGCGGTGCTCGCCGTGATCACCGGGCGCAACCTGTTCCGCACCGGGCTCGGCCGGTCCTTCATGGCGGTACGGGACCAGGACATCGCGGCATCGGCGATGGGCATCGACGTCACCAAGACCAAGGTCCTCGCGTTCGCGATCTCCTCGGCGTACGCGGGGCTGGCTGGCGCGCTCACCGCGCACTACACCGGCATCGTCACGTGGGAGCGGTTCACCCTCGACGTCTCGGTGCTGTACCTGGCGATCATCATCGTCGGCGGACTCGGCTCCATCGCGGGCAGCGTCTACGGCGCCATCTTCATGATCACCCTGCCCGCGCTGATCACCCGGTTCGGTCAGGACATCCAGAGCGCGTGGTCGGAAGCGGCGGCGAAGGTTCCAGCCGTGCAGGTGATCGTGTTCGGCCTGGTGATCGTGCTGTTCCTGATCTTCGAACCACGCGGGCTCAACCGCATCTGGCAACGCATGAAGGACTACATCCGGTTCTCGCCGTTCCGGTACTGACCGGCGGCAGTCCCCTGAAGGAGGATTCGCAGTGAAACACAGGATGCGCACCACGCTCGCCATCGCGGCGGCGGCGGGCCTGACCTTGACCGCCTGCGGCGGCCCCGGTGCCGAAAGCGGCGACGAGGGCGGGCCGATCGCCATCGGCGTGCTCTCCGACCTCTCCGGCGACACCGCCGACGTCGGCACCCCGTACAGCGAGGGAATCCAGGGCTACGCCGACTGGGTCAACGCCAACGGCGGCATCGAGGGCCGCCAGCTTGAGCTGAAGCTCAACGACTATGGCTACGACGTCGCCCGCGCCGAGCAGCTCTACTCGCAGTACGTCAACGAGGGCGTCGTCGGGATCCAGGGCTGGGGCACGGCGGACACCGAGGCACTGCGGCAGAAGATCACCCAGGACGAGCTGCCGTTCATGTCGGCGTCCTACGCGGAGACGCTGGTGGACCCGGCGGAGACGCCGTACAACTACGTCGTCGCAACCACCTACTCCGACCAGATGCGTGTCGCGCTCGACTGGATCGCGGAGGACGCAGGCGGAAAGTCCGAGGTGGCGGTGTTCCACCACGACAGCCCGTTCGGTGAGTCGCCGGTCGCCGACGGCAAGGACTACATCGACGAGAACAGCCTCGCCCTTGGCTACAAGTCCTACGCGATGCCCTCGGGCGCAACGGACTACGTCGCCCAGCTCGGCAGGGCGAAGGCACAGGGCGCGGAGTACGTCGTGATCCAGAACGTCTCCAGCCCGGCCGCTGTCGTCGCGAAGAACATCGCGCAGCAGAACCTCGACATGAAGATCGTCTGCCTGAACTGGTGCTCGGACGAGCTGTTCGTCAAGCTCGCCGGTGACGCGGCCGACGGGCACGTGATGGTGCAGCCGTTCGCCCCGCCGAACAACGGCGCGAGCGGGCTGGACGACCCGGCGCAGTTCCTGGAGAGCAAGGGCAGCAGCCTCGAGCAGAAGGGCCTGCACTACGCCCAGGGCTGGTACACGATGCACGTGATGGCCGAGGGCATCCGGCACCTCATCAAGAACGGCACCGAGGTGACAGGGCCGAACCTGAAGACGGCGCTCGAGGAGATGGACCCGGTCGACACCGGCGGCGTGACGCAGCCGGTCGACTTCAGTGCGGACAGCCACAAGGGCGTCGAGGGCACCGGGGTCTACGAGGTCAAGAACGGTGAGCTGAGCGAGCTGGCGAAGGACGCCACCCCGTGACCAGCTCCACAGTGGACACGCAGCGAGCGGCCGGTGATCACAACGCCGTGCCCGGCCGTTCGCTGCTGACCATCAACAACATCGAAGTCATCTATGACGAGGTGATCCTGGTGCTGCGGGGCCTCTCGCTCGAGGTCCCGACTGGCTCGATCGTGGCGCTGCTCGGCTCAAACGGGGCTGGCAAGTCGACCACGCTCAAGGCGGTGTCCGGGCTGCTGCCCACCGAGCATGGCGAGATCACCGACGGCTCGATCAGCTTCGACGGCGCCGACATCACCCACATCGACGCCGCCGAGCGCGTCACCCGCGGCATCTCACTGTGCATGGAGGGCAGGCACGTCTTCGAGCACCTCACGGTCCAGGAGAACCTCATCGCGGGCGCCTACACCAGGGGTCGGCCGTCGCGTTCGGACCTCGATCTGGCGTACGAGTACTTCCCCCGGCTGCGCGACCTGCGGTCACGCACGGCGGGGTTCCTCTCCGGCGGGGAGCAGCAGATGCTGGCGATCGGCCGCGCGCTGATGGCGAAGCCGACGTTGCTGATGCTGGACGAGCCGTCGCTCGGGCTCGCGCCGCTGCTGGTGCAGGAGATCTTCGGCTACATCGAGCGCCTCAACGCCGAGCTCGGCACCACGGTGTTCGTGGTGGAGCAGAACGCGGCGCGGGCGCTGGCGATCGCGCACCACGGCTACATCATGGAGCAGGGGCGGATCGTGCTCGAGGGCTCGGCGGCCGAGCTGCGGGACAACCCGGACGTCAAGGAGTTCTACCTCGGACTCGGCGAGGAGGGCTCCCGCAAGAGCTATCGCGATGTCAAGCACTACAAGCGCAGAAAGCGCTGGCTGTAGCGGGGGAAGCATGTCGGAAAACAGCAGAGTGGCCGACGTCGTCAGGGAGGCCGCGCGGCGGGTGCCCGCGTTCGCGGCGCGGCTTGCCGAAGCAGACGTCAACCCCGATGTGATCCGGGGGGTCGACGACCTGGCCGCGATTCCGGTGCAGACCAAGGACGACGTCCTTGCGCGGCAACGCGCCGACCCGCCGTTCGGGGCGCTGCTCGCCGCCGACGCTGCCGTGTCACGGGTGTTCCAGTCGCCGGGGCCGATCTACGAGCCGCAGCTGTCCGGGCAGGACCCGTGGCGGTGGGCGCCCGCGCTGCGCGCCTGCGGCGTGTCGGCGTCCGACGTGCTGCTGAACTGCTTCGCCTACCACCTCTCCCCCGCTGGCGCGATGTTCGACGAGGCGGCGCAAGCGCTAGGCTGCCCCGTGCTGCCCGGCGGCGTCGGCAACCTCGACCTGCAGGCGCAGGCGATCAGCGACCTCGGCGTCACCGCGTACGTCGGGTTGCCCAGCTACCTGCGTTCGCTGATCGAGCGGTTCGAGAACGCCGGGCTGGACCCGGCGCGCTGGCGGCTGCGCGCCGCGCTGGTCACCGGCGAGCCGCTGCCTGACGACCTGCGGCAGGCGCTGACCGCGTGGGTGCCGACGGTGCGGATGGCCTACGGCACGGCGGAAACCGGCCTGCTCGGCTACGAGACCGCGCCCGGCGATGGCCTTGTCGTGCCTGACGATGTCGTGGTGCAGATCTGCGACCTGGACACCGGGCAGCCGATCGACAAGGGCGAGGGGCAGATCGTGGTGACCGCGCTGCGGGCGGAGTATCCGCTGGTGCGGTTCGGCACCGGGGATCTGTCGACATGGCGCGACGTCGGCGGCGAACGACGGCTCGCTGGAGTGCTCGGCAGGGTCGGGGCCGCGGTGAAGGTGCGCGGCATGTTCCTGCACCCCCGGCAGGTGGAAGCCACCATGCGCGCGGTGAGCGGAGTGGTGTCGTACCGGTTCCTTGTCGACCGCGTCGAGCACCGCGACCAGTTGCGCTGCGAGGTCGTGCCGGAGCCCGGCGCGGATGCGAACGTCGTCACCGCCGCCGTCGGGGATCGGATCCGGTCCGCCCTCCGCTTCACGGCGGACGTCACGCTCGTCGACGACCTGCCCGGCGGCGAGCTGATCACGGATCAGCGCCGCTGGGATTAGCCGGAGTGACTGGGGGTCGACCACGACGGGACTCCCGGCACGGCCGGGTCGAGCCGCGCCCAGCGCAGGGTGTTGTCGCAGCCGAACTCGTACACGACGTCCCGAGCGACGAACACGACGTCCCGAGCGACGAACACGACGTCCTGGACGGGGGACACGGCGCATAAAGAAACCGCGGGGCGGTGGAACCTGGGGGTCGCTCCACCGCCGCCGCGGCGCCGCCGGACCGAGGGGGGAGGTGTCCGGCGGAGTCTGTGAAAGGGATCCATTCTGGCCCCCTCCTGCCCTGAATACTAACCACAGATCCGCCGCGTTCGCCATAGGATCCTGTCAAATCCGAAGCCCTATCTGAACGCCGGTACCGTACGCGTTCGCGTGGTTACCAACGGATGCAAACGCATTGACCAAGACGACCTCAAGGCCGTTGACTTAGGCCCAGCGTGTGGTTAATGCGCCGATGGCGCCGAGCGCCACCGCGCCCGCCGTGGACGTCCGCAAGACCGCCGGTCCGAGCCGTACCGGAACCGCGCCAGCGGCCACCGCCGCGTCGCGTTCGTCGTCGGTGATGCCGCCCTCGGGACCGACGATCACCACCAGCTCGCCGGACGACGGCAGCGCCACCTCGCCGATGCCGTGAGACGCCTCACCGTCAAGCACCAACGCCGCCTCGGCCCCGCGCACCAGCACGGCCAAGCGCGCCGTGTCGACGGGCTCACGCACCTCGGGCAGCCACGGCCGGCGGGCCTGCTTGGTCGCCGCCCGCGCGCTCGCCCGCCACCGCGCGAGCGCCTTCGCGCCGCGCGGGCCGTCGTCCCATCGGGCAACACAGCGCGCGGCACGCCAGGGCACGATCGCGTCCGCGCCCGCCTCGGTGGCCAGTTCCACCGCAAGTTCGCCGCGATCGCCCTTCACCAGCGCCTGCGCGATCGTCACTCGCGGCTCCGGCGCGGGCACCGACGTCCGGTGCTCCACCGTGAGCGTCAGCGCGGCGTCCTTGCCGGAGCGCACCGCCGCCACGACGCACTCCGCGACCCCGCCAGCCCCATCGCCGAGCATCACGCGCTCGCCCACGCGCGTGCGGCGGACGGTCGCGGCGTGCCGGGCCTCGTCGCCGTCCAGCACGAACTCCTCGGCCGACAGCAGCGCGTCGACGAGGAAGAGCGGCAACCGGGGCGAAAACGCCCCCGAGGCTGTCACGGCGGCCGGGCTCAGCGGCCTGCCCTTGCGCGGAACCGGGAGAACAGCCCGCCGGACTGCTTGCTGCCCGCCACGACGGCGGACGAGTCGTCACCGCGCAGCTCAGCCAGCTCGGAGAGCAGTTTGCGCTGCTGATCGTCCAGTTTGGTCGGCACCTGGACGTCGACGTGGACGTGCAGGTCACCGCGCCCGTCGACGCGGCCGGACGACCGCAGCTTCGGCATCCCCTTTCCGGTGAGCACCAGCTCGGTGTCCGGCTGCGTGCCCGGCTCAAGCGTCAGCTCGTGCTCGCCGTCGATCAGCGTCTCCAGCGGCACGGTGGCGCCGAGCGCCGCGGTGGTCATCGGCACCCGCACGTGGCAGTGGATGTCGTTGCCCTCGCGCAGGAAGACGTCGTGGGGCTCTTCGTCGATCTCGACGTAGAGGTCGCCAGCCGGACCGCCGCCCGGGCCGACCTCGCCCTGTCCCGACAGCCGGATGCGCATGCCGTCACCCACACCGGCGGGGATCTTGGCGGTGACAGTGCGGCGGGAGCGGACCCGGCCGTCGCCGCCGCACTTGCGGCACGGGTCGGTGATGACCTCGCCGAAGCCGTGGCACACCGGGCACGGCCGTGCGGTGACGACCTGGCCGAGGAAGGACCGCTGCACCGACTGGATCTCGCCACGCCCATCGCAGGTGTCGCAGGTGGCCATGGTGGCGCCCTCGTTGGTGCCGTCACCACGGCACAGGTCGCACAGGATCGCGGTGTCGACGGCGATCTCCTTGGACACGCCGGTGGCGCACTCCTCAAGGGTGAGGCCGACGCGGATCAGCGCGTCGGAGCCGGGCTGCACCCTGCTGCGCGGCCCCCTGCCTGCTGCGGCACCGGCGCCACCGCCGAAGAAGGCGTCCATGATGTCGCCGAGCCCGCCGAACCCTGCGAACGGGTCACGCCCGCCACGCGCGCTCGCGCCGTTGTCCATCGGGTCGCCGCCGAGGTCGACGATCTTGCGCTTCTGCGGATCGGACAGCACCTCGTAGGCGGTCGTGACCTCGGCGAACTTCTGCTGCGCGTCCTCAGACGGGTTGACGTCAGGATGAAACTCGCGGGCCAGCTTGCGGTAGGCGCGCTTGATCTCCTGATCGGTCGCGTTCTTGGCGATCCCCAGGATGCCGTAGTAGTCCCTCGCCACTCCTCGTCGTCCTCCTCAAGATCATGGGCGCAGTGCAGCAGGCCGGAACCCCGCACCAGTGTGGGGCTACCGTCCGGACAGGATCTGGCCGACGTAGTTGGCCACGGCGCGCACGGCGGCGATGGTGGTCGGGTAGTCCATGCGCGTCGGACCAACGATGCCCATACCACCGAAGAGCATGTCGTCAGAACCGTAGCCGATCGACACCACGGAGGTGCTGCGCATCTGTTCGTTCTCATTCTCCTCACCGATGCGCACGGTGACCGAACCGGGTCCGCGTGCGGCCGCGAGCAACTTGAGCACGACGACCTGTTCCTCGAGCGCTTCCAGCACCTGCCGCAGTGACCCGGGGAAATCGGCGACGTTGCGGGTCAGGTTGGCCGTCCCGCCAAGCACCAGCCGCTCCTCCGGGTGCTCGACAAGCGACTCGACCAGCACAGTGGAGACCCGCAGCATGGCGTCGCGCAGCTCCGGCGGGGCTTGTTCCGGTAGCTCGGCCACCGCGGCTGCGGCGTCGGTCAGCCGCTCCCCCGCCAGCGAGCCGTTGAGCACGGTGCGCATCCGCGCGATGCTGTCCTCGGTGATGACGTCGCCGAGGTCGACGGTGCGCTGGTCCACCCTGCCGCTGCCGGTGATCAGCACGATCATCAGCCGCGCCGATGTGAGCGAGACCAGCTCGATGTGGCGCACCGTTGAGTTCGACAACGTCGGGTACTGCACGATGGCGACCTGCCTGGTGAGCTGCGCGAGCAGCCGCACGGACCGGCGCATGACGTCTTCCAGGTCGATCGCGCCTGCGAGGAAGTTCTTGATCGCCCGCCGCTCGGCAGGGCTCAGCGGCTTGATCTCGGAGAGCCGATCGACGAAGACGCGGTAGCCCTTGTCGGTGGGGATCCGGCCAGCGCTGGTGTGCGGCTGGGCGATGTAGCCGTCCTCCTCGAGTGCGGCCATGTCGTTGCGGACGGTCGCGCTCGACACACCCAGGTTGTGCTTGTCAACGAGGGCCTTCGACCCGACCGGTTCCTGGTTCGACACGTAGTCGGCGACGATAGCGCGCAGCACCTCAAACCTGCGGTCTTCCGCGTTGGCCATCTCACCTCCGCTCGCCGATGACTACCGCCCAGTTTACGGCGCGGTCGCCGCGACGTGTTTTCCCAGTCTTTGAGGGTTGGGGTGTGCGTCGGCACGGAACAGGGCAAGATCGCTACCGTGCGCGATGCCGTCATCCCGATCAACGCCGTCCTCGCCGTCGTGTTGGTGAGCCTAGTGGCGATCGCGGCCATCGTCTCGGCCGTCGGCCAGCTCGGCACGGCGCGGACCACCGTGCTGGCCGCCGTGCGTGCCGTCGTGCAGCTCGCCGCAGTGTCCACGGTGATCGTGTTCGTGCTGCGCTCCGGCTGGCTGACGGCGTTGTTCCTGGTCGTGATGCTGGCGGCGGCCGGGGTGACGTCTTGGCGGCGCATCACGCCGGATCGCAGCGGGGCCTGGGCAGCGGTGGCGATCACCACCGGCCTCGCGCCGGTGCTCGGGCTGATCCTCGGATCGGGGCTGGTGCCGATGAGCGGGGTCTCGATCGTCCCGATCGCGGGGATCCTGATCGGCAACGCCATGGTGGCGACGTCGCTGGCTGGCAGGCGGGCGCTTGACGAGCTGGCGAACCGCTACGGCGAGTACGAGGCCGCGCTGGCGCTGGGTTTCCTGCCGCGAGCCGCCGCGCTTGAGGTGTTCCGACAGGCGGCATCGCAGGCACTGGTGCCCTCCCTGGACCAGACCCGCACGGTGGGATTGGTCACCCTGCCCGGCGCGTACGTCGGCGTGCTGCTTGGCGGCGCGAGCCCGCTGGAGGCGGGTGCCGCGCAGCTCCTGGTGCTGATCGGCGTCCTTGCCGCCCAGGCCATCGCGGTACTGCTGATGATCGAGCTGGTGGCGGCCGGGCACGTGGTGCGGTCCGAGGCGCGGTGAATGACGCTTTCGCTGCGCTGAGTGCAGACACAGCGTCATTCACCGCACGCTAGCCGGCCAGCCGCCGGACAACGCCGTCCGCCAGCAACCGGCCCCTGTCGGTCAGCACCGCCCTGCCGGCCGCGAGCGCGTCGGCGTCCAGCAGGCCCTCGGTCGCGGCCCGCCGCGCCTCGCGCATACCGGCGTCGTCCAGGACGTTCAGCGCGAGACCGTCGGACAGCCGCAGCTCCAGCATCACCCGCTCCAGGTGCTGCTCGGACGGCGACAGCAGCTCCCGACCGGCCGCTGGCGACTCCCCCGCCGTCAGCAGCCCGGCGTAGCGGGCAGGGTGTTTGACGTTCCACCAGCGCACCCCGCCGATGTGGCTGTGCGCGCCAGGACCGGCGCCCCACCAGTCGCCGCCGCGCCAGTAGATCAGGTTGTGCCGACACCGCGCCTCGGACGACGCAGCCCAGTTCGACACCTCGTACCAGCACAGCCCCGCCTCGGTCAGCGCGACGTCGATGAGTTCGTAGTCGGCGGCGAGCACGTCGTCGTCCGGCATCGGGAACTCACCCGAACGGACCTTGCGCGCCAGCGCGGTGCCGTCCTCAACGATCAGTGCGTACGCCGAGACGTGGTCGGCGTACGCGTCGAGCACGGCGTCCAGCGAGGCGCGCAGGTCGTCGGTGGTCTCGCCGGGCGTGCCGTAGATCAGGTCCAGGTTGACGTGCTCGAAGCCCTCGGCGCGGGCCTCCTTGGCCGCCGCGACCGGACGCCCCGGCGTGTGCACCCGATCGAGCGTCCGCAGCACGTGCTGCGCTGCCGACTGCATCCCGAGCGACACGCGGGTGTAGCCCGCCGCGCGGATGCCGGCGAAGAACTCCGGCGACGTCGACTCGGGGTTGCTCTCCGTGGTGACCTCGGCGTCCGGCGTGAGCCCGACGCTGTCGCGGACGGCGTCCAGCACGGCGGCGAGGCCGTCCGCACCGAGCAGCGACGGCGTCCCGCCACCGACGAATACCGTCTCCGCACGCGGCGGCTCGACCAGCACGCGGGCGGCGAGGTCCAGCTCGGCACGCAGGCCGTCCAGCCACGATTCGGGGGACGACGAGGAGCCCAGCTCACCAGCCGTGTAGGTGTTGAAGTCGCAGTACCCGCAGCGAATGGCGCAGAACGGCACGTGCACGTACACGCCGAACGGCCGCTCGCCGAGGCCCCTTAGGGCGGTCTCGGGCAGGGTTCCGTCGCGGGGTGCGTCCTCGCCGTCAGGCAGTGCTGGCACGCCTCCAGTGTCGCAGGCGGCCCGGCACGTGTTTTAGCTCCCAACATGTGGGCATCGCTAGACCACATCCTGGGCGGATGGCACGCTTAGGCTTATGAGTTCTTCCGTCGGTGTCCTGCTCGTGGTTCGTCGCCACGTCGACTACCGGCGCGTCTCCAGCGCCCTGTGCCAGGCATCGGCCTGACCTAACCCGGGGTTTTCGCAGTTCCCACACCCTTGTGAGTGGTCGGCACGGCACGGTCGCGTCGCGCTGCCCGCTCATGATCAGCACCCACGCAGGCACCCGTCGCGACACCGGAGGACGACGTGACCAGTCCCACCACAAGTAAGCGGACGTCGAAGCCACGTCGGCGCAGGGGCGAAGGCCAATGGGCCCTCGGCTACCGCGAGCCGCTGAACAAGAACGAGCAGAGCAAGAAGGACGACAACCCGCTCAACGTCCGCGCCAGGATCGAGAACATCTACGCCCACGTCGGTTTCGACGGTATCGACCCGGGTGACCTGCGCGGCCGGTTCCGCTGGTACGGCCTCTACACCCAGCGCAAGCCTGGTATCGAGGGCGGCAAGACCGCAACGCTCGAGCCGGAAGAGCTGGACGACTCGTACTTCATGCTGCGGGTGCGCTGCGACGGCGGGGCGCTGACGACCGAGCAAACACACCTGCTCGGCGAGCTGTCGCAGACCTACGCGCGCGACACGGCCGACATCACCGACCGGCAGAACATCCAGTACCACTGGATCCAGATCGAGGACATGCCGACCATCTGGCAGCGCCTCGAGGACGCGGGCCTGACCACGATGGAGGCCTGCGGCGACAGCCCCCGCGTCATCCTCGGCTCCCCCGTCGCCGGCATCGCCAAGGACGAGGTGATCGACGGCACCCCGGCGATCGACGAGATCAAGCGCCGCTACATCGGCGCGCCGGAGTACGCCAACCTGCCGCGCAAGTTCAAGACAGCCATCACCGGCCTGCCCGACGTCGCCCATGAAGTCCACGACGTCGCGTTCGTCGGCGTCAACCACCCGGAGCACGGGCCGGGGTTCGACGTCTGGGTCGGCGGCGGGCTGTCGACCAACCCGATGATCGGCCAGCGGCTCGGCGCGTGGGTGCCGCTGGCCGAGGTGCCCGACGTGTGGGCCGGGGTCGTCAGCATCTTCCGCGACTACGGCTATCGCAGGCTGCGCCACAGGGCGCGGATCAAGTTCCTGGTCAAGGACTGGGGCGCGGAGAAATTCCGCGACGTTCTCGAAACCAAGTACCTGGACCGCAAGCTCATCGACGGCCCGGCGCCTGAGGTGCCGGAGCGCCCGATCGACCACGTCGGGGTGCACCAGCAGCAGGACGGCCGGTTCTACGTCGGCGCAGCGCCGGTCGCTGGCCGGGTGTCCGGCACAACGCTGATGGGTGTCGCCAAGGCCGCCGAGCGCGCCGGGTCGGCCAGGGTGCGGCTGACGCCGCAGCAGAAGCTGGTTGTCCTGGACGTCGCCGAGTCCGAGGTCGACGGTCTGCGCGGCGAGCTGGAGGCGCTGGGGCTCTCGACCGAGCCGTCGCCGTGGCGGCGCGGGGTGATGGCCTGCACCGGAATCGAGTTCTGCAAGCTCGCCATCGTCGAGACCAAGCAGCGCGCCAAGGACCTGGTCGATGACCTGGAGAAGCGGCTCGCGGACCTGACCGCCGCCGCCGACGTGCCGCCGCTGAGCATTCACCTCAACGGGTGCCCCAACTCGTGCGCGCGGATCCAGACCGCCGACATCGGCCTCAAGGGCCAGATCGTCACCGACGCCGATGGCAACCAGGTCGAGGGGTTCCAGGTGCACCTCGGCGGGGGCCTCGGCCTGGACGCCGGTTTCGGTCGTAAGCTGCGCGGCCACAAGGTGACCAGCGCCGAACTGGGTGACTACGTCGAACGAGTGGTGCGCAACTACATCGACCAGCGCGCGGACGGCGAGCGCTTCGCCCAGTGGGCCGCCCGCGCGGCTGACGAAGATCTCACATAACGGGATGTGGCATGAGTGAGCGCGCGCAACCGTTCTACTGCCCGTACTGCGGTGACGAAGATCTGCGGCCGCACGAGGACCGCACCTGGTTGTGTGCCTCGTGCCGGCGAGTGTTCACGGTGACGTTGCTCGGGTTGAACTTTCCGGAGGGTGCAGGATGACCATCACACAGACCACGAGTCGCAAGGAAGAGCTCAAGGCGCTCGCTGAGCGGGCATCGGCCGACCTGGCGGACGCCAGCACGGACGAGGTCCTGCGCTGGGCCTTCGACACCTTCGGCGACCGGCTGATCGTGGCGTCCAACATGCAGGACGCGGTGCTGGTCGACGTCGCGACCAAGGTCGAGCCCGAGGTGGACGTGCTGTTCCTTGAGACCGGCTACCACTTCGCGGAGACGCTCGGCACCCGCGACGCCGTCGCGGCGCAGTACCCGCAGATCACCGTCGTCAACGCCGAGGCGGAGCAGTCGGTGGCAGAGCAGGAGGCCGAGTTCGGCCTACTGAACCGCACCAACCCGGACAAGTGCTGTTTCCTCCGCAAGGTCGTGCCGCTGCGCAACACCCTCGCCCGCTACGACGCCTGGGTGACCGGTATGCGCCGGGTCGAGGCCCCCACCCGCGCGAACACGCCGCTGGTGCAGTGGGACGAGGGCAACGGGCTCGTCAAGATCAACCCGCTCGCGGCGTGGACCGACGAGGAGTTCCGGGCGTACATCAACCGGCACGGCATCTTGGAGAACCCGCTGGTCGCCGAGGGCTACCTGTCGATCGGCTGCGCGCCGTGCACCGCGAAGGTCGCGCCGGGCGAGGACCCTCGCAGCGGCCGCTGGGCTGGCCAGTCGAAGACCGAGTGCGGCCTGCACACGTCGTGAGGACTGCTTGCAGGTCCGAACCATCAGGCACTGCTTGGAAGGATCCGATGACTCAGACGCACCCACCGGTCGCGCTCGACGCCGGTCTGGACGCCACCACCAACAACTCCAATGGCTCGGTCCTGCAAGCAGACCTCGCGGCCAATGGCTCGGTCCTGCAAGCAGACCTCGCGCTCGCCGCGCTGGAGTCCGAGGCGATCCACATCTTCCGTGAGGTGGCTGGCGAGTTCGATCGTCCGGTGATCCTGTTCTCCGGCGGCAAGGACTCCACCCTGCTGCTGCACCTGGCGATCAAGGCGTTCTGGCCCGCTCCGGTGCCGTTCCCGCTGCTACACGTCGACACCGGGCACAACTTCGACGAGGTCATCGAGTTCCGGGACCGCGTCGTCGCGGAGCATGGCCTGCGGCTCGTCGTCGCCAAGGTGCAGGACTGGATCGACGACGGACGTCTTGAGGAGCGCCCCGACGGCACCCGGAACCCACTCCAGACCGTGCCGCTGCTGGACTCCATCACCGAGCACGGCTTCGACGCCGTGTTCGGCGGCGGCCGCAGGGACGAGGAGCGGGCACGGGCCAAGGAGCGCATCTTCAGCCTGCGCAACGCCTTCGGGCAGTGGGATCCGCGCCGTCAGCGTCCGGAGCTGTGGAACCTCTACAACGGACGTCACAAGCCAGGCGAGCACGTCCGGGTGTTCCCGCTGTCCAACTGGACCGAGTCCGACGTCTGGCACTACATCGCCAGGGAGAAGGTCGAGCTGCCGTCGATCTACTACGCGCACGAGCGCGACGTCTACTGGCGCGACGGCATGTGGCTCACCGAGGGCCAGTGGGGCGGCCCGCGCGAAGGCGAAGAGGTGCTCCGCAAGCTGGTGCGCTACCGCACGGTGGGCGACGGCTCGTGCACCGGCGCCG
>WHUD01000016.1:35721-53497 GCA_009377385.1 Actinophytocola sp.
GGTGCAGGCCAGCAGGCTGACCGAGCGCGGCGCGACCCGCGCCGACGACCGGCTCTCCGAGGCAGCCATGGAGGACCGCAAGCGTGAGGGGTACTTCTGATGAGCTCACTGCTCCGGCTCGCCACAGCAGGCAGCGTCGACGACGGTAAGTCCACACTGGTCGGCAGGCTGCTCTACGACACCAAGTCGGTGCTTGCCGACCAGCTCGACGCCGTCACCAGGGCCAGTGTGGACCGTGGTGCGTCCACACCGGACCTGTCGCTGCTTGTCGACGGGCTGCGTTCGGAACGCGAGCAGGGCATCACCATCGACGTCGCCTACCGCTACTTCGCGACGCCGAAGCGCTCGTTCGTGCTGGCGGACACGCCTGGGCACGTGCAGTACACCCGCAACACGGTGACCGGGGCGTCCACCGCGCAGCTCGGCGTGCTGCTCGTCGACGCCCGCAACGGCGTGATCGAGCAGACCCGTCGTCACGCCGCCGTGCTTGCGCTGCTCGGCGTGCCGAGGCTGGTGCTCGCGGTGAACAAGATCGACCTGGTGGACTACGACGAGTGCACCTTCGAGGTGATCGCCAAGGAGTTCACCGAACACGCGACGGCGCTGGGCTACGGGGTCGGCGACGTGCTGTCGGTGCCGGTCTCGGCACTGCACGGCGACAACGTGGCGACCCGCTCTGAGAGCACACCGTGGTACACCGGCCCGACGCTGCTGGAACACCTTGAGGAGGTGCCGGTCGCGCCGGACCCGCACGATGAGCCGTTCCGGATGCCGGTGCAGTACGTGATCCGGCCGCGCACCGAGCAGTTCCCCGACTACCGGGGCTACGCGGGCCAGATCTCGTCCGGCACGGTGCGGCCCGGCGACGAGGTCGTCGTGCTGCCGAACGGGCAGCGCACCACGGTCACCAGCGTGGACACCGCCGACGGGTCGCTGGAGGAGGCTGGCTCGGGCGCGTCGGTGACGCTGTTGCTCGCCGACGACGTCGACATCGCGCGAGGCGACCTGATCGCGGCGGCTGCCTCGGCGCCGGAGGTCACCGACGAGTTCACCGCCGCGCTGTGCTGGCTGGCGTCGAAACCGCTGAAGCCGGGCACGCGGGTGCTGGTCAAGCACGGCACCAAGACGGTGCAGGCGATGGTGTCGGTGCTGTCGGCGCGGTTCGACGAGCAGAACCTGTCGGTCGAGGACGGCCCGGAGTCGCTGGCGCTGAACGATATCGGGCGAGTTGAGCTGCGCACGTCTGAGCCGCTGCCGGTGGACGACTACGGGCACGCGCACCGCAACGGGGCGTTCTTGGTGATCGATCCGTCCAACGGCGACACGCTCGCCGCCGGGTTGGTGGGCGCGCCGCTGTCCGCGTCGGGTGTCGGCTGACGATGCGAGCATTCCAGCAGGTCAGCGTCCTCCGCGATGCCGTGCGCGGCGTTGCGGGGCGCGGCCCGGTGGCGCGCGACATCGCGATGCGCGGCGCTCTGGCGCACGGTGGCCCGCCGCTTGTGCTGGTGGCGCACGGCAGCCGAGACCCGCGCTCGGCCGCGACGATCCGACGGCTGGCGAACCAGGTGCGTCGGCTGGGGCCGTCGCTTGACGTGCGGGCGGCGTTCCTCGACCTATCCGAACCGCCACTGCCTGTCGTGCTGGATGACATCGCTGCCGAGGGCTGGGGCGAGGCGGTCGTGGTGCCGCTGCTACTGGGAAACGCCTTCCACTCCAAGGTGGACCTGCCCGCACTGATCGCCGAGGCCGAACGGCGCTCGCCCAGCCTCCGCGTCCTGGCCGCCGACGTACTCGGCCCCGACCCCCTGCTGCTCAACGCGGTCCGCACGCGTCTGACCGAAGTGGGCGCGGCGCCAAATCCCGCGCTCGGAGTGGTGCTCGCCGGGGTGGGCTCCGCCGACGCCGCCGCTAACGATGTCGTCGCCGATGTCGCGGCCCGGCTGCACCGGCGCGGCGACTACGCGGCCGTCACGCACGCCTTCGCCACCTGCGGCCCTGACATCGAGGGCGCCATTGGGCGGCTCCAGGCGCGCGGCGCGGAACGGATCGCCATCGCGCCGTGGTTCCTGGCGCCCGGCCTGCTTCTCGACCGCATCGAACGCCGTGCCCGCGCCGCCGCTCCGGACGCCGTCCTCGCCGTCCCGCTCGGCGCGGCCGACGCCGCCGCCTCCGTCGTCCTCACCCGCTACGCCGCCACGACCCACACGACCGCCCACGCCGCATAGCCCCCGCGAGTCGCACCTTCAGTCCCGCGAGTCGCACCTTCGCGGCTGGCGAGTCGCACCGGGCGACGTCGCACGTTGCGGTGCCCCGAGCCCCGCTGTGGTCGTGCCGCGAGTCCCGACTTCCAGCCCCGCAAGTCCCGTGATCGTCGTCACCACTCGCCACGGCGACCATCGCGACGACGTATGCGAGGCTGTCTCCATGGCTGACGAACTGGTGCACTACGCGGTGGATCGCGGCGTCGCGACCATCACCCTCGACTCCCTCAGCAACCGCAACGCGCTGTCGAAGCAGCTCCGCGCAGAGCTGAAGCAGCATCTGACCAGCGCGATCGATGACGACGCGGTACGTGTGATCGTGCTCGACCACACAGGTTCGGTCTTCTGCGCGGGCATGGATCTCAAGGAAGCGCGCGGCTCCGGCGCATCGGATCAAGGCGTCAACGAGTTCCCGCAGCTACTGGCCCAGATCATGACCAGCCCGAAGCCGGTCGTTGCCAAGCTCGCCGGCCCCGCACGCGCCGGGGGCGTAGGGATCGTGGCCGCCGCCGACATCGCGGTCGCCGTCGAGGACGCCACCTTCGCGTTCAGCGAAGTCCGCATCGGTGTCGTACCCGCCGTCATCTCGATCCCGGTGCTGCCACGCCTGCTTCCCCGAGCCGGGCACGAGCTGTTCCTCACCGGCGAGAAGTTCGACGCCGCCAGGGCAGCGGACATCGGTTTGATCAACTCAGCCGTGCCCGCTGACGCGCTGGACGACGAGGTGCAGCGGTTCGTCACCGCGCTGGTCGCGGGCGGGCCGCACGCGGTCGCGGCGACCAAGGAGCTGCTGCGCGGCGACACCCGGGCCGAGGACCTGGAGAAGTCGTTCAACGACATGCTTGGTTTGTCCGCCCAGTTCTTCGCCAGCGAAGAAGGCCAGGAAGGCATCACGGCGTTCGCGGAGAAGCGCAAGCCGAACTGGATCCCGGACGCCTGACAACGAACACGACGTCAGGAACGACGAACACGGCGTCGGGAAGGACGAACACGGCGTCGGGAACGTGGGACACGGCAGTCGGTACAGCTACGACGCGTCGGTCGCCTGATCACCGTCCAGGGGATGGGCGTCGAGCCACACCTTTGCCCTCCGCGCCGACGCACGGGACAGCCACGCGTCCTGCACCTGTTCCGCCAGTTCCTGCCGAGAGAGTTCACCGAGACGGCTGGCGCGCACCAGCACCGACAGGTGTCCGTTGAAGTGCGGGGTGGTGAAGAACGGCAACGTCGGGTCCTGCACCAGTGCCTGCTTCTCCGCTTCGGATGCGACCCAAAAGACGATCACATCCTGGTAGCGCTCCCCAGTCTCGGGATCGAACGCATCTGGTCGAGGAGTGCGGAAGAAGATGAACGACTTCCCACCCACCTGGTAGATTGGGTTCTCACCGCCACCGTGCGTGACCGAAACGTGCGGCATGGCCAACGCGAACTCGTGCACGTCCTCGACCCGAGCCGGTCGGCTTCCCTCCCCGGACATGACGCCAGCCTAGACGACACGCCCGGAGCGCGGACGTTTCATCAGGCGCGGTTTGTCCCGTCTCGCTCGGCGAGGGCAGCGAGCCGGTCGAGCGAGGCGCGCAGGCGGTCCGCACTGGTCGCCCGAGCACGCGCGAAGCGTCCTTCGTCGGTCAACCGCGTCCAGTCGTAGGTGTGGGTGACACGGGTGTGCGCCGAGTCGATCGGCTCCAGCTCCCAGCGCCACAGATGTCCTGGCGGTTCCTTGCCCGGCTCCGCGGGGCGCCACGCGATACGGCGGCCCTCATCGAACTCGACAACGTGGTTCTCGCGGACGCCGCCAGTCGTGAGCGTGTTGGTGAACACCTCGCCCGCGGCGCGAACTCGCTGACCAGGCGGCGCCTCGGCCAGGTTGTCGTTGCCATCCCAGCGAGGCTGCTGGGCCGGATCGGCGATGAGCTCGAAGATCTGATCAGCGTTGGCGGCGATGATGCGGCTGGCGCTGATCACACGCGGGACGTCGTCATGAGCGGACACGCCTCCATCGAATCATGTCGAGACAGGCACAATGAACCCGTGCGCACGATCGACTGGCGCGGCGACCACATCGAGCTGATCGACCAGACCCGCCTCCCCGGTGAGGTGGTCATGCTGCGGATCGAGACAGTGGATGCCCTGGTGGACGCGATCAAACGGCTGGCCGTTCGGGGTGCGCCCGCGCTCGGGGTGGCCGGTGCACTGGGGATGGCGATGGCCGCCCTGACTGGCGACACCGTGCAGGCCGTGCGGCAAGCCGAGTCGCTGCGCGCGGCCCGCCCGACGGCGGTGAATCTCTCCTGGGGTGTCGACCGTGCGCGGGCGCGGCTCGGCGAGGGCCCCGATGCCGTGCTCGCGGAGGCACTGGAGATCCTGGAAGCCGACGTGCGAGTGAATCACACCTTGGGGTCGCGCGGGGCTCGGTGGCTGCTCGACGCGCTCGGAAAGCAAGCCGTGAACGTCCAGACGCACTGCAACACCGGTGCGCTCGCCTGCGTCGAGTGGGGCACGGCCCTTGGCGTGATCCGCGCGTTGCATCAGGACGGCGCACTCGGCCGCGTGTATGTGAACGAGACCCGCCCGCTCCTTCAGGGCGCGAAGCTCACCGCGTGGGAGCTGGCACAGGACGGCATTGAGCACACCCTGGTGGTGGACTCCGCGGGACCGAGTGTCGTGGCACGGGGCATGGTCGACGCGGTGATCGTGGGCGCGGACCGGATCGCCGCGAACCGCGACGTGATCAACAAAGTGGGCACCTACCCGCTGGCGCTGGCGGCGGCCCGCGCGGGCATCCCGTTCGTCGTCGCGGCACCCGAGTCGACCATCGACCCGGCCACGCCAGAGGGGTCTGCCGTGGAGATCGAGATCCGCGACCCAGCGGAAGTGCTCGGCACCGACACCCCCGCTGCCACGACCGCGTTGAACCTCGCCTTCGACGTCACACCCGCCGACCTGGTGACCGCGATCGTCACCGAGGATCGGGTGCTGACGACTCGCTGAGCCGGTGGAGGGTGCCATAGTCACGGTCGAGGACGGCCTGGCGAGCGGCGGCCTGCTGCTCGGCGTCCAACGCACGGGGCACACCGATCGCGGCCGCCTTCTGATAGACGCCGCAGGCCCACTCCAGCAGCAACGCGTCGTCCAGCGCGCGGTCCAGTGTGGACGCATAGGCGATCGCACCGTGGTTGGCAAGCAAGGCCGCCGACTTGCCTTCCAGCGCCGCAAGCACTAGCTCGGCCAGTTCGGGCGTGCCGAACGGCGCGAACGGGGCCACCCGGATGGCGCCGCCGAGTTCAAGCAACTGGTAGTGGAGGCACGGTAGTCCGTCGAGCACCGTCGAGAGCGCGACCGCCAGCGGCGAATGCGTGTGCACCACGGCACCCGCGCGATACCGGCGGTAAATTCCGAGGTGCATCCTGAGCTCGGACGTGGGCTCCAGGTCGCCAGCGACGACGTTCCCCGCCAGGTCGACCACGGTCACGTGCTCGGGAGACGCCCGGTCCAACACCACACCGGTGGCCGTGACAGCCACGTGCTCGCCTGCCCTGGCGCTCACATTGCCAGCGGTTCCGATCACCGCTCCGGACGAAGCCAGTGACCGGCTCGTGTCGGCGACGGCTGCTCGGAGGGCGTCCCATGATGGCGCGGTGCTCACGGCGCAGCCACGACCGCGGTGAACTGACGGTTGTCGGCGCGCTCGCCCGCTGGGCCGAGGGCGCGCTGGGCGTCCGAGAGCACGCTGCGGATTGCCAGGTACGCCTTCGGATCCTGCTCGGCGAGCCCGGTTGCTGACACCCAGATCAGCACGTGCTCGCCAGCAGGGAGCCAGGACAGGTCCGTCAGGCAGTCGTAGAGCGCGTCAAGGTTGCGGCCGAACGTGCCGGGGAACCGCAACGTCGTCGCGATCCCATCCAGCACGGCAAGCTTGTCGCGCAGCTCATCGCCCTGCAGCGTGTGCACGAAGGCGCCGCGCGCCCTCGCCTCCGCGGCGACGGCCGTCGCTTGGGGTGGCTCTGCCATGGTGCTCACAGATACCTACCGATCGGGGTCGACGAGTACGAATGTCTGGTAATGGTCCTCGGTGTAGTACAGCTCGGCGTCCTCCCCGGTAACGAGCCGCCGTGTGCCCCGATCGTCGAGACCGGGGGTCGGCACGGTGTACTCCAGGTAGTAGCCGTGCGGCCGGTTGGGCAGCAGCCCCTCCCGGTTGCCGAATACCGTGCCGTCGCCGGGATACGGGAACGGTCCGCCCGCCTCGATCCGCTGCCAGGTCTCGGCGACCTGTGACGGCAACTCGGACAGTGCCACGACGTCGAACTCAGCATCCTCGCCAGCGAGGACGTCCTGGACGAGCCAGCCGCCGACGACGAGGACGATGAGCCCGACGAGAGCCGCGCTGATCCGCCTACGGGAGAACACGTGCGAATCCTAGACGTCGCCACACCGGCCCCGAGACGCACCGTCGCTCAGCCGCGTGGCCCTCGCAGTCCAGCAGCCACGCGGTCGACGACGCGGTCCACCGCCCACGCGGCGATCAGGCACACCGGCACGACGGCGGCCATGACGACGACGAACTGTAACGGGAACCACAACTGCACCACCCACAGCTCGACGCCGCCCCACCAGGCACCGAGCGCGTCAAACATGTCCACAAGCGTAGTCCCACTCACCCATCGACGTCGTTTACGGTGGCAGTCATGTTCGCTGTTTATGCTTCTGAGCCCAACGCCGACGACCCGCTCGCCTCGCTCGCCGTCGGTGACCGCCCCGAACCGGACGGCCCTGACGGCTGGGTCACCGTGAACGTGAAAGCCGCGAGCCTCAACATGCACGACATCTGGACGCTGCGAGGGGTCGGCATCAAGCCGGAGCAGTTCCCGATGATCCTCGGCTGCGACGGCGCCGGGGAGCTCGACGACGGCACCGAGGTGGTGCTGCACTCGGTCATCGGCGACCCTGACTGGCGCGGCGAGGAGACGCTTGACCCGAAGCGCACGCTGCTCACCGAGAAGTTCCAGGGCACGTTCGCCGACAAGGTCATCGTCCCCAAGCGCAACGCGATCCCGAAGCCTGCCGAGATGTCCTTCGCGGAAGGCGCGATCATGGGCACGGCGTGGCTGACCGCGTACCGGATGCTGTTCGTCAAGTCGGGCCTGCGTCCTGGGCAGACGATGCTGGTGCAGGGCGCGTCCGGTGGCGTGTCGACAGCGCTGGTGCAGCTCGGCCGCGCCGCTGGCATGCGGGTGTGGGTCACCGGCCGCAGCGAGGCAAAGCGGGACCTCGCGAAGCAGCTCGGTGCGCACGAGACGTTCGAGTCGGGCGCGCGGCTGCCGGAGCGGGTGGACGCCGTGTTCGAGACGGTCGGCAAGGCGACATGGTCGCACTCGATGAAGTCGCTCAAGCCAGGCGGCATCATCGTGGTCTCCGGGTCGACCAGCGGGCCCGACCCGAGCGCCGACCTGCAGCGGCTGTTCTTCCTGCAGCTACGGGTCGTCGGCTCCACCATGGGCACCCGCGACGAGCTGGCGAGCTTGCTGGAGTTCGTCCGGCTTGCCGGAATCCGCCCGCAAATCGGCACCGAGCTGCCGCTGTCGGAGGCCAAGGAGGGCTTCCGCACGATGCTCGAGGGCGACACGGCGGGTAAAACCGTGTTCACGCTGTAAACCCACACGGAGCAGCCGCGTCCCTTCGCCGACGTGGTCACGGGTGACGGACAGTTCCGATGCAGCATTGTGACCGCGTCGGACAGGCGTGAACCGGCTGACTTCTGGCTAACCTGGAATATGACCACCGCATCGGAGCGGGCCAGGACGCCGGACGGCGCCCCGCGGACAGGCGAGGCGCCCGTCCGCGTCAGGCACCGGCGTTTCGCGGGTGTGCGCACCCGCGTGCTGGAGGTCGGGCCGCGGCGCGGCCGCAAGGCCCGGCGCGGCCGGGTCCTGCGGGGTCCTCGCTTCGTGCTGTTCCACGGCTACTGCGACAGTGCGGACACCTGGACGTCGCTGCTGCACCAGCTCGCCGCCGATGGTCAGTCGGCCATCGCGGTCGACCTGCCGGGCTTCGGCGAGGCAGACACGCTGCGCGACGGGCCGATCCTGCCGCAGTTGGACGCCTTCGTCAGCGCGGTCGTCAAGGACCAGGCGAACCACGGCGAGGTCGTGCTCGTCGGCAACTCGCTCGGCGGCACGGTCAGCATCCGCGCGGCGCAGAACCGGTGGCTGCCGATCGCCGGCGTCACCTCGATCGCCGCGCCGGGGTTCTCCGACACCTGGCTGGTGCGCACGATCCGCAAGTACCCGCTGCCGCTGCGGATGTACGCCTCGCTGCCGCTCCCCGTGCCGGGCAAGGTGATCCGCACGGTCGCCGACAACGTCATCCCCAAGCTGCTCTACGCGACGCCGAGGTCGAGCGACGACGAGCACGTGCGGCGATTCCTTGAGCTGTTCCCGGACTACCGGTCGACGACGTGGCGGCTCAGCCAGGCGCGCAGGCTGGTCGAGGAGCTGGACGACTGCTACGAGCTGGACCGCATCACCGCACCGCTGCTGGTGGTGGCCTGCGGACGCGACCGGCTGGTGCGCGCGGCGGGCGGCACGATGCTGCACACCCTCGTCCCGCACAGCAGGCTGATGGTCCGCGAGGACTGGGGGCACTGCCCGCAGCTCGACCACGCCGAGGAGATCCACCAGCTCGTGAGCTACTTCGGCGATGGCTGCGCCCGCTCAGCGCGGCGCGCGACCGCACCCGCCAAGTCGGACGCAGCGGCCAGCTGACGCGCTACTTCTTGCCCTTGCCCTTGTCTGCCGGGGCGTCGGCGGAGAGCGCCGCGACGAAGGCCTCCTGCGGCACCTCGACCCTGCCGACGGTCTTCATCCGCTTCTTGCCTTCCTTCTGCTTCTCAAGCAGCTTGCGCTTCCGGGAGATGTCACCGCCGTAGCACTTGGCGAGTACGTCCTTGCGGATAGCGCGAATGGTCTCGCGGGCGATGATCCGCGAACCGATAGCCGCCTGGATCGGCACCTCGAACTGCTGCCGGGGGATCAGCTCCCGCAGCCGGGTCGCCATCTTGGTGCCGTAGGCGTACGCCTGGTCCTTGTGCACGATCGCGGAGAACGCGTCCACCGTTTCGCCCTGCAGCAGGATGTCCACCTTGACCAGCTCGGCCTCCTGCTCGCCAGCCTCCTCGTAGTCCAGCGAGGCGTAGCCACGGGTGCGGGACTTCAGCGCGTCGAAGAAGTCGAAGATGATCTCGCCGAGTGGCAGTTGGTAGCGCAGCTCGACCCGCTCCTCGGACAGGTAGTCCATGCCGAGCAGCTGGCCGCGCTTGCCCTGGCACAGCTCCATGATCGCGCCGATGAACTCCGATGGCGCGATCACCGTGACCTTGCTGATCGGCTCGTGCACCTCGGCGATCTTGCTGGTGGCGGGCCAGTCGGACGGGTTCGTCACCTCGAGCTCGGTGCCGTCCTCCAGGTACACCTGGTAGACGACGTTGGGCGCGGTGGCGATCAGGTCGAGGTCGAACTCCCGCTCCAGCCTGGCGCGGGTGATCTCCAGGTGCAGCAGTCCGAGGAAGCCGCACCGGAACCCGAAGCCGAGCGCGAGCGACGTCTCCGGCTCGAAGGTCAGCGATGCGTCGTTGAGCTGCAGTTTCTCCAGTGCCTCGCGCAGCACCGGGTAGTCCGAGCCGTCAACGGGGTAGAGCCCGGAGTAGACCATCGGCTGCGGCTCACGGTAACCGGGCAGCGGCTCACTCGCACCGCGCTTTTCCCAGGTCACGGTGTCACCGACCTTGGACTGGCGGACGTCCTTGACGCCGGTGATGAGGTAGCCGACCTCGCCGACCCCGAGCCCCTTGCTCGGCTTGGGGTCCGGCGAGATGATGCCGACCTCAAGCAGCTCGTGGGTGGCGCCGGTGGACATCATCTTGATCCGCTGCCTCGGCGTGATCCTGCCGTCGATCACCCGGATGTAGGTGACGACGCCCCGGTAGGTGTCGTACACCGAGTCGAAGATCATCGCGCGGGCTGGTGCATCGGCGTCGCCCTCCGGTGGCGGCACCTTCTTGACGACCTCGTCCAGCAGCTCACGCACACCGTCGCCGGTCTTGGCCGAGACCCGCAGGACGTCGGACGGCTCGCAGCCGATGATGTGGGACAGCTCGGCGGCGTACTTGTCCGGCTCTGCGGCAGGCAGGTCGATCTTGTTCAGCACCGGGATGATGTGGAGGTCCTTCTCCAGCGCGAGGTAGAGGTTCGCCAGCGTCTGCGCCTCGATGCCCTGCGCGGCGTCGACCAGCAGGATCGCACCCTCACATGCCGCGAGCGCGCGGGAGACCTCGTAGGTGAAGTCGACGTGGCCGGGCGTGTCGATCAGGTGCAGCACGTGCTCCGTGCCGCCAACTTCCCAGGGCAGCCGCACGTTCTGCGCCTTGATGGTGATGCCGCGTTCCCGCTCGATGTCCATCCGGTCCAGGTACTGCGCCCGGTACTCCCGCTCGCCGAGCACGCCGGTCAGCTGCAACATCCGGTCGGCGAGGGTGGACTTGCCGTGGTCGATGTGCGCGATGATGCAGAAGTTGCGGATCTGCTCCGGCGGCGTAAACGTCGTATCGGCGAACGTGCTCACTCAGCGTGGTCCTCTGACTGGTCTGTGGGTGCGCTACCTATCGTCCCATGCCACCGCGCCCACCCGGTCAGGTGGCGGCGCGCAGGGTGCGGCAGCGCACCCACCCGGACCCGTCAGCCGCGCTGCTGGGACTGCTCCTCGTGTTGCTTCTCGACCCGAGATGTCCCGAACGACGCACGCTCCTCATGGACTCGCAGCGCGAACACGCCGAAAGCAAGCACAACAAGCGCGTACACAACACCGCGCCGATACGCCGCAGGCCGGCTCGCCGCCATCCGGCGCAACTCGCTGTCGGCCTTGTCCCGAGAGAAGTTGCGCCACGCAAGCGGGATCTCCGGCCACGGTGAGACGAAGTCGACGGCCCGTTGCGCGTCGTTGTACGGAATCGAGGCGAACAGGTGCAGCGGGATCCCGAGACACACCACCGCGCTCAGCAGCCGGACCCGCACCTCGCGACGGAACCGAGGGATCGCAGCCTCATCGGCGTCGGTGACCGGCCAGTCGTCCCTAGCGCGATTGCGCCGAGACATCTCACGACGCGCGGTCCGCCGCAGTGTCTGACCGATGTCCTTGCCGGGCTGCACCGCGCCGAACGCGACGTGGCCGGTCGAAGGGCGGAGTACACGTTGGCGGCCGCGAAAAACATCGCGAGCGTCCCGAACAACCCAAGCGTCATGGCGCTGACTACGCCAATGGAAAACCACTTCGTGCTGTCGTTCCGCCCCGCTTCCGTCGCGAGATCCCCGCCACGACGGCCTGACTCGGGAAGGTTCGGGCTGAACACCGGAACAGCCTCACCACGATCATCTGGACTGAGCTGTCCTGGGTAGAACGACTCCCGGGTGCTACCTCCGTCTTCCCAGCTGACGTCGGCCTCGCAACGGTAGTAGTAGCCAAGCCCCGCCAAGCTCACCGGCCCCATCTCAGTGCACTCGCGGACCTGCGCCGAGCCCGTCGCAGCGGCATCAGGACCCCCGCTAAAGGTGTCCGTCACCGTCATGAGCGTCAGCGCGCCCAGCAGTGTGGCGGCGCCCATCACGAGGTAGCCGACACACCGCAGCAGATACCCCAGCCGCGTGGGCCGCGCGTTCGATTGGTCCCAGGCCTGTTCGATCTCCCCTGTATCCACCACGGCCCAGGGTGTCGCAGACCCTGACATGCGCCGTGGCCGAAATCAGGGCGATCCCCCGATGCGGTACCTCACCTGCCGTGATGTCCTCGGGATATGAGTCAGACAGTTCCTCCCATCCTCGATCGGGCGTTCGGGCACCCGAGCGGCAGGCTCGGCCGGATCGGCGGCGCGTTGATGGCGCGGGGCAACGCGGCGACCGAACGCCACATCGTCGACGTCGCCGCGCTGACCGCGACCGACATCGTGCTCGTCCTTGGACCGGGGCCCGGCGTCGGGCTCCGCGCCGCCGCCAAGCGGGCGCGCCACACCACCGGGGTCGACCCGTCGGAGGACATGCTGCGGGCGTGCGTCGACCGGTGCCACGACCTGGTGCACGCGGGCAAGGTCGGCGTGCGCAACGGTTCGGCGGAAGCGACCGGCGCCAACGACGACGCCTTCGACGTCGTACTCAGCGTCAACAACATCCAGCTGTGGGACGACCTCACCGCAGGCCTCGCCGAGGTGCACCGGGTGCTGCGGCCGGGCGGACGCTTCGTGCTGTCGTCGCACGACAAGTGGCTGCCCGTGCCACGGCAGGCGCTCGTGACCGAGGTCGGGGCGGCCGGGCTCACCGACGTGCAGAGCTGGACGTGGCAGCCGCCGGGCCGGCTCGCCACGCTCGCCTTCCAGCTCCGTGCCGCCAAGCCTGCGTGACGCCGCTCAGCGTGTGTCGACCCGGAGCGGGTGGTCGTCCGGCACTTCGACGAGCACGATCCTGGTGCCGTCCGGATCGGCGATCCACGCCTCGTGCAGTCCCCACGGCTCCTGCCTCGGCTCGCGGGTGATCGGCACACCCCGCTCGACCAGCTCAGCGACGGTGCCCGCCAGGTCGCGCACCTGCAGCCACAGGGCGACGTCGGCGCCGGCCTCCTCGCTGCCCTGCCCGACGACTTCGAGGAAGCCGCCACCGAGGAAGAACACCGTGCCGCCTGGAAATTCGCGGTAGATCGCCAGGCCGAGCTGGTCGGCGTAGAACTTCCTGCTGCGGTCCGGATCGCGGGGCTTGAGCAGGATCCGGCTGCTCAGTACTTCCATGACCACCTCCAGGGCTCCTGCCTACCTCAGCGCGGAACCGAACGCGACCGGTGATACCGTTGACCGTCGTTGCCGTGTGGCATTCCGCCAGGGAGGAAGCCTGCGCACGCAGGGCCAGACGAGCGCGGCACGACATCCGCCGACGAGACGAAGGAGATGGCCTGTGGCCAACATCAAGTCCCAGATGAAGCGCATCAAGACCAACGAGAAGGCGCGACAGCGCAACCAGGCCGTCAAGTCCTCGGTGAAGACGGCGCTCCGCAAGTTCCGCGAGGCAGCGGCTGCCGGTGACAAGGAGAAGGCCATCGAGCTGCAGCGCGCCGCCGGAATCAAGCTGGACAAGGCCGCCACCAAAGGCGTCATCCACGCGAACCAGGCCGCGAACAAGAAGTCGGCCATGGCCAAGCGGGTCAACTCGCTGTAACGGCTTACGCGGAACGGGGCACGTCGCTGGCGTGCCCCGTTTTTCGTGCGCCGTGTGCGCCGTTTCGACGGCGTGCCACCTCAGTGGCGGTCGCGGGCCGCGAGCAGCTTGCGCGCGGCGCGTTCCAGGGCGTAGTCCGGGTCGGCCGCGGCGCCCTTCACCTCGGCGTTGAGGGTTGCCACGATCCGCATCGACTCCCGCAGCGCCTGCGTATTCCAGCCCCGCACCTGGCCCTGCGCCTTGCGGATCTTCCACGGCGGCATGCCCAGCTCACCGGCCATGTGGTTCGGGTTGCCCCTGCCGGCCGCCGAGACCCGCGCGATGGTGCGCACCGCGTCGGCGAAGGCGTCCGCGATCAGCACGTGCGGCACCCCGATCTGCAACGCCCAGCGCAGCGACTCCATGGCAGCCGTCTCGTCGCCTGCGACGACCTTCTCCGCCACCGTGAAGCCAGTCACCTCCGCACGGCCTCTGTGGTAGCGCCGCACCGCCTGCTCGTCGACCTTGCCACCGGAGTCCGCGGTCAGCTGCGACGCCGCAGCCGACAATTCCCGCAGGTCAGAGCCAACGGCGTCGAGCAGCGCGCCCACCCCGGCCGGGTCGATGCTGCCGCCGGCGCGCTTCACCTCGGCACGCACGAACGACTCCCGCTCAGACTGCTTTGTGAGCTTGTTGCACTCCGCGACCTGGGCGCCCGCCTTGCGCAGCGCGTTCGGCAACGCCTTGGCGGCCTTGCTGCGCCCGCCGCCGCTATGCACCACGACCATCACCACGCCGTCGACGGGGTCGGCGAGGTACGACTGCAGCGCATCCGCCGTGTCCTGCCCGATGTCCTGCGCGGCCTCGATCACGATCACCCTACCCTCGCTGAACAGCGTGGGGCTGGCCAGTTCGAGCAGCACCGGCGCGGTCAGCTCGGACGCCCGCAACGTCGTCAGCTCAGTCGTCGGGTCAACGGCGCGTGCGGCGTCGGCGGCGGCCCGCACTGCGCGTTCCACCAGCAGCGGCTCGTCGCCGAGCACGAGATACAAAGGTGTGGCGGTGTTCTTCGCGGAGGGGCTCACGGGCCCAATCTACGACCTCGCCGAGGACGTCGTCCCAGCCGCCTCAACATCAACTGTGGCGGGGCCCACGTCGACGTAACGGGGAACCGCATGGCGCGATCGACATCGCGTACCGTAACGTGTATTGCCAGACGCCCACTGCGGCGACAACTGAATACCGCTCATCCAGAGGGGCAGAGGGACCGGCCCTACGAAGCCCCGGCAACCGGCGTCAGCCTGTCATCTCGATCCAGCGAGGTAGCTGACGGCATCGGTGCCAATTCCGGCCCAGTATGGGACAGATGAGGAGTGAACCTCGCATGACAGCAACCTTCGGTGCCCCCAGCACGCTCCGCTCCGGCTCTGATGTGGATCTCGGTCCCGCCGTCGAGCTCGTGTCCAAGGAAGAGGGGCACCGCCAGCCACTCGCCCCGGAGTTCGTCTCCGCGGAGGACTTCTCGCCGCTCGAGGTCGCCTACGACTTCGGCAGGATCACCCGCGAGGAGATCGACGCGGGCCCGCGCAACATCTGGCGTTACAAGCGGCTGCTGCCGGTGCCGTCGAACGTCGAGGAGATCCCGAACACCGAGCCGGGCTGTACCAAGCTGATCCGCGCCGACCGGCTGGCCAAGGCTCTCGGCGTCAAGCGGATCTGGGTCAAGGACGACACCGGCAACCCGACCCACTCGTTCAAGGACCGGGTCGTCGCCGTCGCGCTGGCCGCCGCCCGTGAGTTCGGCTTCGAGGTGCTGGCCTGCCCGTCCACCGGGAACCTGGCCAACGCCGTCGCCGCGGCCGCTGCCCGTGCCGGCTGGGACTCGGTGGTGCTGATCCCGTCCTCTCTGGAACGCGCCAAGGTGCTGACCACCGCCGTCTACGACGGCTCGCTCATCGCCGTCGACGGCAACTACGACGACGTCAACCGCCTGGCCACCGAGCTGGCCGCCGAGAACGAGACCTGGGCGTTCGTCAACGTCAACGTGCGGCCGTACTACTCAGAGGGCTCCAAGACGCTGGGCTTCGAGGTGGCCGAGCAGCTGGGCTGGCGCATCCCGGAGCAGATCGTGGTGCCGATCGCCTCCGGCTCGCAGCTGACGAAGGTGGACAAGGGCTTCAACGAGCTGGGCGAGGTCGGCCTTGTCGAGCCGACGCCGTACAAAGTGTTCGGCGCGCAGGCCACCGGCTGCTCCCCCGTCGCACACGCCTTCAAGAACGGCCACGACGTCGTCCAGCCGGTCAAGCCGGACACCATCGCGCGGTCGCTGGCGATCGGCAACCCTGCCGACGGCCCGTACGTGCTGGACACGGTCAACCGCACCGGCGGCGCGATCGAGGACGTCACCGACGAGGAGGTCGTCGAGGGCATCCGGCTGCTGGCCCGCACCGAGGGCATCTTCGCCGAGACCGCTGGCGGTGTCACCGTCGCGACGGCGAAGAAGCTGATCGAAAGCGGCAAGATCGACCCGGACGCCGAGACCGTGCTGCTGATCACGGGTGACGGTTTGAAGACCCTGGACGCCGTCGAGGACAAGATCGGCCCGAAGGCCACGGTCCCGCCGAACGTCAACGCGGTGACGCAGGCCCTGCGGGGCTGAGCATCCGGCGGCCTGCAGTCCAGATCGCCGGGTGCGGGGCGCGACGGCCGTCGCCGTCGCAGGGTGCGGCCCGCTGGCGGCCGTGGGCCGGGGACGCGGCGGCGCGGAGCCGGGTGCCTGGTATGCATCGTGTCCCCCGCTCCTAACGCCGTGTTCGCCGCTCGGGATGTCGTGTTCGCCGCTCCTGACGCCGTGTTCGCCGCTCGGGATGTCGTGTTCTGCACTCTCGACAGCACTTCGTAATCGCCTCATCACCCCTTGCATATAGAACGTCTATTCGATACACTGTGGTGGTGACCACCTTCATTCCGCTCTCGAGCTTGTCGGGCGTGCTGTTCGTGCCCGACAAGGCGGCGCTGCCCGGCCCCACCTGCTTCGACTCGCCCGTCATGTGGAGCGAGCAGGGCTGGCTGGGCATGCGCGATCAGGTGTCGAAGCTGACCGCCGACGGGGCGGTCGAGGCACTCGGGGTAGCGCGGCGGTCGCGGGCGCGGGCGGATGCGCTGGAGGCCCGCGCCCTGGCCCGGCTGCACGAATTGCGCGGCGGCTCCCGTTATGTGGCGGATGAGGCGGCGCTGGAGCTGCGGGTGTCGCGGCAGGTCGCGCAACGCCGCATCGACCGCGCGCTGGCGCTGGTTGAGCGGTTGCCGTGCACGCTGGCGGCGATGCACGACGGGGAGTACGAGGCCTACACCGCCAGCAAGGTCGTGGAGGTCACCGAGAACCTGGACACCGTGCTGGCCCGCGACGTCGACGCCCGCCTCGACGAGAAAGTCCGCGAAGGTCTTTTCGCTCCCGGTGATGCCACCCAGATTCGACGTGCGGCCCGCAAACTGGTGCAGCAGGTCGACCCCGACGGCCAAGCCGTGCGGGCCCGCCGCGCCCGCGCGGGCAGGAGGGTCCAACTCCTTCCGGGCGAGGACTGTATGTCCACTCTCTACATGGATCTGCCTGCCGAGGTCGCGGCCACGGCGTACGCGCGGATCGATCGCGACGCCCGCGCCCTGCGCAACGGCGGCGATGAGCGCACCCTGGAACAGCTCCGGGCCGATGTCGCGGCCGCGCTCCTACTCGGACAGCCCACTGCCACGCAGGACGGCACATCGTCACCGAGTGTGGGGGCGCTGGTGTACCTCCACATGCCCGTCGACACCGCCCTGACGATGAGCGATCAGGGCGCCGAGCTGTCCGGGTACGGCCCGATCCCTGGTCCGATCGCCCGCGAGATCGCCACGAATCCCGGATCCATCTGGCGCAAGGTCCTCACCGACCCAGGTAGCGGGGTGCCGGTGGACATCAGCCGACGCCGCCACCCCACGCAGGCGATGCGGGAACTCATCGCCGCGCGCGATCGAGAGTGCCCGTTCTGTCAGCGGCCGGCGCAGCGCTGCGACTTCGACCACCTCACCGAATGGCAGACCTGCGGTGAGACCAGCGCCCGCAACGGCGGCGCGAAATGCGAGCACCACCATTACCTGAAGGACGAGCCCGGCTGGCGGCTCAACTACGACCCCACCACGGGCACCGCCACGATCACCAGCCCACAGGACGGACCTACACGAAGAAGAACCGGCCGATCATCAAGCCGAGACCGACACTGACAGCGGACCTCGCGATACCCCAGCAAC
>WHUD01000170.1 GCA_009377385.1 Actinophytocola sp.
GACAACAACGGCTCGGAGCGCGACATCCGCATGATCAAGCTGCGGCAGAAGGTGTCGGGAGGTCTGCGAACCCTCACCGGAGCCACACAGTTCTGCGCGATCCGCAGCTACCTATCCACCGCCGCCAAACACGGCCACCACTTCTTCGAAGCCCTCGTCACGCTCGCCGAGGGCCGACCCTGGCTACCCGCAACTCACTGACCCCTACCTCGGCGACCTGACCAGTTACTCGACGTTTACTCGACGAGTGCCTGCCGGAGAGCCACCGGCCCGCGAACCTCGACACCGCTATCACCGCGAACCTCATCATCACAATGCTCTCCTCGCTCCATCGCTGGTATGACCCGCACGGTCCGGTCGACGTCGAGCAGCTGACCGAGCAGATCCTGCTGATCATCCGGCGGATCCTCGGTGTCGAGGCGTCATAACACCGGCCGGTGGTTTACGGGCGTCCGATCCGGGACATCCCGGAACGGAGGCTCGGGACAAACGGCCCTGGCCGCGACGACATTCGGCCGCTGACTTCGGCTCATGGCCGCGAGCAGGATGGAGTCAGCACGCAGGGAGGTCCACCATGATCACGCAGCGGGGCACGCTGACCGCGTCGGTGACCCACGAGCCAACCGCCGAGGAACGATCCCGTGCCGCGCGGGTCGTCGCGTCGTACGCGCGCGACGCCGCCGAACTCACCGAACTGCTCGACATGCTCGGACTCGCCGCAAGCGAGGCCAGTGAGCCAGGCAGCGCACCCGACCAGATCGAACAGCGCGAGCGGGCGGAGGTCCGCGCCCGGCGCAGCCGTCCACTGCTGGTCAGCGAGCTGGCCGAGATCTTCGCCGAGTCGGACGTCGCGGCCCGCTCCGGCACGCGGTAGTCCCACGTCCACCGAGGGACACGACGTCGGGAGCGAGGGACACGGCGTCCGGAACGGGGAACACGGCGTCCGGAACGGGGGACACGGCTACTCCCGCTTCGCCCTGCTCGGCGCCACTCGAGGCGGTTCGTTCGGCATCTTCGGGTACACCGGCGGCCACGGCGCGTCCATCAGCCCAGCCGCCATGTCGCGCTCGGACTGCTCGAGCAGCGGCGCGATGGATTGCGGCCGGTCGTGGTAGCCCTGCCACGGATCGCCACGTTCGGCCAGCAGCACGGGCACCGTCGCGATCGTCAACCCGCCGGGGTCGACGGTGTCCAGCTCCTCCCAAGTGATCGGCGCCGACACCTGCGCACCGACACGCGGCCGCACGCACCACGCGCCGAACACCGTCTTGTGCGGCGCGTTCTGGTTGAAGTCGACGAACACCCGCTGCCGGCGCTCCTCCTTCCACCACTGCGCGGTCATCTCCTCCGGATACCGGCGTTCCAGCTCCCGTGCCAGCGCGACGGCGGCGGCGCGCACCTGGTAACCGTCCCAGCGGGGCTCCAGCGCCACGTAGATGTGCAGGCCACGCGAGCCGGACGTCTTGAGCATCGCCTCGATGCCGTACTCCGCCAGCAAGTCCCTTGTCAGCAGCGCGCCGCGTTGCAGCTCCGGGTAGCCGACACCGGGCGACGGGTCGAGGTCGATCCGCAGCTCGTCCGCGATGTCCGGAGTCTCGGCGTGGCACGGCCAGACGTGGTAGCCGATGCAACCGAGATTCACACCCCACAGCACGTGCGCCAGGTCGGCGGCGACCAGCGCGTCACTTGTGGTGCCGTTGGGCGTCGCGACGACGGTGGTGCGCAGCCAGGACGGCGTCGATGCGGGCACCCGCTTCTGGAACCACGACTTGCCGCTCGCGCCCTGCGGGTAGCGCTCCATCAGCAGCGGCCGGTTCCGCAGCGTCGCCATCAGCGGCTCGGCGACCGTCTGGTAGTAGCCCACCAAGTCCAGCTTGGTCTCGCCGCGCTGCGAGAAGTACACCTTGTGCGGGTTCGAGATCGACACCTCGGCGCCGTCGACGTCCAGCGTGATCGTGTCGGCCATGCGCTCCCCCTCATGCCCGCTGTTCGGTGAAGATCTCGGCCAGCTCGGCGGGCGCGACCTCGTCGAGCTGCGCGTAGGTGCACGACTCCGGCGTGCGGTCCTGGCGGAACCGCACCAGCCTTCCACCGTGCCGGAACCGGCCCGCCTGCACGTGCTCGTAGCGCACCTCGGCGACCAGCTCGGGTCGCAGCGGCTCCCAGGACAGGTCCTTGCCCGCGCTCCACCGGCTCAACCCGCCGGGCATCCGGCCATCGGCGTGCGCCTCGGCCTCTGCCCAGCGGCGCCACGGGTGACCGTCCAGCGCGTTCTCCCGCAGCGGGGCCAGCTCGTCGACCAGCTCCCGACGCCGCGCGGCGGTGAAGCTACTCGCGACGCCGACGTGATGCAGCGACCCGGCGTCGTCGTAGAGGCCGAGCAACAGCGACCCGACGCCGTTGCCGTCCTTGTGCCACCGGAACCCGGCGACGACGCAGTCGGCCGTGCGTTCGTGCTTGACCTTGACCATCACCCGCTTGTCCTGCGCGTAGGCGACGTCGAGCGGCTTGGCCATCACCCCGTCGAACCCGGCGCCCTCGAACCGCGTGAACCAGTCCTCCGCCACGTCGGGGTCCTCGGTGAGCGGCGTCAGGTGCACCCTGGCGAGCCGAGCGTCGAGGACGTCTTCCAGCAGGGCGCGCCGCTTGCGGAACGGTTCGCCGGTGAGGTCATCGTCGCCGATCGCGAGCAGGTCGAACGCCACGAAGCTGGCCGGGGTCTCTGCCGCCAGCTTGCGCACCCTGGAGTCAGCGGGGTGCAGCCGGTTCTGCAGCGCGTCGAAGTCCAGCCCGTCCTCGGTGACGAGCACGATCTCGCCGTCGATGACGCAGCGCGGCGGCAGCGCATCGGCCAGCAGCTCGACCAGCTCCGGGAAGTACCTGGTCAGCGGCCGATCGTTGCGCGAGCCGAGCTCGATCTCGTCGCCGTCGCGGAAGACCACGCAGCGGAAGCCGTCCCACTTCGGCTCGTAGGCCAACCCCTCGTCGCGCGGCACCTCGCGGACCGCCTTGGCCAGCATCGGCTTGACCGGCGGCATCACTGGTAGGTCCACAACGCACAGCTTAGGCGCAGGCACCGACATCGCGCGCGGTTCAGCAGGTCGGCGCGTGCAGCGGTCCCTGACGTCGCGGCGAGCCAGGCGCACTGCATCGCTTCGCAGAGCTGCGTCGCCAGCGGACGGCAGTCGTCCGGCTCGACCCGCCGCAGCCGGACTCCATCGCCCGCACCGGCGCCGACGACGTCAGCCACCTCCGCCTCGCTGACGGAACGGCTTGCGGTAGCTGCGCTTGCGGAACATCGACCAGTAGTCGGCGAGCTCGGCTTCTGTCGCCTGCTGGCGCGGCGTGGTCGCGGGCCACAGTCGGTAATCGCTTCCTGATCAGCAGGTGACTTTCGGCTCTAGCAGCGCGCCGTGGCGACTCAGGATCCTGGAGTCACCACGGGACGCCGCGGCCATGAGCAGGCCACGTCCGCTGACCATGATGGGAACCGCCCATGCACAGTGACCCGAAGCGACTGCGCGAGCTGTCGCCGGCAACATCGTTGCGCCTTCTCGGGTCTGTCCCCTTCGGCAGGATCGTGTTCACCGCGCACGCCCTGCCGGCCATCCGGCCCGTCAACCACGTGCTCATCGAGGGCGACGTCGTGCTGCGCTGCCACGCGGGCGCCGCGCTGCTCGACGCCATCGGCCAGGTCGTCGCGTACGAGGCCGACCTGATCGACGCCGACACGCACTCGGGTTGGAGCGTGATCGTCACCGGCAAGGCCGAAGAGGTCACGGACACGGACGAGGTGGCCCGGTACGAAGGGCTGCTGCACCCGCATGTCGATTTGACGATGGTGCACGTGGTGCGCATCCATCCGGAGATCATCACGGGTTTCGAGCTGATCGACGCCCCGAGGAAGGCGGGCGACCTGATCGCCTGACGCTCAGCTCATGACGGCCTACTCCAGGTGTGAAGCCCGGTGAGGAGGGTACTCCTGCATGGCCTGCAATGGCAGGAGAGAGGAGCCAGCCATGACGGTCATCCAGGTGTCGGTCGACGTCGCACGGCCAGTGCGCACCGTCTACAACCAGTGGACCCAGCTCGAGTCGTTCCCTGCCTTCATGTCCGGGGTCGACCAGGTGGTGCAGAAGAGTGACACCCGCGCCCGCTGGGAGACCAGCATCGGCGGCGTGAAGCGGGAGTTCGACACCGAGGTCACCGAGCAGCGTCCTGACGAGCGCATCGCGTGGACGTCGCTCGACGAGCCGAAACACGGCGGCGTGGTGACGTTCCACCGGATCGACGACCACAGCACGCGCGTGCACCTGCAGATGGAGTACGAGCCGCACTCGATCCCGGAGAAGGCCGGCGCGGCGCTCGGTGTCGTGCAGCACCGCATCAAGGGCGACCTCAACCGGTTCAGGGAGTTCATCGAACACCTGGAGCAGGAGACCGGGTCGTGGCGCGGCCACGTGCCAACGCCGCGCCAGCACGACCCGGGCCCCAAACCGAGCAGCGCGTAACTCGAGGAGAACGAGACCCATGGATCAGGGCAACTACCTGGTGTTGCTGCTGCTCGGCACATTCATCGTGGTGATCGACGGGCAGCTGCTCTACCACAACGGCAAACGTTACCTCGCCGACGCGGGCAGCGGCACGGACGAGTCAGGCACGTCGATGGCGCGGCTGATCGCCGTGCTGTTCCACCTGCTCGCGCTCGGCATCCTGGCGCTGATCTCGATCGTCGACATCGGCGGCACCGGAGCGCAGGCGATCGTGGCGCGGCTCGGCATCGCACTGCTGATCGTGGCGCTGTTCCACGCGATCGCGCTCGGTGTGCTCGCCCGCTTCCGGCAGTCGCAGGAGGCAGAGGAGCAGCCGGTGAGCAGGCTGGGTGGACGCGAGCGGCACGCGGTCTACGACCCGGTGGTGACGCCGGTGGCAGGCCAGCGTGGGCCGGAGCCGAGGGTCAGCCCGGACATCGAGCACAGCGGGCCGTACTCGACGTCGCAGTAGACTTACAGCGACTCGACGACGTCAACGAGCTCGTGGTCGGGGAAGGTGGTGAGCTGTGCCGCCGCGAGGCTTTCCGGCGGGACAACGAGCACCACCTTGCCGCCGACCCCCGCCGCGGCGTCGGCGACCCCGCTGATGGCCTGCGATGCGCCCTCCGTCGCTGGTCCGAGCGCGCTCAGGTCGAGCGTGAGCGGCACGACACCGCCACAGCTCACACCGAGCAGCTGCCTGCGCAGCAGCGGCGCGGAACCGGCGGGGACGTTGCCGGTGAGCCGGACGACGACGTCGTCGACGCTGCTGCGTACCGCGATCCGGTGTTCGCCCTTGTTGCGGCCGGACAACTCCCCGTTATGCGCGACGTCGAGTTCCAGGATCACCAGGGTGCCACCCGACGTGTGGTCGAGGTAGACCCGATCGACGCACTCCTGCATCATCAGCACACCCCTGCCGCCAAGGCCCTCGCCGGGACGTGCGGGTTTCCAGCTGCCTTCGTCGGCGACCGTCAGCACCACCTCGTCGCCGTTGTGCTGTCCGGAGACGCGCAGCGGGCCCGCGGGGCCGTCCCGGTAGGCGTGCACCATGGAGTTGGTGATCGCCTCGTTGAGCGCGAGCAATGCCCGCTCGACGCCGTCCGCGGGACAGGTGGTGTGCCGAAGCCACCGTTCGAGACGGTCGCGCAACCACGGCAGTTGCCGCGGTTCGGCACGCACCTCCACCTCGACGTGGTGCGGGTGCGTCTGTCCGCCGGTTACGTTCACCAGCGCCCTCCTGCACCTGCCTCATCACTCTGTGAACCCTCAGATGTCGTAGTGGTGGATACCGCATGACACAGGGGTCGAAACTGGCGGTGACCAATCCGTAACGTCACAACAAAACGGCTCGCCACAGTCAGCAGGTAAACACACACGCCAGGACGTATCAACCGATACCGGCGTGGCGGAATCCCGACCCCTGCGCACCAGCGACCCACGGTGGCGGTACACACTGAGTACACGGCTCGACACGGCGCAATTACGACGAGGAACACAGCCCAAATACACCGATCAGCGACCCACCCTCGCTACCCTGCCATGCAGCGGGTGCGGTCGCCGCCGGTGACCCGCCGCTGTCGATCTCGTTTGACCGCACGCTGACCAAGCACGATTTCGGAGAAGGACCTGTGACCGCTCTCGCCGAGGACCTCTACGGGGCTGACGACCTCACCCATCTCGAAGGGCTGGAAGCCGTCCGCAAGCGGCCCGGCATGTACATCGGCTCCACCGACAGCAGGGGCATCAACCACCTGTTCGCCGAGATCGTCGACAACGCGACCGACGAGGGCGTCGCGGGCCACGCAAGCAAGGTTGTGGTGACGCTGCACGCAGACGGCAGTGTGCAGGTCGACGACGACGGCCGCGGCATCCCCACCGACGTGCACGCCAAGTCGGGACTCTCCGGTGTCGAGCTTGTGCTGACCAAGCTGCACGCCGGCGGCAAGTTCGGCGGCTCGGGCTACAAGGCGTCCGGTGGGCTGCACGGCGTCGGCGCGTCGGCGGTCAACGCGCTATCGCACCGGTTCGACGTCACCGTCAAGCGTGGCGGCAAGGTGCACGAGATCTCGTTCGCGCGCGGCGTGCCGGGCGTGTTCGACGGGCCAGGCCCGAAGGCGAAGTTCACCAAGCAGGCCGGACTGCGGAATGCGCGCAAGATGAAGCGCAACGAGGCCACCGGGACGTCGATCCGCTACTGGCACGACTCCCGCTACTTCGAGAACGCCGCCACGCTCGACGTCGAGTCGGTACGGGCGAAGCTGCGCAACACCGCGTTCCTGGTGCCTGGCGTGACGTACGTGCTGCGCACCGCGGTCGAGGACGAGATCAGCGAGGAGACGTTCCACTACCCCAACGGCCTCGTCGACATGGTCGACTTCCTCGCACCCAGCGGCGAGAAGCCGGTCTGCGACACGCTGCTGATCACAGGCGAGGGCACCTACAAGGAGAACGCCGCCGACGACAACGGCGTGATGCGGTCCAATGTGGAGCGTCATGCCGATGTGGAGATCGCGCTGCGCTGGGGCACCGGCTACGAGCGCACCGTCGAGTCCTTCAGCAACACGATCCGCAACGTCCACGGCGGCACCCACCGCAAGGGCTTCGACCGGGCGCTGGCTCGCTCACTACAGGACGCCATCGGCAAGACCCGCGGGCTGCTCAAGCCGAAGGAGGACCCGCCGTCGCTTGACGACGTCCTCGAGGGCATGACCGCGGTGATTCACGTGCGCATCCCTGAGCCGCAGTTCACTTCGCAGACCAAGGACGAGCTCTCCACCGCTGGCATCGCCAAGGTGGTGCAGCAGGTCGTCGAGAAGGAGATCAAGGCGTGGGTCTCGGCGCGCAATACCAAGACCGAAGCCAAAACGGTGCTGCAGAAGATCGTCGACGCCGCCCGCGTCCGGCTGATCCAGAAGCAGCAGAAGGACGCCGCCCGCCGCAAGACCGCGCTCGAAGGCGCCGCGATGCCGCCCAAGCTGGTCGACTGCCGCACCACCGGCGTCGCCCGCAGCGAGCTGTTCCTGGTGGAGGGGGACAGCGCATTGGGCTGCTTCACCGGGGACACCCGGGTGGCTCTCGCATCGGGAGGGTCGAAGACCTTCGCCGAGCTTGCCGCCGACTGGGACAATGGCGTCACACACTTCGGGTACACGACGAACAAAGCCGGTCGCGTGGTGGTCGCGCCGCTCGTCGAACCACGCCTGACCAAGCGGAGCGCGCCACTCGTGCGCGTCACGCTGGACGACGGCGAGTCCGTTCGCTGCACGCCCGATCACCTCTTCCGGCTGCGCGACGGCTCCTATCGACGTGCGGACGCTCTCCAACCAGGCGACTCGCTGATGCCGCTGTACCGATCGGTGTCCGCGAAGGCCGATGGTGACAAGCTCGACGGCTACGAGCGCGTCTGGATGAACGATCGGGAGGAGTGGAGCAAGCGCTCGCGGGACCAATGGGCCGACGAGGAGCTGCGCGCGTGGCGATCGGAGGAGACAAGGCGGCAGTTCTCCGACCCGGCCGAGCGGGAACGGCAGCGCCAGGCAGTACAGAGCTGGCACGCAAAGAACCCGGAGTTCGGCCAGCAGCATTCGCGTCGCATGAAGCTGCGCATGCTGGACCCCGCTACCCAGCACCTGGCGAAGGTCCGGGCTGGCAGGGCACGCTACGTCGCCACGGTGCCGCGAGTGGAGCGAGTGGCAACGAACGTCAACCACACCGTCGCGGCGGTCGAGCCACTGGCGGAGACCGAGGACGTCTACGACCTGACCGTCGACGGCTACCACAACTTCGCGCTCGACGCTGGCGTCTTCGTCCACAACAGCGCCCGTATGGCCAGGGTGTCGGAGTACCAGGCGCTGCTGCCGCTGCGCGGCAAGATCCTCAACGTGCAGAAGGCCAGCCTGTCGGACGCGCTGAAGAACGCCGAGATCACCTCGATCGTCCAGGTGCTCGGCGCTGGCACCGGCCGCACGTTCGACGTCGCGTCGATGCGCTACGGCCGGATCATCCTGATGGCCGACGCCGACGTCGACGGCTCGCACATCCGCACGCTGCTGATCACGCTGTTCGCGCGCTACATGCGCCCGGTGATCGCCGAGGGCAGGCTGTACGCCGCGATGCCGCCGTTGCACAAGGTGATGACCAAGGGCCGCAACCCGGAAACCCACTTCACCTTCACCCAGCGCGAGATGGAGGACACCGCCGCGCGGCTGCAACGCGAGGGCAAGCAGATCGTCACCCCGGTGCCCCGGTTCAAGGGCCTCGGCGAGATGGACGCCGACGAACTGTGGGAGACCACGATGAACCCCGCGACCCGCTCGGTCCGCCGCATCACCCTCGACGACGTCGACGCCGCCGAGACCGCGCTGGAACTACTCATGGGCGAGAAGGTCGAGCCGAGGCGGAACTGGCTGGTCGAGTCGTCCGCGCGGGTCGACAAGGCCGCCATCGACATCTAGCGCCCCGCCCGGCCATCCCGCCTGACCAGCCGCAACCCCGCCGACCACGACCGCGCCGCACCACTACCGCAAGGAGTATCCGCACCATGGCACGCCGCAAAG
>WHUD01000171.1 GCA_009377385.1 Actinophytocola sp.
TGGGAGAAACCAACCGGCCACTAGCACTGGGGCTCACGATCGTGCGTGGCGGCCAGTGTGCGCCCCGCGTGGCCGCCACGCACGCCCCTACCTCCACGGGCTGTTCTCCATCGGGCAGCTGCTTGCCGCTCTCGCGTGAGGCCGGATATGTCACGGGCCGCCGCGCTTCCACATCGGACAACGCGGCGGGCGGCGACTCGCGTCGGGACAGCGTCAGCCGCGCACCAGCTCGGTCACCAGGCCCAGCTCTCCGCAGCGGTCGACGTGATCGAGGATCGAGTCCGATGTGGCCGAACCGTCCGAACGGATATGGGCCACCCGGAATCCGTCCCTGGACGCGAGGTCGTAGAACGGCAGCAACGAATGCGTCGATCCCTGCTCGTCAAGGACGACGTCAGCGTGGGCGGATGCGTGTCGCAGTACAGCGTCACGGACCGCGCCGCCTGTCCACACGACGACGTCGGCCTCGGCGATGGCGCGCGTCGCACGCCACGGAAGCGGGTCGGAAATGTGGGGACCAACGGAGATGAAAGTGACTCGTCCGATACTCACATGGTCTATTGTGTCGGGGACTTCCGTGGGGTGTCTATTGAATGACTCCTCAGCATTCTTCAGCGATTACTTGATTCATGATGTGGGCATCATGGAAGCCAGATTGATTCTCAATTGACCCGGCTTTCTCATCGATGTTCAGATCGATTCTGGTGCTATTTAGGTGGTTCGTCACTGGCGTGTAGGAGCGAAGGGAGTCGGCGATGACGCTGAACCGGCGGTGCGCGGTAGACGTCTTCTGGAACCTCGCCACGCTCATGGACGACTTCGTGCTTGAGCTGCCGTTTTCTCAGCTTCCGGCCGACGCCCTGTGGTCTGGGTACCTGCCGAAAGGGTCGCGGGTCTGTCTTCCGCTCGGCCGCGGCCGGTCACTCGCCGAGGTGACGGGCGCGGCGGCGCGGATCGTTGCCGCGGGCATGCGGCCGGTGGTCGCGGTGGCGGCGCCCGATCCCGCCGAGTCGCGCCGGTTCGACCGGGCCCTTGGAGAGTTCGCCGACATCGGCGCGCGGGAGTTGGTCATGGTGTGGCCGGCAGCGATGTCGGCTGCCGAGACCCTGGACGGCCTGACGCGCGTCGTGCACCGATGCGATCCCGGTGGCAAGGGGATTCGTGACATCGGCGTCGCGAGCGGGGGACACGGCGTCGCGAGCGGGGGACACGAGCTCTCGGCCGACCTGCTGCGGGCGTTCGAGGATGCCAGCGCTGCCTGCATCGACAGCGGTGTCGGCGTCGCGCTGCTGACGTCGCTGGTGCGCTCGGTGGAGCAGGTCGTCGAGTGGGAACATTCGCTTCGAGCGGCGAGCAACCTGTTCCGGATCCGAGCCCGGCTGCCCGGAATCGCGGCGAGCCCGTTCCGCCGTACCGTTCCGGCGTTGCTCGGCATGGCAGCGGCCGCTCAAACGGATCCGGGCTGCCTGATTTCCGAGGTGCAATTCGTGCTGCGCGGATCGGCGGAGCGGACGGCGGCGTTCGCCAATCAGATCAGGCGCGGGAATTTCGTGATCGAGGACAGCGAGTACGGCTACCGGCTGAGCATGCTCCGGGAAAGGAAGGTGTGATCGCGATGTCTGAGGATGCGGAAACCGTCCGAGCCATTGTCGCGGCACATCGCGGTGACCGGGGACCGTTGTTGCCGATCTTGCACGATATTCAGGACACGTTCGGCTACATCGACCAGGAATGGATTCCAGTCCTCGCCACGGAACTGAACGTCTCCCGCGCCGACGTGCACGGCGTCATCACGTTCTACACCGACTTCCGCTCGGAACCGTCACAGGCGACCACGGTGCGTGTGTGCCGCGCCGAGGCGTGTCAGTCGCTGGGCGCGGAACGACTGGTCGCCGATACCGAGCAGATGTTCGGCGTGAAGCTAGGCCAGACGACGCCGGACGGGTCGGTGCGGCTGGAGCAGGTGTTCTGCCTCGGCAACTGCGCGCTCGCGCCCGCGGTGCAGATCAACGGCCGGATGTACGGGCGCATGGACCGCGCCCGGCTCGTCGAGGTCCTGGCGAAGGGAGCCGAGTCATGATCACGGTCTACGTTCCGCGTGACTCGGCCGCGGTGTCGGTCGGCGCCGACGAGGTCGCCGCTGCCCTCGAACAGGCGGCGGGGGAGCGAATCCGCCTGGTGCGCAACGGATCTCGCGGCATGCTGTGGCTGGAGCCGCTGATCGAGGTGGCGACCGAGCGGGGCAGAATCGGCTACGGACCGGTCAGCCCGCACCAGGTGCAAGGGCTGATCGACGCGGGCATGCTCGACGGAGCCGACCACGAGCTGTGCCTCGGCGTCGTCGATGAACTGCCGTGGATGCGTGACCAGCAGCGGCTGTGCTTCGCCAGGGTCGGGGTCACCGACCCGCTGTCCGTTGTGGACTACGAGGCCCACGGTGGGCTCACCGGATTGCGGCAGGCGCTCGCGCGTGAGCCCGCCGACGTCGTCGCCGAGATGACCGAGTCAGGGCTGCGCGGCCGGGGCGGCGCCGGGTTCCCCGCAGGGGTCAAGTGGCAGACCGTGTTGGACACGCCGGGCGAGACGAAGTTCGTCTGCTGCAACGCCGACGAGGGCGACTCCGGCACGTTCGCCGACCGGATGCTCATGGAGGGCGACCCGTTCTGCCTGATCGAGGGCATGACGATCGCGGCGCACGCCGTCGGCGCCAGTGAGGGCTACATCTACGTGCGCTCCGAATACCCCGACGCGGTCGCCACGCTGCGACGGGCCATCGACATCGCCTACGAGCACGGCTGGCTCGGCGAGAACGTGCTCGGGTCGGGGCTGCGGTTCGACCTGTTCGTGCGGGTGGGCGCTGGCGCCTACATCTGCGGCGAGGAAACCTCCATGCTGGAGAGCCTGGAGGGCAAGCGCGGCATGGTGCGGTCGAAGCCGCCGATTCCGGCCATCACTGGGCTGTTCGGCAAGCCCACCATCGTGAACAACGTGCTTACGCTCGCCAGCGTGCCCCGGATCCTGGCCGACGGCGGTGCCGCATACTCCGAGCTGGGGATCGAGCGTTCCCGGGGTACCCAGGTGTTCCAGCTCGCGGGCAACATCGCGCGCGGTGGCGTGTTCGAGACGGCGTTCGGCATCACGCTGGACGAGCTGATCAACGGCTACGGCGGTGGCACGCGCTCTGGCAGGCCGGTGCGGGCGGTGCAGGTCGGCGGACCGCTCGGATCGTACGTTCCGGTGTCGCAGTTCGACCTGCCCACCGACTACGAGGCGTTCGCGGCGGCCGAGGCGATGCTGGGCCACGGCGGCATCGTGGTGTTCGACGACACGACGGATATGTCCAAGATGGCGCGCTTCGCGATGGAGTTCTGCGCCGAAGAGTCGTGCGGCAAGTGCACTCCGTGCCGTGTCGGTTCGGTGCGCGGGGTGGAGGTCATCGACCGCATCACCGGCGGTGAGGACCCGGACGGAAACCTGGCCGTGCTGAACGACCTGTGTGAGCTGATGACGGACGGCTCGCTGTGCGCGATGGGCGGGCTGACGCCGAACCCGGTCCGCAGCGCGCTGACCCACTTCCCGGAGGACTTCACCGTCAACCACAGGGAGGCGAAGTAAATGGCTCTGCTGAAGGAACCCGACCTCGGTACCCCCGCCAAGCCCGGCCCGGCGACGGTGTCGGTCGAGGTGGACGGACACCCGGTGACGGTGCCGGAGGGCACCTCGGTGATGCGTGCCGCCGCGCTGAGCGGGATCGACATCCCGAAGCTGTGCGCGACCGACAGCCTGGATGCGTTCGGCTCGTGCCGGCTGTGCCTGGTCGAGATCGCGGGTCGTCCCAGCACGCCCGCCTCATGTACCACCCCGGTGACCGATGGGATGCGGGTGCGCATCCAGACGCCTCGGTTGGAGAAGCTGCGCCAGGGCGTGATGGAGCTCTACATCTCAGATCACCCGCTCGACTGCTTGACCTGTTCGGCCAACGGCGACTGCGAGCTGCAGGACATGTCCGGGGTCGTCGGGCTGCGGCAGGTGCGCTACGGGTACGAGGGCGAGAACCACCTCGACCTTGACAAGGACACCAGCAACCCGTACTTCGACTTCGACCCGTCGAAGTGCATCGCCTGCTCCCGCTGCGTGCGGGCCTGCGGCGAGGTGCAGGGCACGTTCGCGCTCACCATCGAGGGTCGCGGCTTCGAGTCCAAGGTATCCGCAGGCGCTGGCGAGCTGTTCCTGGACTCCGAGTGCGTCTCGTGCGGCGCGTGCGTGCAGGCGTGCCCGACCGCGACGTTGCAGGAGAAGTCCGTTGTGGACCTCGGCATGCCGAACCGCACCGTGCTGACCACGTGTGCCTACTGCGGTGTCGGGTGCTCGTTCAAGGCGGAGCTGCGCGGCGACGAGCTGGTGCGGATGGTGCCCTATAAGGACGGTGGCGCCAACGAGGGCCACTCGTGCGTGAAGGGCCGGTTCGCGTTCGGCTACGCGACGCATCCCGAGCGGGTGACGACGCCGATGGTCCGGGACTCCATCGACGACGAGTGGCGCGAGGTCGATTGGGACACCGCCATCAGCCACGTCGCCCGCCGGTTCCGCGAGCTGCAGGACACCTACGGTCAGGGCGCGATCGGCGGCATCACGTCGTCTCGCTGCACCAACGAAGAGGTCTACGTGGTGCAGAAGATGGTGCGGGCCGCGTTCGGCAACAACAACGTCGACACCTGCGCGCGGGTGTGTCACTCGCCGACCGGGTACGGGCTGAAGCAGACCTTCGGCACCTCGGCGGGCACGCAGGACTTCCGGTCGGTCGCGCAAGCTGACGTGATCGTGGTGATCGGGGCGAACCCGACCGACGCGCACCCGGTGTTCGCCTCCCGTATGAAGCGCAGGCTGCGCGAGGGTGCCAAGCTCATCGTCGCCGATCCCCGGCGGATCGATCTGGTGCGCTCGGCGCACATCGAGGCCAGCCACCACCTGCAGCTGACGCCGGGCACCAACGTGGCGGTCGTGAACGCGATGGCACACGTCGTCGTCACCGAGGGCCTCACCGACGAGTCGTTTGTGGCTGATCGGTGTGAGGACTTCGACGCGTGGTCGGAGTTCATCGCCCGCGAGGAGAACAGCCCGGAGGCCATCGAGGCGATCACCGGGGTGCCAGCGGCGGAGCTGCGGGATGCGGCCCGGCTGTACGCCACCGGTGGCAATGCCGCGATCTACTACGGCCTCGGCGTCACCGAGCACTCCCAGGGCTCGACCATGGTGATGGGCATGGCGAACCTGGCCATGGCCACCGGCAACATCGGCCGCGAGGGCGTCGGCGTGAACCCGCTGCGGGGGCAGAACAACGTGCAGGGCTCCTGCGACATGGGGTCGTTCCCGCACGAGCTGTCCGGCTACCGGCACGTCTCCGACGACGCCGTGCGCGAGGTGTTCGAGACACTGTGGCAGCGGCCGATTGTGGCCGAGCCGGGGCTGCGGATCCCGAACATGTTCGACTCCGCGCTCGACGGCAGCTTCCGCGGCTTGTTCGTCCAAGGCGAGGACATCGCGCAGTCCGACCCCAACACCAGCCACGTGACCGAGGCGCTGCGCGCGCTCGACCTGCTCGTCGTGCAGGACCTGTTCCTCAACGAGACCGCCAAGTTCGCGCACGTCTTCCTTCCGGGCACGTCGTTCCTGGAGAAAGACGGCACGTTCACCAACGCCGAGCGCCGCATCAACCGGGTCCGTCCGGTGATGCCGCCGAAGACCGGCAAGCACGAGTGGGAGGTGCCGGGCGAGATCGCGCGTGCGATGGGCTACGAGATGTCGTACAAGCACCCGCGCGAGATCATGGCCGAAATCGCCTCGGTCACCCCGACGTTCGCGGGGGTGTCGTTCGAGAAGCTGGACAAGCTCGGCAGCGTGCAGTGGCCGTGCAACGACGCCGCGCCGGAGGGGACGCCGACCATGCACGTCGATGCCTTCGTACGGGGCAAGGGCAAGTTCGTCCCGACGCCGTTCGTGGCGACCACCGAACGCAGCAGCAGGAAGTTCCCACTGCTGCTGACCACAGGACGAATCCTGTCGCAATACAACGTGGGCGCGCAGACCCGCCGCACCGCCAACGTCACCTGGCACCCGGAGGACGTGCTTGAGCTGCATCCGCACGACGCGGAGGAGCGCGGCATCGGCGACGGCGACGAGGTGACCCTGGCGAGCAGGGTCGGCCGCACGCGGCTGCGGGCGCTGCTCTCGGACCGGATGCCGGTCGGCGTCGTCTACACCACCTTCCATCACCCGGACACCGGCGCGAACGTGGTGACGACGGAGAACTCCGACTGGGCGACCAACTGTCCGGAGTACAAGGTGACCGCGGTCCAGGTCGGCAAGGGAGTGACCCGATGACGACGATGTCACCGGTGATGCGCATGGCGCACGACATCTCCGCGCAGTTCCGCCACCTGTCCCTCGGTGAGGCGGCCGACGTCATCGCCGACCACATGCGCAAGTTCTGGGACCCACGTATGCGAGCCCAGCTCGTCGCCGACGTCGAGCAGGCGGGCATCCACTGCGACTCCCACGTCGCCGCGGCCGCCAGGCTGCTGCGGTCGGGCGGCGGTTGACACCGGACCGCCCGTGATTGACCTGCGAACGCTCAACGGTGAGGCGAAAGAACTCAAGCGATCGGTGTAGCCCCAGGGCACCGTGACCAGTATTGTTTCATATAAGTGGACACTGTTTCTCACTGAGACACAGGAGAGGAGCCCACGGCGTGCCGAACCAGCCGAAGGACCCGTTCTCGTCGGCGGGCGACGTCGCCACCCTTTCCGACGTAGTCAGGTCGCTGACGACCGGGTTCAGCGTCGAGATGACGCCCCGCGACGTCCGGAAGCACCCCGGCCTGTGCCGGGAGAGCCTCGCCGCAGGCACCCGCGTCTACCTCACTTTCCTGCCGCGCTCGCCGTTCGGCGACACCGTCAAGGCGGCGATCTCGCTGATCGAGCAGGGGATGCGGCCGGTGCCGCACATCGCGGCCCGCGGCGTCGCCGACGCGGCCGAGCTGGACGGGATGGTCGGCCAGCTCGCTGACGTCGGGGTGCGCGAACTGCTCGTCGTCGCCGGGTCCATCCGTACGCCGAAGGGCACGTTCACCGACACCATGCAGGTGCTGCGCTCCGGGGTGCTGGCACGGCACGGGATCACCCGCGTCGGCGTCGCGGGCCACCCAGAAGGCAGCCCGGACATCGACACCGACGCCCTGGCCACCGCCCTGCGGGAGAAGAACGCCTTCGCCACCGAGGCGGGCTGCGAGATGTATCTGCTGACGCAGTTCTGCTTCGACGCGCGGCCGATCGTGGCATGGGAACGCCGCATCAGGGCGGCGGGCAACTGGCTGCCGATCCACATCGGACTGCCCGGACTGACCTCGCCCAAGCGGCTGTTGAAGTTCGGCCTCGCTTGCGGCATTGGGCCCTCGCTGAAGGTGCTGCGCAAGCAGACCGGCGGCGTGCTCTCGCTCGCGACCACCTCCGCGTACTACCCCGACCAGACGCTGTTCGGCCTCGCATCCGCGGTCCGGAACCACCAGGACAGCCTGATCAGCGGTGTGCATTTCTTCCCGTTCGGCGCTACCGCGCTGACGGCCGACTGGGCCAAGCAGATCGCGGACGGCCAGTTCCAGATCGACGACAGGCAAGGACGGCTCGCCGTCACGGCATGAGTCCACGACCAGATTGGCAGGCGAAGAATGACCGTGCGCAGTGGTGCGTCGCACCTGTTCATCCCGGGCCCGACGAACGTTCCCGAGGCAGTGCGGCGGGCGATGAACGTGCCCATGGAAGACCATCGGGCCCCCGATTTCCCTGACCTCACGCTGCCGCTGTTTTCCGACCTCAAGCGAGTCCTCGGGCTGTCGGGCGGCAGGGTGTTCCTCTTCCCTGGCTCTGGTACCGCCGCGTGGGAGGCGGCGATCAGCAACACCCTCAACCAGGGCGACAAGGTGCTGATGTCGCGGTTCGGCCAGTTCTCCCACCTGTGGGTCGACATGGCAGAACGGCTCGGGCTCGAGGTCGTCTGCGTCGACGTCGAGTGGGGCAAGGGCGTGCCGGTCGCCGACTACGAGTACCTGCTGACCAAACACCCCGACATCAAGGCGGTCTTCGCCACCCACAACGAGACCGCGACCGGGGTGACCTCCGACATCGCCCCGGTGCGCAGGGCCATGGACACCGTGAACTCCGACGCGCTGCTCTACGTCGACGGCGTGTCGTCCATCGGCTCCATCGACTTCCAGCAGGACGCGTGGGGCGTCGACCTCGCCGTGACCGGATCACAGAAGGGCCTGATGCTGCCCGCCGGGCTCGCCGTGCTCGGCGTGAGCGACAAGGCGCTGCGGGCGTCGACGACGGCGACGATGCCGCGCTGCTACTTCGACTTCGTCGACATGATCAAGACCAACGATCTCGGCTACTTCCCCTACACGCCACCGGTTCCGCTGCTGCACGGGCTGCGGGCCTCGCTGGACCTGCTCTTCGCAGAGGGGCTACCGCAGGTGTTCGAGCGGCACCACCGGCTCGCCGAGGGCGTACGGCGCGGCGTGCACGCGCTCGGGCTTGAGCTGCGTGCCAGGGGGCCGGAGTGGTACTCCGACACCGTCACCGCGATCGACGTCCCCGAGCACGTGGACGGCGGCGAGGTGTGCAGGATCGGCTACCACCGCTACCGGACGTCGTTCGGCGCAGGGCTGACGAAGGTGGCGGGCAAGGTATTCCGCATCGGACACCTCGGCGACCTCAACGAGGTGAGCTGCCTGGCCGCGCTCGCCGCCGCCGAGATGTCGCTGGCCGACGCGGGCACCGACATCGAGCTCGGGCGTGGCCGCCGCCCAGGAGTACTACCGCAAGGTCAACGCGGGCCTCGCCGCCTGAGGCGACCGCATCCAGTCAGCCGGTGATGAGGCCCTGCCCACCTCATCACCGGCCTTCCACCCTCGTTTGGAGTGACCATGAGCCACACCTTGCATCCGCCGAAGCAGCCCCGGCTGCAGCGCAGCGAGCTC
>WHUD01000172.1:0-8587 GCA_009377385.1 Actinophytocola sp.
GCTCGCCGCATAGAAAATCCACTAAACAGCTGTCCGGAAAACTCGGGGCCCATCAGCACCTTCACCGGCCCCGCCGGCACGTTCCGCCAACTCACGGAGCTGACCAAACCCCAACGCGACCTGTTCACCCGGCTCAACGTCCCCACCCCCAAGAAGATCATCGAGCTCACCCCCGAACACCGCTGACCAGCAGCGACACCCACGCCTAGAGACACGCCCCCACGGCGTGTCCACACGCGTTTCCCCAGGCCACAGCACCAACCAAGCCTCTAGCCGCCGCGAATTATGCGGAACGCAGGCCGTCGTCGCGTTCGCGATGGCGGGTGGTCTGGTCACAGTTGCCGCACCAGCCTGGCCGCTCTGCGGCGGCGCCGTGGGGCTGAGGCAGGTCGTGCAGCCGGGCGGCGAGTACGGCGGCGGGTGACTTCACACCGTCCGGGTTGGCGGCGAGGTGCTCGATCAGCGCGCCAGGGCGCCAACCGGCGTCGAGCGCGGTGGCAACCATCGGTGCGAGACGACGTCGCTGGCCTTGGGTAAGTGGCCAGTCAGGTCCGAGTCCAGCGAGGACTTCCGCAGCCGTCCGGTCGGCGCCTCCTCCCCCACCGTCGGTGCCCGGTCCCACCAGCGAACGCCGCTCGGCTGTCACATCGTACGCGGGGTGGACGGTTCTAGGACCGTTCGAGGACGGTTCGGACGTCATAGCTGTGTCAGGGGTGCCCCGACACAGCTGAGTCGGGGGTGCCACGTCATCGCGCCGCGGGTACCCCGGCGAGGCGACGGGGGTGTCATCCTGACGGGAGCGACGATCTGACGGGGGTGTGGACAACTCGGCGTTTTTGCTGGTCATTGGGATCTCGTAGTGGTTGCTGCGGCGACCACCACCGACGTGGATGATGAGGCGTCCCTCGTCGGCGAGTCGCTTCAGGACGCGCTGGACGGTGCGCTCGCCGAGCCGGGTACGACGGGCCAGGGTCTTGATCGAGGGCCAGGCATCGCGGCCGTTATCGCTGGCGTGGTCGGCGATCGCAAGCAGCATGAGCAGTTCGGTGCCGACGGCGGGCGAATGGTCCCAGACCCAGGTCATCACTTTGATCGACATCAGACACGGCTCCCCTCGGACTGCCGGTGCGTGCTGGTGATGGCGTAACGGCCGTGGCCGACCTTCTCGATGTGACCGGCGTTGACGAGTTCGCCGAGTAAGACCCGCACTCGGGTGCCCGAGATGCCGAGTGCGTCGGCGATGTCGCCGCTGCGGACGACGCCGCAGGCGATGGCGTCCCACACGCGGTACTGGGCGTCGCTGAGGTCGGCGGGCGCAGGCGGCGGGGTCGCTGGTTCCTCGGCTTCCCGGTCGCTGCCGGTGTTCTCTGGGTCGAACGGCGGAAGGTTCGGCAGGTCCGGGAACGGCACGATCACTCCAGTGGAGTCGTCAACGCGGCCTGTCGCGGCGCTGGAGGCGCTGGCACCGGGCGCTGTGGCGAACAGGGCGTCGAGTTCAGCCTGTTCGCGAGCGGCCTTCTCGTGACGGCTGGCGAACGCGGCACCGGCGGCGTCCGCGCTGCGCTCATCGAGCTGCTGGGTCGGCGCAACGGCCGCGAACCAGTCCTCGGCGGTGTGAATTCCGTCGGGCAAAGGTTCGTCGCGCCCGGCGGCTTGTTTGGCGTCGATGAGCCAGCGGGCGCGGAAGGGCGCGGTGCGGTGCTGGTCGTCGCCGTCGTCGACGGTGTAGCCGTAGCCCGGCAGCTTGGGCAGGCTCATGAGATCGACCGACAGCCCGGGGAACACGGTCGACTGCACCTTCGACGCGGTGCGCAACGCGATCCCGTTCGAGCTGACCAGGGACGAGCGCAGGGCGTCGGCCTGTTGTCCGCCGCCGAAGGCATCCAATGTGGTTACTTGAGAGGCGGCCAGGATACCGATCCCGAGCTTGCGGCCTTCACGGGCGACGTCGGCCCATCGAGGGGCAGTCTGGTCGGTGAAGATCTTGTGGCACTCGTCGACGATCACCAGAATCCCAGGCAGCTCGGCGCTCAGGGTGAAGCCGGTGAGCCGGTGTTTGCGGTTGTACAGCTGTCGGTAGTCCTTGATCGCCAGCAGTGACCGCAGCATCTCGGGCGCGTCGCCGGGTCCGGCATGCCAGAGCGCGTGTTCCCACAGCAGTGGCGAGGACGCGCCGTTCTGTCCATCGAGGTAGAACACCACCGTCGGGGTGGTCGCGATGGCGGTCAGCGCGATGGTCTCCAGCACGCGCGACTTCCCGGAGCCTTTGGAGCCGAGGACGTATCCGGACTCCATCGAGTCGTCGGAATGCAGCACGAAGCTGGCGTCGCCTAGTCCGTCGGCGTACGGGCCGAGCAGGATGCGGCCGTCGCGGTAGACCGGCTGGTCGAAGTACGCCGCGGTGGTCACTGGGGACTTCGTGACGATCTGGATGCGCAGCCGCGACGGTGGCCCATCGGGATGTTCCTCCACGACGAGGTGCTCGCGGGCGACGTCGAGCGCGGTCGACAGTCGTGGGAGGGCGGCTTGGATGTCGGCCAGGGACTGTTTGCCGCGCACGAGCCGTAGCTCGCCGGTGTAGCCGTATCGGTACGGGGTGAGGTTTGTCAGGCGTGTGCCCGGGGCGGGTCCGCCCGAGCAACCAGCGTTCGTGACCCAGTCGTGGAGCAGTTGCGCGCCCCTGTGCCCAGTGCCGCTATCGGTGTCGGTGGCGGCAGCGGGGTGGCGCACGTGCCGCCACCACCGCAACCCGAGTAGGCAGGGTGACGCGCAGAGCCAGACCAGCAGCGGGTAGCTGGCGCCGCAGAAGGCGGTGGTGGTGATCCAGGCGCCTCCGTTGATCGTGCAGGTCAGGAGCCATCCGCTCCAGTACGGGTGGGTGTGCTTGCGCCGCAGTCCGATCAGTAGCGCCACTACCGCGGTGGCGCAGGTGGCGGTGGTGATCTGTCCGACGAGGACACTCTCGCCGATCGCCCATCCGACGAACGCGGCCAGGTAGCCGGAAAGCGCGACGGCGAGCGTGACTTTCCACGGCAGGAGTTGACGGCGGTTGCGGTGCACCAGCGACCGCCATCCCGAGTGCCGCACCCGGCCGTGGCGGTCGCGGTGGCTTTCCGCGGTCGTCTCGGCCTCGTGCGTCGGAGGCTCGGGCTGGCGGTTCGGTGCGGACTCGAGCTGAGTGCCGGGTGTGCGCGGTAGCTTGTCGAGGGCCGCCAGCGCGGTCGTAACGGCCGCCTGAACTCGCGCCTGCTCACGGGCACTCAGCCCCTCGCTTTGGCGCCGTCGGCGTCGCGCCACGACCTCCTCCCTGTTCGAAATCGAGTGGCGATGGATCTAGGACTCCTTCGACGGGTTGCCGTACAGGCAGTCATCACCGGGCGGGTAGTAGCCCTGTGATCGGCAGCCCCGGCACGGACAGTCCGGCAAGGGCATGTCGCACTCCGGATCGCACAGCACGGGCACGTAGTCCTCGTCGTCGGACGCTGCGGACATCGTGGGCTTGTCCTTTCGACTAGAGCTGTCTGAGGATGTTGTCGGCCATGCGGGCGTGGTCCCACGGCTCGCCGCGCGGGCACTGGTTGATCACGTGCTCGGCGGCTTGTTGGGCGGCTGGGCCGCAATGTCCGAAGAGGCAGGCGTCGACGAACCAGGCATCGTCGTCGAGCCACGCGCGGTGGCACACCGGGTCGTAAGGCATAACGGAATCGGCCTCCTGCCAGGTGGTCAGTGGTAGGTGTTGAACTCGCGCGACCCGGCGTCCGGGTTGGCGGCGTACGCGTCGGCGACGGCGGTGTGCCGTTGCAGCGCCCGATGGGCCCCTTCCAGTGCGTCGGCCGTGAGGCCGAACTCCTCGAACACGGCCAGCATCGTCTCGGACGCGCCGTAGATGTTTCGTGCTGCAGACTGGATCTGCTGCCGGGCCACGTTGAGGCTGTTCACGGCCTCACCGGTGACTTCGCCTGCGGCGAGGCTGGTCAGTGCGACTTCGGCGTTGCTCGAGCATCGCGCGGCCCACTCGGCGATCTTCCCGGACTGCAGCGCCATGGTCTCGATGCTTCCGACGGCGGCGCGGAACTCATCGCGCAAGTCTCTGGTGAACGCGATCGCCGTGCCGAGGTTGGTCACCTCGCCGGACGGCGTCGGATGCATGTTGTCGATCATCGCGGAGTTGCTCCCCTCTGGGTTGGTTACGCGTAGGTGTTGAACTGCTTGGAGCCCGCATCGGGGTTGGCGGCGTAGGCTTCGGCGACGGTCTGCTGGCGTTCGAAGGCATGGTGGGCGGCGTCGAATCCTTCGGCGGTCGCGGCGAACTGTTCCTGCGCCAACTGCAGGGCCTCGACGGCCTGGTGCACGCAGTCGGCTGCGGCGATCATTTGCTCGTGTGCGGCGGTGAGTCGTTCGACGGCTTCGCCGGTGACCTCGCCGGAGGTGATCCCGGCGACGGCTGACTCCGCACCGGCCGAGGACTGGGTGGACCAGGTCGACATCTGGGTGGCCTGGGCGGCGAGCGCCTCGGCGTGGGAGGTCGCGGCGTGGAACTGCTCGGCCATGCCGCGGGTGTAGTCGAGCGCGCTGCCGATGTTGGTGACTTCGCCGGACGGTGCGGCCGCGGTGTCGGGAACGTGGTCGTCGGTCATGGTGGCGGTGTTCCTTTCCGGTTCGGTGCACGGATGTTCCGGGTCGACGGTGTGCCGGATCCAGCTGCCGAGGTTGTCGTCATGGCCGCGTGCATCAGCGGTGGCGTTCGCGGGCGGGAGCCGCTCGGCAACGACGTGGATCGGGCCGGTGTCTGGCGTGGTGGCGCCGTTGGTGGCGGTACCACTGGCGGTGGCGTCGTGGCGCTGACGCCACTGGCGGTAGGCCCGCTGGGTGGCGCGCCACGCCCGCTGGCGCGGTAGCTCCCCGACGTGCTTACGTTGGTAGTGACGGTGGCGCCTCTCGGTGGCGTGATTCCACGAGTCCTCCCACCACTCCCCCAGGAAGCGGCGGAACGGCCCCTGCGTGGTGCGGTCCCGTGGCGGCTTCGGATGGGCGATCCGGTTCGCGATCCGCGCCGCCACCGCCTGTCCGATCGTGGGCCCGCGTTGCGTGCGTGCCATCCACCGTTCGTGCTGCCGCGCCTGGCGTTCGCGGCGTTCGCGGTAGCGCGGTGACTCGGTGCCGCGGGCGGTGGCGACCAGGTCGGTGGCGCCGTAGCGCACCAGCGCCCACGCCACCAGCAGGGAGAAGATCACGGGTTCCATCAGCGGCCTCGCATCCCGATGACGGTGCGGGTGACCTCGTTGACGGAGTCCACGCCGCGATCGAGTAGCCCGGCGAGTTCGGCGAAAATCCCGCCGGCGGCCATCAGCAGGACCGGCGCGAGGAACGCCAAGATCGGATGGATGACACGGTGTGGCTGTCCGCCACCGCGACGGGTGAGCACGCGCCACAGCTCCAGCACGAGCAGCACCCCGATCACCAGCGACACGGACGCGCCGACCAAGGCGTTGCTGATGGCGGTGACGGCGGACTGCAGGACGTTCGCGCCGCGTTGGGCGATGTCGTAGAGCATGCCGCCAGCGAGGGTGAACCCGGCGATCAGGGCGAGCACGACGTTGGCGCGCGGGAACTTCTTCGCCCAGACCGCCCAGAACACCACGGCCAGCGAGATGATCCCGAGGATGGTTGTCGTCATCGCGCCTTCCTCCTCCGCGAGGTGACGGTCAGTAGAACCACGGCAGCCACCCCATCCCGGGCAGGTGCGCGAGCAGCGCGTACAGCACGACCGCGACCAGCGACCGCGAGGGACAGCGGGTGATCCAGTCCAGCCAGATCGCCAACGCCCGCCCCGGGAGCGCGATGCAGCGGGACCACAACACGCTGAGCGTGCGGGGCCACCCGGACGGCGGGGCTTGCCGACCGCGGTCGCCGTACTCGATCAGTTGATCCCACGACGGCGGCGACGTCGTTCGCGGATTGGGCGGCGTGAACAGCGTCCCCACTCGCGTCGCCAGATCACCCAGGCGACTGCGCAGGGTGACGTCTGCGGGTTGCGGATGCTGTTGCGGTTGAGCGCTTTCCTTCGCGCGCGCGGGTTCGCGTACTCCCGCGTTGGCACCGTCATCGGGCGCTTGCACGGCCCGAAGCGCAACACCGGTGTGGTTGTCACGCCGCGTGGCTCGGTGTGGCGTCGTCATGAAGCTGCTCCCTTCTTCCGGCGGCTGGCGAAGGCGCGCTTGCCTGCGGCGGTGAGGTAGTCGACGACCTCGGTCGTGACGCGTTCGGCAACGGCGGGATCGGCGTGTTTGAGGCCGCCGCGCAGGTAGTCGCAGGCGGCGGCTACGCGCTCGCTATGTGTTCGGGCGGTGTCGAGCCGGTCGGCGAGCCGCGCCAGCCGTCGTTGCTCGCGCTGCTGGTCGAGCAGTGGACGGCCAGCGCGGCGACGATGTCCGGCCATGTCAGCGCCTCCCCCGATCATCGAGCGCGGTGAAACGGAACTCTGGATCCCGGGCACCGGGCTTGCGCACGTCCAAGGCGCAAGTGGCGATGTCGCGGAGGCTGACGTCGTTGCGTTTGAGTGCCGCCAGCAGGTGCGCGAGCAGCTGGTCGCCGTCGTCGGGATCGAGCAGTGTGCGCACACGCTCCAACTCCCGGCCGCCCCGGCGCAGGGCCAGGTCGAGCAGCTGTCTCGCCATGAGCTGTGTTCTCCTTCGTCAGCGGCGGATCGGTTCGGCAGGCTCATAGCCGTGCGGGCCGACCACCGGGCACAGCTGTGTGCCATCGCGGTGGGCGAACCGCGGCCGCCGACCGTCGTTCTGCTGCTGCGGCGTGAGGTCGTGCGGCGTGCGTCGGACGGCGTCCTCGCCGCATTCCGGGCAGATCCAGGGCATCGCGGCTTCCTCCGCTCGGTGGTTGGGAACCGGGCGGTGACCGAGGCCGCATGGCCCGTCGGCCACCACCCGGCGTGCGCTAGTCGTCGGGTTCGCTGATGTTGCGGAGGCTGACAATCGGTCCGCACTGGTCGTTGATGTCGTTGAGCCGTTCGGCGGCTTCGCCGTAGTCGTCGAACTCGCCGAGCACGTCCCCGTCGCGGTCGACAATCTGATAGATCATCAGAGGTTCGTCCTTTCTGTTCAGGCGCCTTGAGCGAGCGGCATGCTGGTGAGGTGCCAGCGGCCGCACCGCCCGCAGTGGTAGACACGGCACTCCAACCGGCGACCGGGTTTGCACGTCGCCCAGATCCGCCCAAGAACTTCTTGGGCGGTGTGGTGGTCCGGATAGGACCGTTTCCCGGTGACACACCTCGCGCGGGCGTGGCAGTGAAGTCGTCGTGCGGCCATCGCGTGGTCCTCCTCTTCATGCGGCGTGCTCATCGGTGTCGGCGACGGTGTCGAGTTCGGCGCGCCACTGGGCCAGGTAGCGGCGGCCGAGGCTTGGTGTGGCGTCAGCGGAGCGGGCGAGCGCGGCGCCGGTGAGCTCGTCGAGCCGACCTTCGTCGCGGTAGCGCTCGAACGTGGCGCGCATCCGTGCCGCTTTGCCGCCAGGCGGAAGCGCGGCGTGCTCTGAGGTAGCGGCCAGTGTCGGGTCCGGCGGCGCGGCGGCCCGGGTGGCGGCATCGTCCGACGTGGACGGTGCGCTGTCGGTGTGACGCTGCGTCGTGGCGGTGGCGGAAACCGGCTGCCGGTCGGTGGCGGCTGTGTCGGTGGTGTGGCGCTCGGTGGCGGCCAGCGCCGCCAGGTGGGCAATGGCGCCGAGCATCGTTGGCGGGACTGCCGACACCGCCACCACCACCCACCACGGCGTGGCGATGGCGTAGGCGGCCATGCCGTGTTCGGCGGCGTTACCCGCGACCGACAAGGTGAGCGCGCCGAACGCGAGGTTGCGGGCGTAGCCGCTCACCCGGGCGCTGGTGTAGCCGACGAGCCAGGCGCGCGTGGCCACCAGTACGGCGGCGTCGATCGCCAGCGGTAGCAGCCACGCCAGCTCGGCGACGACGCCGGCTCGGACGGCCAGGCGGCGCAGCGCGTCGAACGACATCACCGCGGCGGCCAGTGCCACCACGCCGATGCCGAGCCAGATCCAGACGTCGCGCCGAGGGTTCACGCCGCCGCTCCCCTGCGTCGTTGCATGCGGATCCGGCGACGTTCCCGGTCGGTGGTGCCGCCCCAGATGCCATGCTGTTCGCCACGGCGGATGGCGTACTCGCGGCACTCCCGCTGTAGCGGGCAGCGGGCGCAGAGCTGGCGGGCCTCGCGGACGACGTCGGTCTGGCCGACTTCGGGGAAGAACAGTTTTTTCTGGACTACGCAGGGCGGGTTGAAGTCTCTGGGGAACGGGATCATGTGCTGGTCTCCGTGGGGTGTCGGTCTGCTCGGGGTTGGATTTCGGGGACGCCGAGATCGGTGACGTGTGCCGGAGCGCGCGTGCGGAGGCGGTCGAGGGCGGTGAGCTTGTCGGTGGCCGCGCGGAGGCTGACGTGGAGGCCTTGGACTTCTCCGAGCCAGCCGTTGAGCCGGGCTTCGGCGATCCGGTCGGTGAGGTTGTTGATGATCTGGATGAGCCGGGGCCGCTGCTTGGGGTCGATGCGCAGCATGGGGCAGCGGAT
>WHUD01000172.1:8597-9021 GCA_009377385.1 Actinophytocola sp.
ACGGCCAGGTAGGCCTGGGTGGTGGACAGCTGTTGGTGACCGAGCAGCCGGGCGGCGATGTGCACCGGTAGCCCGCCGGTGACGGCGTCGGTGGCGAAGATCCGCCGGAAGTCGTGCGGGGTGAACCGCAACGGTTGGCCCGCGGCGTCCTTCAGTCCGGCGCGGGCCACGGCCGCGTCGAGCAAGTCTTGCACCGTGGTCACGGAGATGACCTCGTTGCGGTGACCGATCTTGCGTTGGAACAGGTGCGGCAACGATGGGCCGGTCTGCCGCTCGTGTCGGTCGTATTGGCTGGTCAGTGGGATGGTGCCGCCGGTGGCGTTGCGGAGGCGGCTGACGATGGTGGCCAGCACACTGGCCAGTTCGGGGCTGATCAGCAGCAGCGGCACGAGTTCGCCGGTGTCGGCGAGCCGATAGGAGACCA
>WHUD01000173.1 GCA_009377385.1 Actinophytocola sp.
TACACCCTCAACCCGCCCGGAACCTGAGCGTGTTGATCATCGGCAGGCCCTAAGGCGTGGTAGCCAAGGCTCGGGACTACCGCTCAAAGCGATCTGGGGCGGACTGGCCGCCGTAGGACTCGTCGGTGCCGTGTTGTCCGCTGTCGCGGCGACGCAGCGTCTCCGCCGATCTCGGTACGAACGATGATGAGTAAGGCGAAGGGTGCTGCGGTCGCCGACCTCGTACGACAGCGACAGCAGGAGGCAGCCGCTCGGCACCCGGTACGGGGCAGGGTTATCGGTCTCGCGGTGACGGCGGCTGTTGTCGCGGTCGGTGCGGGACTGATTTTCGCCGCGAACCCTGGCGAGCCCGAGCAGCCTCTTCCCGATGAAAACCGTGCCGCGATCGAGCCGTCGACCACGACACACTCTGCGCCGCGGATCAATCAACGGGGCAACATCTCGAAAGAGCTGGGTGAACTCGCGGGCTTCGGCTCGGCGGCGGATCCGGACCAGAACACCTTCGCGATTGAGGAGATCGTCGTTGACCCGCCTTGCGTCATCGGCGGGAGCAGGCCAGAAGACGAGCACACCGTTCTCCTCGACGTGTCAGTGCACACTGGCTCCGATGAGAAGCGGGCCGCGATGCTCGGTCGCATCCTGACCCCTGGCTTCTTCGCCGCGATCGGTCCTGGCGGCGGTCGGCACGACGCCTGGCCAGGCGAATGTACGGACACCGCTGATGCGTTGCGGGACGATTTCGCCCGCGACAGCGAGTATTCCGGCACCATTGAACTTCGACTACCGGTGAGCACGGGCACGTTGATCCTCAACGGCGTTATGAACAATGCCGCAGGCTGGGAATGGCGGTTCTGACCAGCCAGCAACAACCCGATACCCGCGCCTAGAAACTACCCGCCGCAGGTAGCTGATCGCGACGTGGTGTCGGCTGACGCGGTCCTCGGCTCCGCCGTCGTCTGGTACCCGCCGAGCGCCTCGACGGCGCCAACGACGTCGACAAGGCCGGTGCCCTTGTCGTGGGAGCTCTCGTACTTGCCTACGGTGTGATACCGCGCGCCGTCAGCGTAGCGGTAGGCGGTCGACTTCAGCACGGCCTCGATCTCGCCCGGCGTCGCTGACGGGTCGAGCTGGAACAGCTGCGCCACGATGCCGGCGATGTGCGGGGCGGCCATCGACGTCCCGCTTATGGTGTTGAACGCGGCGACGTCCTGCGGGTTCTCCCCGGACTGTGGCGCACCGCCGCTTGAGCAGATCGCCAACTGCGGGCGGCACGCCGACGTGATGTTCTCCCCTGGCGCTGAGATGTCCGGCCAGGTCGACGGCTCGGACCGGTCGCCGCGCGAGGAGTAGTCGGACACAACGCCGTCCCGGGTGCCGGTGTCCTTGTCGAAGTAGGACGCCACCGAGATGATCCCCGGCGTGGGGTCCTGGCCGGGCGGGTTGGAGAGGTTGGCGCTGCCGTCGCCGCCGTCGTTGCCGTTCGCCCACACGGTGACGACGCCCTCGGCGGCGAGTTTGCGTTGCAGCTTCGAGGTGGCCGATTTGGCGTCGAACTTGCCGCCGCCCGGAGGGCCGTAGGAGTTGTTGATCACCTTGATCGGCGGGCAGTCCTCGGCGGACACGCCGTTGCCGCACGGCGCGTCGTGGTTGTTCAGCACCCACTCCAGCGCCAGGTCGGCGTTGATGATCGCCAGGCCCGCGCCCATCGACAGCGACACCAGCCGCGCGCCGGGGGCCGCGCCGCGCGCCGTCCCGCCCCCGAGCTCGATCGGCTGCCCGGCCACGATGCCGTTGACGTGGGTGCCGTGGCCGCCCGCCGACAGCGTGTCGGTGTCGACGAGCGGGCCGACGTCGCTGAAGCAGGCTTCGAGGTTGGTGCGCGCGACGCCGCACAGGTACTTGAGGTTGGCGACCACGATGCTGTCGCCGTCCTGGGTGCGGAAGAACGGGTGGGTCGGGTCGACACCGGTGTCGATGACAGCGACGGACACGCCGCTGCCGTCGAGCCGTGTGCCGGACCTGGCGAGCGAGTCGGCGATCGCCTTGTCGCCGCGCGTCGCGTCGTGCGAGCTGGTGGTGAACAGCTCGATCGGCCGGTTGCCCTCGACGTAGGTGACGCCTGGCTGCCGCGCGGCGAGCGTGACCTGCGGCGGGGTGCCGCGTGCGATCGTGACGCCGATGCTCTCCATGTCACCGAGCCGTCGCAGGCCCGCCCTGCTTGCGCCGGACCGTGCCGCCGCAAGGCTGGTGCCGTGGACGAGCACCGTCAGGTCCTCGGTTGCCGAGGCGGCGTTCAGTTTGTCGACGAGCCACGGGTCGATCGGTGCGACACCGGCGAGGCCACCCAGTGGGTTCGCCGCCGCGCTCGCGGGGGCGAAGAACATCAGCAACACGAAGGCGATACTGGCGATACGGGCTAACCGGCCGCGACGGGACATGCGTGGCTCCTCTTCCTTCCGGTGCGCACACCGGCGGAGCGGTGCCGCATCCCCCAATCTGACTCTCAGTGACCGTATGGTTTCATTGATAGCAACACATGGTCCATTTGGTGTGACATTACGGCACCCGAATAGATGAGGAAAGCACCGTGTGTTCGCTGTCCAGCAATCAGCTTGGGCTCGTCGCGATCGCCGCCGCGATCACGGTGGCGAGTGTCGGGAGCCAGCGGGCCCGGCTTCGCGGCGGGTTGATCCACCGCACGCCGCGATTGGCGGGAGTCGGCAGCGGGATCTTGTACGGGCAGCCGAGCACGGTGACGCCGGGCGGCATCTCCGGCTGGGAGAGCACCAGTTCGTTGGGGTCGGCGAGGAACAGCCAGCCGTCGACGCCCATGCCGAGGTCGAGCACCGGCCCGCACGACTCCTGCCGCTGCAGGTACTCCGCCGTCGGGCCCGCGAAGATCGACTGCACCAGCACGCCGACCATGCCGCCGCCCATCTGCAGCGAGCCGGTCTCGTCGACCGCCCAGCCGTAGGCCTCCCGGTAGAGGCGCGCGTCGTGCTGCTGCTCGCCGATCGGCAGCGACCGGCGGCGCTTCTGCGCGTGGGCGGGGCGATGCCGCAGTGTCGTCTGGGCGGAATCGATGCTCATCGCGAACTCCTGGGTGTCGTCCCTGACGTGCTCGGCTGGGGCGGACATCGCCGCGTGCGGCGGATTCAAGCGCCGACCCGGACGCGACATGGGGTAGGACGGGGCAAGTTCGACCGGGTGTGGCTGCGGTGATGCGGGGCTATCATTACGATTCGCTCTGCGTGGTCACCCTGGTGTCGCGGAACTGCGTCATCGCGGGGACTAATGAAACAGATATCTCAACTGATGATTGACTCTACGGTGTGTCGTAGCGAGCGGTCAAGGTTGACACCCGGTATGGCGAGCACTTCCACCTGCACGTGGCGGCGCCCGGCGACGGCCCTTTCGGGTCGCGGCCGGGCGAGATGTGGTGGGTCGCCGGTGGGTTTGGTCAGGCGTACACCCCCATCCGGGGCGCGAGGGTGCGCGCGGCGTCAAGCAGGGAACGGACTGTCGGCGCGTAGTCGGCGACGTCGGATGCGGTTGCCCTGTTGTCGCGGCTTGTCGGCGTCGCCAGTTCAAGTGCACGCTGGCGCAGCAGCTCAATCTGCGAGAACTGCAACCCGAACTGCGCGGTGACGGCGCGGCTGGCGACGTTCGACGCCGAGTTGGCCGCCGGCCGCAGTCCCTGGCGGCCGAGCATGCCGGAGCCGATGAGCTGCGCGGCCTCGCAGACAAGTCGGAACGCCGACGCAGGGGCGCTCGTCGCGAGCTGGTCGGCGGCTTCGAGATGCGACTCCGCGAGGTCAAAGAACGGCGTCGCGTCGGCGTCCGTGCCGCTGATCAGCTCGAGCTGTCCTTCGTCGAGCAGCGCGCTGACGACGTCCTGCCCCTGCTCCCATGACGCCACGATCGACGGATGCCCCGCAGGCCTGCGCAGTACGGCGACGTCGACGACCGGGCGCCGGTCGCGCTGGCGCGGGATCGGCACGCCGTTCACCTCGGTCTGCGCCTCGTCAACGCCGACGAGGGGGTGCTTGATCTCGCGGTGGATGCGCCTGCTGGCCCGCTCGATCGCGGCCGCGAGCTCTGGCTCGTCCAGCGCCGCCTCGTCGGGCACCGTGAGCCGGATCTGGATGGTGGTCGGGTCGATGCCAGGCAGGCCAGCGAACCGCTCCACCCATGTGCTGCACACCGTGATCCTGGTGATGCCAGGCACGCGGCCGAGCTTCTCGCCGAGGACCTGGGGCACGCCGTACGTGACCCGGATGAGGGCGGTGAGCGGGCCGACGATGGGCCGGTCGGTGACGGCACGCACCAGCCGTACCGTGCCCTCGTTGCGCCGCGCCAGGATGCCTGCCGCTTCCAGCAGGTCGCTCTCCTTGGACACCGATGCGAGCGAACCGCCAGCGTGGTCGGCGAGTTCGGTGAGGCTGAACGCCCGGTTCGGGTTCATCAGCGTCGCGGCGAGGATGCCTGCCTGGACCCGTGACCGGAACACCGGCAGCAGCGCGGGCGAGCCCTGGTTGCGGCGGGACGTGTTGGAGTTGACGGGCGGGTTCGCCGTCACGGCCGCGTGACCGAGCTGGCTGCGCCTGCGCGCCGCTGCGGCGCCCGCGTCCAGTGTGGACTTCGGGATCTGCAGCGCAACTGACAACCACTGCCGCCACTCGTCGCGCGGCACCTGCCGACCCCGCTCCCACCGGGCGACCCGATCCCTGCCCATGGTGGCCTTGCCCGAGATCGCAGCGAGGCGGTCGGCGAGTTCGTACTGACTGATCTTGAGCCGCTGTCTTGCGGATCGTATGAGCTGTCCGATCGGTGGGTCGGCGTTCGTCTGCATGTGCCGGGCCCCCTTTCCCTAGAGTCGAGTGCTCCAGGTGTTCGACGCTACGAACAGTGGAGATGGCCCTGCTGTCCTATGGGCGAGCACTTCTATCCGCTTCACGTGTCGGGGGCCGGAGTGATTTTTGCCAGGGTTTAACTGGTCCCCTGTTTGCTTCTTCGGCCGTCTATGACGGTTAATTCGATACCTGTAGCCAAAAGCTGTGCAGGAGCTCCTATGGACACGCGCCAAGTTTCTCTTTCGGACACCGTTGTGCCCTCCGGATCCTCGCTGCGAAATTGTCTCGCCGTCATGCATTCGACGGGCTTCGACACTGCTTTCCTTGTCGATTCAGAATCGCGTCTCATCGGTGTCGTCACGGCGGAAGCAGTGCGAGAGGCGCTGGTGAATGGGATCGACGTCGATTCAAGCGCCCACGAAGTCGCCGTTGAGCCCGCTGCCGTCACTGGCCCTGAGGACAGCAGGGCGCGCGTGGTCGACGTGATGCGTGCGGTGGGAATCTCGCAGGTCCCCGTCATCGACGACAGTGGAAGGGTGGTCGGGGTGCACGCAAGCAACGGCATGATCGGCACGCCGCACAGAAAAAACTGGGCCGTCATAATCGCCGGTGGTTTCGGAAAGCGACTCGCGCCGGTGACGAATAACATCCCCAAGCCGATGGTGCGGATCGCGGGACGTCCTATCCTGGAACATCTTGTCTTGCATCTCGCCTGCGCCGGAATCCGCCGCATCTTCCTTTCTGTTAATTATCTCGGTCACATCATCAAGGATTATTTCGGCGATGGTTCCGCCTTCGGCTGCTCGATTGAATATTTGTGGGATGATGAAGATCAGCCCTTGGGAACCGGGGGCCCATTGAGCCTGTTATGGGATTCCGGAACGCGGCCGAATGAGCCGTTGCTTGTTCTTAACGGCGATTTGGTGACCGGTTTCGCGGTTGGCAAGTTGCTCGACGCGCATGCGGCAGGCGGAGCGGTCGCGACCATCGCGGCGAGCGAGTACCACCACGAGGTGCCGTTCGGCGTCGTCGAGACCGAGTACGGCAGGCTGCGGCGCATCGCGGAGAAGCCGGTGCACACCTGGCCGGTCAACAGCGGCATCTACGTGCTCGATCCGTCGCTGCTCGCGCGGGTGCCGAAGGGCACGCTCTACCCGATCACCAAGCTATTCGAGCAGTGCCTGGAACGCGGCGAGCCGGTCGGCGTGTGGCGGCTGGACGACCCATGGCAGGACGTCGGCAAGCCGGAGGAACTCGCGCGTGCCCGCGGGCAGCGGTAGTGGCCAGAACTCGTCCTCTCAGCCACGTCCGCGCTGCCTGTGAGGCTGGAGTTATGACCGACATCACACCGGATCACCAGCCCGCCGATGACGTCATCGACATCCCTGAGCAAGCCGGAACCGAATCGCTCGTTCCTGCTGAGCTGCGCGGGTCGCCGTTCGCCGCGCCAGGCGTGATGGTCACACGGGCGGAGGTGGCCGACGGCAGACTGAAGATCCCGTGTGCCAACGGCTACGACCACTTCGAGTTCGATTCCTACGTCACAAGGAACGGCGAGCTGATCCCGGTGTTTGCGTGGACCGATCGGACGCGGGTCGCCGAGTAGCGGGCCGAACGGGGCGTTCGGTGCACATTGCGTGCCGAACGCCCCGTTCGGCCCGGGTCGCGGACGCGCGTCACCAGCCCGCAGGGTCGAGCGCGATGCTTCGCAACGCCCACAGCACGGTGAGGCCCTCGCTGAGCTGGTCCGCGATGTCGGTGCGCGCGTCGTCGACCGTGCCGACAGGGACGTCTGGCCCGAGGATGCGGCGCACCCGCTTGGCCACCTGCCGCGCGGCGGATCCGTCGCCACCGGGTGGGCGGTCGATGACGACGAGCACGCCGTCCCACGGTCCTCGCATGGCCAGTTCGTCGAGCATGTCGTCGGCCACGCGCTGCGGGACGAACCCGTCCTCGCAGGGTGCGCGGCCGTCGTGCCTGCGTGGCAGCACGACGACCTCGACCTCATCCGGGTCGAACGCGGTATGCGTCGGGGTGTGCGAACCCGTGTCATGGCACGGCGCGAGCATCGCGAACCGCATGGGGTGCCGCCTTCCGGGCCGTCGTCTTCGGCGTGCCGACCCACCCAACGTCGCGTGCCGCCCGTGCGGCTAGGGGTCCATTCCAGGCGTGGCCGTCAGTCCTCATGCGGCGCGTCGTCGGCAACCGGCATCGTGCCCAGGTGCTCCGCCACCTTCTTCAACGCCGCCGCCGCGCGTTCGACGTCCTGCACTGTGAACCGTGCCGACGGCGCGCTGAGACTGATTGCGGCAGGCAGCCTGGTGCCGAGGATCGGTACCGCGACGCACCGGCCGTCCAGCTCGTTCTCGCCGTTGTCGACGGCGTAGCCCACCCTGCGCACCTTGGCCAGCTCGTCGAGGTAGCTGTCGATGCTGGTGATGGTGTTCGGCGTGCGCTGCTCCATCCCCGACTGCTCAAGCAACTCCCTGACCCTGTCATCTGCCATGTGCGCCGCGATCGCCTTGCCGAGCGCGGTCGAGTGCAGCGGGTCGCGGTCGCCGCGGCTCGCCGCGAGCCGGACGCCGCGCTTGCTCTCTACGATGTCGAGGTAAATGATCTGGTCGCCGTCGAGCAGGCCGAGGTTCGCCGACTCGTCGTGCTCGTCCCTGAGGTGTTCCAGCCATGGCCGCGCCCGCTCGCGCAGCACCTCGAGGTGGCGCGACTGCATACCGACGAAGCCGAGCCCGAGCCGGAACAGCCCGGTGTCCGGGTCTCGCTCGACGTAACGATGGTTCTCCAGCGTCCAGAGGTACCGGAACGCGGATGACTTCGGGAGCCCGGTCTCCGCCGCGAGCGCGGGCAGCGGAACACCGTCGACGGATTCCTGCAGGAGGTTCAAGATCGCGCACACGCGCTGGACCGCTCTGACGGTGTAATCGCGCTCTTCGCGCTGTGACACGTCGCCGCTGCTGTCGCCAGCCTTGCCGTTGGATTGCTGCCGCCCGGTCGCCAGCGGACTCACCCCTTTTCTCGATTAAACGAGTTGTTTCAAAATCCTATCCGATTTCAGTGTAGCCACGCAGGGGGCCATCTCCCGCCGAGGTGAAACGGCTGAACCACGAATGGCGCAATGGGCTGCGACCACCTGGCGGGAGCGGGTTCCGCCGACTGGCCCTGGCGAACCGGGCACGTGCTTCTGGAGACTTGGATGGCTAGTGCGCGCGTCGAGGGAGGGGCACATGCCAGCGTTCATGGAACCGTTCCGGATCAAAGCCGTCGAACCGATTCCGTTCCCTTCGGTGGCTGGCCGGGAGGCGGCGCTGACCGAAGCGGGCTACAACATCTTCCGGGTCCCCGCCCGATTGATCACCATCGACCTGCTGACCGACTCCGGCACCAGCGCGATGTCCGCGGCGCAGTGGTCCGCGCTGCTCTCCGGCGACGAATCCTACGCTGGCGCACGGTCTTTCGAGCGGTTCGAGCGGGTGGTACGGGACCTGACCGGGTATCCCGAGGTGATCCCGGTGCACCAGGGCAGAGCCGCCGAGCGCATCGTGCTGCATGAGCTACTAGGTGAGGGCGACGTCTCGGTGTCCAACACGCACTTCGACAGCACCCGCGCCAGCGTCGAGGCGGCCGGTGCCGAGGCGGTCGACCTTCCCGTCGAGTACGACGACACGGCGCCGTTCGGAGGCGGCATCGACATCGAACGGTTGGGACGGCTGCTCGCAGGGGACGCGCGAGTGCGGTGCGTCGTGCTGACCGTGACCAACAATGCCAATGGCGGTCAGCCGGTTTCGATAGGCAATGCGCGCGCGGTCCGGCACATGTGCGATGAACACGACGTCCCATTTCTGCTCGATGCTTCCCGGTTCGCCGAAAATGCGTATCTGGTCATCTCACGGTCCCCGGACATGACCGATCGGACGCCACGTGAAATTGCGGGAGAAATTTGGCTCTCCTGACACACCTGTGGGTGCTTTGAGCGAGCCTGAGTAGGCGCACGCC
>WHUD01000174.1 GCA_009377385.1 Actinophytocola sp.
CCGTGCTGCCTCGACCCGCGCCTGCGCCTTGGTGATGCGCGACGTCGCGATCAACTCCATGGCCTTGGTGATCTTGCCAATGGACTTGGTCGACTTGATCCGCGCTCGCAGTTCGCGAAGTTGTGCACCCATGAGTTACCCGGTCACTTCTTCGGGGCCGGCTTGGAGACCTTGACAGTTTCCTGCCCGACCTTCTCAGCTTCCATCGCGTTGGCCTCCGCCTCAAGTAGCGGCTTGCCCTCAGAGGTGAGGAAGCCCTTCTTGAACTCGTTGACTGCCTCGACGACCCGGTTGGCGTTCTCCTCTGACCACTTCCCGGTGTCCCGGACCTCAGCGAGGATGCCATCGTGCTTGTGCCGCACGTGCTCGATGAACTCGCTGTTGAAGCGCCGCACGTCATCCTGCGGGACCGAGTCGAAGTGGCCGTCTGTGCCGAGGAAGACGGTCAGGACCTGCTCGTCGACCGGGATCGGCGCGAACTCACGCTGCTTGAGCACCTCGTACAGCCGGGAACCGCGCTCGAGCTGAGCCTTCGACGCGTCGTCGAGGTCGGAGGCGAAGGCCGCGAAGGCCTCAAGCTCCCGGTACTGCGAGAGGTCGATACGCAGCGAACCAGACACCGTCTTCATCGCCTTGACCTGCGCGTCACCACCGACACGCGAGACCGAGATACCGACGTCGATCGCGGGCCGCTGACCCGCGTTGAACAGGTCGGACTGGAAGAAGCACTGGCCGTCGGTAATCGAGATGACGTTGGTCGGGATGTACGCCGAGACGTCGTTCGCCTTGGTCTCGATGATCGGCAGACCGGTCAGCGAACCGCCACCGAGGTCGTCCGACAGCTTGGCGCAGCGCTCGAGCAGGCGGGAGTGCAAGTAGAAGACGTCACCGGGGAACGCCTCGCGGCCCGGCGGACGACGCAGCAGCAGCGAGATCGCACGGTAGGCCTCTGCCTGCTTGGTGAGGTCGTCGAAGACAACGAGCACGTGCTTGCCCTGGTACATCCAGTGCTGGCCGATGGCCGAGCCGGTGTAGGGGGCGAGCCACTTGTACCCGGCGGAGTCGGAAGCCGGGGCCGCGACGATGGTCGTGTAGTCCATCGCGCCGTGGTCCTCGAGCGACTTCTTGACAGCCGCGATCGTGGAGCCCTTCTGGCCGATGGCGACGTAGACGCAGCGAACCTGCTTCTTCGGGTCGCCTGACTCCCAGTTGGCCTTCTGGTTGATGATGGTGTCGACACAGACCGCCGTCTTACCTGTCTTGCGGTCACCAATGATCAGCTGACGCTGACCACGGCCGATCGGGGTCATCGAGTCGATGGCGGTGATACCGGTCTGCAGCGGCTCGGAGACCGGCTGCCGCTGCACGACCGAAGCGGCCTGCAGCTCGAGGGCGCGGCGGCCCTCCTCAGCGACCTCACCGAGGCCGTCGATCGGCTTGCCGAGCGGGTCGACGACGCGGCCGAGGTAGCCCTCGCCGACCGGCACCGAAAGGATCCGCCCGGTCCGCTTGACCTCCTGGCCTTCTTCGACCGACTCGAAGTCACCCAGGATGGCGACACCCAGCTCGCGCGCCTCGAGGTTCAGCGCGACGCCAAGCACGCCGCCGGGGAACTCCAGCAGCTCGTTGGCCATCGTCGAGGGCAGCCCCTCGACGTGGGCGATACCATCTCCGGCGTCGATGACGACGCCGACCTCTTCCCGGCTCACGTCCGGGGAGTAACTCGAGACGTAGTTCTCGATCGCACTGCGGATCTCGTCCGAGGAGATCGTCAGCTCCGCCATGTCGTTCCCGCTCTCACTTCATTCTCTGCCACTTGCAACGTCTTTGTCTGTTATCGCGCCGCAACCACGACGCGGCCACTCAGCCCAGTCGGCCACGCAACGCCATGATCCGGCCTGCCGAGCTGCCATCGATGACCTCATCGCCCACCTTGACGACAAGGCCGCCGAGCACGCCATGATCAATCTCGACATGCAACGTGATCGGCTTGCCGTAGATCCGGTCGAGCTTCGCCGACAGCGCGTCACGCTGCTCGCCGCTGAGCGGGCTCGCGCTGATCACGTGTGCCACCGACTGGTCGCGCCTGCGCGCAGCCAGATCCGACAGCTCGTCGAGCTGTCGCTCGACGCTCCTGCCCCGAGGGGCGCTCGCGACCTGCTCGGCGAGGGCGAGCGAGATCGGTCCGATCTTCTCGCCGAACACCTGCCGCACCAGCTCGCGCTGCGCCTGCGCGGGGGCCGTCTCGTCGGAGAGTGCCAGCTCAAGCTCAGGCGTGTTCGACACGATTCTCGCGACGCCGAACAACTCGTCCTCAACTGATTCGAGCGTACCGTCACGCTCTGCGGCGACAAGGGTCGCTGTGACAGCGAGCGACCGGACGCCGTCGAGCAGCTCACGCGGGCTCGACCACCTGCTCGCGACGACGGACTCGATGATCTGCCGCGCCTGCGCACCGACCTTGCCGTCGAGCAGCGACCGCACCATCTCCTGCCGTGACTCACCAGGCACCGAGGGGTCGGCGACCGCACGCCGCAGCGACACCTCGCTCCGCAGCAGCCGCGCGACCGCGAACAGTTCGTCGCCGACGGTGGCCGGGTCCGCACCTGCCTCGCCGAGCACGCCGTCAAGACGGTGCTCTGCGTCGACGAGCGCATCCCGGCTCGCGGCGTGCATGGAATTCACTGTCATCAGTTCGTGGCTCCAGCGGCGTCAAGCTCGGCGAGGAACCGGTCGACCGTGCCCCTGCGGCGGGCCTCGTCCTCCAGCGACTCCCCGACGATACGGCTGGCGAGATCAATGGAGTTCCTGCCGAGCTCGCTACGCAGCTCAGCGACGATCTGCGCCCGCCGCGCCTCGAGCTGGGCCTCGCCGGCCGCGACGATACGAGCTGCCTCCGCCTCCGCCTCGGCGCGCAGATCCTCGCGAATCCGCTCACTCTCGAGCCTGGCGTCGTCGCGGATCTTGGCGGCCTCCGTCCTGGCCTCCGCCAGCTGCGCGTTGAACTGCTGCCGCGCCTGCTCGGCCTCTGCCTGCGCCTTCTCGGCCTTCTCGATGCCGCCCTCGATCGCCTCGACGCGCTCCTCGTACAGCTTCTCGAAGCGGGGCACCGCGTACTTCCACAGCACGAACAGCAGCACGAGGAATGCGATGAACCCGAGGATGATCTCGGATGTGTGCGGCAGGATCGGGTTCGGCGCTTCCTCAGCAGCCAGCACGAATGCCTTCACCATGTCGGCTCCTTCAAGTCGTTGCGAATTGGCTACGCGATGAAGAAGAGAACCAGACCGATCAGCGCGAGCACCTCGACGAGGACGTAGCTGATCCAGGCGATACCCATCAGCTTGCCCTGGGCCTCGGGCTGGCGAGCCGTGCCGTTGATGACGGCGGCCCAGATCAGACCGGCGCCGACACCACCACCGATGGCAGCGGTACCGTAGCCGATCGCGGCGATGCTGCTGCCAAGCTCTCCAACACCCTGGGCGAGGATCATTGCGTTGCTCACTTGTGTATCCCTTTCCAATCGGTCCGCGTAATCGCGCGGATCGGCATGCTTATTTCGTTGTGACTACTGCGGTCTAGTGCTCCTCGGCCAGCGCAGCACCGATGTAGCTGGCGGAAAGAACCGCGAAAACATAGGCCTGGATGACGAGGACAAGCGCTTCCAGGAAGGTGATCACGATGACGAACGCCCACGAGATGATCGAGACGGGCTTGAGCGCCAGGCTGGCCTCGGTCAGCAGGTACTCGCCACCGAGCGTGAACACCAGCAGCAACAGGTGACCCGCGAGCATCGCGGCGAAAACACGAATGGCGAGCGTGAGCGGGTTCGCGACGAACTTCGTGAAGAACTCGATCGGCGTCAGCAGAATGTAAACGGCCTTGGGGACGCCGGGCGGAAAGAGCTGGTTCCTCAGGTACCTGCCGACTCCGTGCTTGCGCATACCGGCGATGTGGTACACGGGATAGACGACGAGCACCGACATCGCGAGCGCGTAGCCGATGTGCGACAGCGTCGGGAAGTAGATCACCGGAAAGATGCCGAAGATATTGTTCACGAGGATGAACGAGAACAACGCGAGGATCAGCGGCACGAACGGACGAAATTCGGCCGACCCGATCTGGTCCCGAGCGATGGTGTTGCGGCACAAGTCGTAGATCGACTCGGCGGCGAACTGGAACTTGCTGGGAACAACCTTCAGGTTGCGGGTGGCCAGGAGGTAGAAGCTCACACAGATGAGCAAGGCGAGAACGGCGAGCACCATCGGCTTCGTGATGCCGTCGACGATCGGTGGGAAGAAGAATTCCTCGACACCGGGTGGCGAGAACTCACCACCTTCTGTAGCCAGTACCAGCGCGCCCAATGAGGGCTCCTTCCGGTTCTCCGGGCCGGCGCTCACACCGCCGGGGAATCGTCATGGTCGTCGTTAACGTACCTGACACAGATCAGGTACCTCGCGGCGCCTTGCCGGACCCACGACCGAGCTGGCGCGGCGAGTAGACAGGACCCTACCAGCCCGTCAGTCGCTACTTAGTACGGGTGTCCGGTTAACGGGCGGGCCACATTGCCGTCACGGCTCGGTGGGATTGACGCTGCTAGTTGGGCACGATCGTGGGCAGATTGGTCCGCCGGAAGCCGACGACCTCGGCCGCCGCCCACACCATCACCGTCGCGAGCAGCGTCAGCCCGACGGAGAGGTTGTGCAGCGCGTCGACGTCACGCAGCAGCAGCATCACCACGAGCAGGATGACGAGTTTGAAGGCGTAGCCGCCAAGCGCGACCGCCATGACCAACATCACAGGGAAGTCGGCCGACAGCCGCATCAGCCCGATGGTCGCCAACGACGACGCGAGCGCCACCGCGCCACCCACCAGCGCGCCGTACAGCCCTGCCGTGCCTGCGACGAGGGTGGCGATGACGGCGGCGACGGCGATGGTGACCAGCGCGGCGGGCACCGCGACCTTCGCCATCGCGCTGGCGAGCGTGCGGACGGACTCGGCGTGCGGGTTGGTTGCTTCCTCGCTCACGGCGAGACCTCCCTGTTTCTCGACTTGAGTCTCGGCACAGCCGAGATGAGCACCGCAAGCAGCACGCCGAGCAGCATGAGCCAGAACACGGCTCCTGGCTCGAACAGGGTCAGCGCGACCGTGCCGAACGCGAGCAGCCCGGCCCACATGTACATCAGCAACACCGCACGCCGCTGTGAGTGGCCGATCTCGAGCAGCCGGTGGTGCAGGTGCATCTTGTCCGCCGCGAACGGGCTCTCTCCCCTGCGGGTGCGGCGGACGACCGCCATCAGCAGGTCGAGCAGCGGCAGGAACAGCGCACCTGCGACGACGACGAGCGGCGAGAGCAGCGCGATGATGTTCGTGGTGTTGTACTGCGGGTAGGACATCTTGCCGGACGCCGACGTGATCGCACCGGCAAGCATCAGCCCGATGAACATCGAGCCGGAGTCGCCCATGAACAGCTTGGCAGGCTGGAAGTTGTGCGGCAGGAAGCCGAGGCATGCCCCTGCGAGGGTGGCTCCGATCAGCGCAGGCGGGTATGTGGCGACGTCGCCGCCTGTCGACTCGAGCAGGCCGATCGAGAACACGCAGATCGCGGACGCTGCGACGAGCCCGATGCCTGCGGCGAGGCCGTCGAGGCCGTCGACGAAGTTCATCGCGTTGACCATGGTGAGCACCAGCAGCACGACGAGCAGCCCGCCCTGGTTCTGGTCGAGCTGGAACAGCGTGCCGATGTCGCCGTCGCTGCCGCCCCACGGCACCCAGAAGGTGCTCCACTGCACGCCGAACAGCACAAGGATGCCCGCGCACATCACCTGTCCCGCGAGCTTGGTCCACGCGTCAAGCTCGAACCGGTCGTCGACAGCACCGATCAGCACGATGACGCCGCCGCCGATGAGCACGCCGATCGGGTCGAGCGAGAACTCGAACGACGCGCGCAGCACGGGCAGCTGGTGCGCGAGGTACATGCCGCCCGCGACCCCGGCGTACATGGCGAGCCCGCCGAGGTACGGCATCGGCTTGGCGTGGACGTCGCGGGCACGCGGGTACGCCATCGCGCCGAGCCGCATCGCGACGCGGCGCGCCAGCCCGGTGAGCAGGAACGTCAGCGCGGCTGCCGTTAGCCCGACGAGGAGGTATTCGCGGATCGGGAGGACGGCTGCTTCTGTCACGATCTGCCAGCTCAGCCTGCCGTCTCGACCTGGGTGCCAAGAACGTCGGACACCGCGTCGGCGCTGACGGCGCCCTCCCGCAGCACGACGGGCGTCCCCCCGGTCAAGTCGACGATCGTGGACGGCACGGCGTCACCGCTCGGGTCGCCGTCGAGGTAGATGCCGATCTCTTCACCGAACTGCTTGCGGGCCTCGTCGACCGTTGTGGCAGGCGGCAGGCCGGAACGGTTCGCGCTGGAGACCGCCATCGGGCCGGTCTCGCGCAGCAGCTCGAGCGCGACCGAGTGCAGCGGCATCCGCAGCATGACGGTGCCCTTCGTGCTGCCGAGGTCCCAGGCGAGGCTCGGCGCGTGCGGCAGCACGATCGACAGGTCACCTGGCCAGAACGCCTCGACGAGTGCGCGGGCCGACCTCGGCACGCCGAGCACGAGGCCGTCGATGGTGGACCACGAGCCGACGAGGACGCCGACAGGCATGTCGGGCCCTCTGCGTTTGGCGCTGAGCAACGAGCGCACGGCTCCGGCGTCGAAGGCGTCGCAACCGATGCCGTAGACGGTGTCGGTCGGCAGTATCACCAGCCGCCCCGATCGCACCGCGGCGGACGCCGCACGGAGTCCTTCGGCGCGCTCGTTTCGCAGGCTGCAGTCGTACACCTGGCTCATGCCCAAGAGACTACTGCGAACGGGCTCAACCCCTACGGGCGGTGGCGAACCGTGCTCGCCCCGCAAGGTCGGTATGGTCGTCGACTCTGCTGAGCACCTTGCGCGCCGACAGCAGCGCAGGCACGGCGGCGCCATGGCTGTCGTCGTGCTCGACGGCCACTCCCCCTTCGATGACGAGCAGCCGTGCGGCGAGCGCGATCACCGCCCTGATCACGGCGAGGCCGTCGTCGGTGGCGAACACCGCGTGGTGCGGATCGTGGTCGGCGACCTCGGGCGGCACCGCCGTGCCCTCCGGCACGTACGGCGGGTTGCACAGCACCAGGTCGACGAGGCCGTCGAGGTCGGCGAGCAGCCTGGTGTCCGTGACGTCGCCGGAGTACAGCGTGACAGGGCTGTCGCCTGCCGCGACGCGGGCGTCGGCGTTGCGACGCGCCCATGCCAGCGCCGACGGGTCGTTGTCTACGGCGAAGACCCTCGCGTCAGGGCGGGCGTGCGCGACGGCGAGCGCGAGCGCGCCCGATCCGGTGCACAGGTCGACGACGACGGGGGCATCGCGATGCTCCAGCAGGTCGAGGCCCCACTGGAGCATCAGTTCGGTTTCCGGGCGCGGCACGAACACGCCGGGCCCGACGTCGACGCTGATCGGGCCCATCGCGGCGGTGCCGGTGATGTGCTGCAGCGGGATGCGCTTCGCGCGGCGGGTGACGACCTCGTGCATGGCGTCGATGACGGGCGGGTCGACCAGCGGGATCAGCGGGAGCCGGTCGCGTTCCACGCCGAGCACGTGCGCGGCGAGCAGCTCCGCGTCCACACGCGGGGACGCGACCCCGGCCTCCTCAAGGATCCGGGTCGCCTCGACGATCGCCAGCCGCAGTGGTTGTCGCTTCACGCTGTCAAGGTTAACGGCGCAGGTCCGCCCGATCCGGTAGTGACTCGGGTGCCACGAAGGGCATCTTGCTGGCATCTGGCGCCAGTAAGATGCCCCTCGTGGCACCTCACACCGCGACGACCTCGACCAGATCGTCCACTCCGACGAAGTCCTTGGCGTTGCATGTATAGAGCCGCGCGTCGTGCGCGTGTGCTGTCGCCGCGATCAACAGGCCCATGATTCGCGCACGAGGCTGACGGCCAGTCCTGGCGACCACGGCGGCGAGTTCGCCGTAGCTCGCGGCGACGGCGTCGTCGATCGGTAGCGGGTCGAAATGCCGCTGCAAGCGGGACAGCCTGCGCAGCCTGGCGGCGCGCACGGTCTCTTTCTTCGCGACAAGCACACCGAAATGCAACTCGGCCATCGTGGCAACGCTGAGCGCGAGCTCACCCGGTAGTGCGCCAAGCCCTGGCGCGATCACCACGCTGGTGTCGAGCACCGCCCGCATCAGTCGTGCCAGGGATCGCGCAGCCGCTGGTCAATGAGGTCGCGGTCGGACTCCCAGTCGGGGTCGGCGCCACCACCCAGCGCAGCTGCCACCTGGTCGAACGTCTGCCACTGCCGAGGGGCGATCGGCACGAGGCGCGCGCTGGGACGGCCCGCGACGGTGATGGTGACCTCTTCGCCGTCCTGTGCCTTCCGCACCAGCTCTGATGCCTGCTGCCGCAGCTCGCGCAGCCCCACGGTGTCCATGGCACCAGGGTAGCACATGTGCTACCTGCGGGACTCGGGTCCGCATCGAAGGCGTCGCCGAGGGTGGCCCTTGGTACGACATAGGGACCCAGGGCCACCCTCGGCTCGACCAGATCACTTACTAAGGAGATCGTAAGTAAGTCGACTTCCTATGCGGTGATGTAGCGCAGGT
>WHUD01000175.1 GCA_009377385.1 Actinophytocola sp.
CGTCGAGCAGCCGGAGCGAGCCGGACGCCGACGACATCGATTTGCTCATCTTGTCGGTGGGCGTCGCCAGGTCCATGATCCGGCCGGCGACCGGTGGGTTGACCGCGCGCGGCGGTGCGAAGGTGTGCCCGTAGCGGCTGTTGAACCGGGATGCGACGGCACGCGCCAGCTCGACGTGCTGGGACTGATCCTTGCCGACGGGTACCTCGTCCGCGCCGTAGAGCAGGATGTCGGCGGCCATCAGGACGGGATAGGTCAACAGCGACAGCCGCACGTGTTGCTGGCGAGCCGTCTTCTCGCGGAACTGGATCATGCGCTGCGCCTCGCCATATCCCGTTGTGCACTCCAGGAGGTAGTGCAGCTCGGCGTGCTCGGGCACGTGCGACTGCACCAGGAACAGGCACGAGTCCGGGTCGACGCCAGCGGCGAGCAGCAGCGTGGCGAACTCCAGGGTGCGTCGTCGCACGTCGGCTGGGTCGTGTTCCAGCGTCAGGGCGTGCAGGTCCGAGATGACGACGACGGTGTCTTTCCGCCGGTCTGCTGGTCTGACGATCGGCCGGATCGCGGCGAGGTAGTTGCCAAGGTGCAGGTCGCCGGACGGCGTGAACCCAGTGATTCGTCGTGGCATGGTGGCTCCATGAGGGATGGGGCCGCCCACCGCAAGGCCACCAGGCACAGACATGCGTCACGGCCGCCCAGCGTGGACGGCCGCGTTGTCTGGTTACACGGATGAACGGTGCCGCCCCTTCAGGGACGCCACCAGGTACGAGCGTGAGCTGTCATCCGCACGGTGTGATCGTAGCGCAGCGACGTCGATGAGCTCGGGTCACGCCCGGTCGGCCCAGTCCCTGCACCTGGCGAAGATCTATCGCGGGAGACCCTCCGCAGGATCAGCTCTGCGACTCCCCGAGACGCTACGCCTGTGCGAGGTCTGCGAACCGGCTGTAGTGCAGCTGGTGCGCCACGGTGACGGTGCTTGTCGGGCCCGCACGGTGCTTGGCCAGTATCAGGTCCGCCTCACCGGCACGCGGGTCGTCGCGTTCGGAGGCGTCCGGCCGGTTGATCAGCAACACAATGTCGGCATCTTGTTCCAGCGAACCAGATTCGCGCAAATCGGACAACATCGGCCGCTTGTCGGTGCGCTGCTCTGGACCACGGTTCAACTGGCTGATCGCGACCAGCGGCACCTCAAGCTCCTTGGCGAGCAGCTTGAGCTGACGGGAGAACTCCGACACCTCTTGCTGCCGTGACTCCACCTTTTTACCGGACGTCATAAGCTGCATGTAGTCGACGACGATGAGTTGCAGGTCGTTACGCTGCTTGAGACGTCGCGCCTTCGCGCGGATCTCCATCATCGTCATGTTCGGCGAGTCGTCGATGAACAGCGGCGCCTCGCTGATCTCGCTCATCCGCCGCGCCAGCCGCGTCCAGTCGTCGTCGCTCATCCGGCCACCGCGCATGTCCTGCAGACGGATCTTCGCCTCGGCCGAGAGCAGACGCATAACGATCTCGGTACGGCTCATCTCCAGCGAGAAGATGACACTGCTCAAACCGTGCTTAATGGAACAAGAACGGGCAAAGTCGAGGCCCAACGTGGAGTTGTGGGTCGGGACCATCGACCGTCCCGCGAGATAGAGGTGGTCCTCGTTCGACACCTCGACGCAGCGAACCGGCACGCTGGGGACCGGCCGAACGTCCACAATGAACCGCGAGCCGGACCTTGCGGTGCCAGCCGTCCGCCTGCGCTCCTTGTGCGCCAACCGCTTGCGCTCCAAGCGGAAAACCGTGTCATCGGTCGCGAAGGTCAGAGTGTACGCGGTCGACGTGTGCTGATACCTGCCATTGACGTGCTTGGTCGACAGCCCGCATCGGTACCCGAGGCTGACGATCAACTCGCGCGCGTCCTCGGCAAGACGCTGGTTGGTCACGCAGATCTGGACCGAGCCGCCCTTGTTGACCGTGCCGTCGGTGTCGAGCAGTCCGGCAAGAAGCGCACGGCGCTGCGTCTCAGAACCCCGCAGGTACTGCCGCGGAATGTGCTTGTCGCCGAGCACGCCCATCGACCGCAGACGGGCCTGCACCGCACGCTCTTCGATCGGCTCCGGCGCGGGGAGCCGCAGGCCGTAGTTCATGCCGCCGTGCTCGACGACGTCGATGCCATCTGCCTCGATGTGGATCACGATCTCCGGTTCGGCCGTGGTGAACCGGGCCCCGGACGAATTTCCATCGCCGAGCCAGACACCGAGCACATACGGCGGCAGCGGCAGGTCCTGCTCCGGCAGCTCAAGCGGCTGGCAGTTCGTCACCGAGTGGTTGAGGCGGCGGTCGGCCGTCTCGCAGCGCAGGGTCGCGCGGATGTCCTCGGTCGTACGAACTTCGGCAAAGGTGCGTTGGTTCTTGTACCCGTTGTAGCCGGTACGAGCCTGCTGCGCGCTTCGCAGCGACGCCCTCGTCTCGGTCAGCCATTGATGCTGGGCATCCGCGACGATCGCGGTGCCGTCCGAGAACTCGATCTCGTAGCACGGCCGATCCCGCATGACATCGGTCGCCGCGACCACACGCGTCGGAAGGCCATCCGCGCCAAGGAGTTCGTCGCCAACGGCGATCTCGCCCATGGTGGTCCAGCCGCTCGGCGTCGGCAGTGGGGTGTCGAGCGCGAGCGCCTTACCGATACCAGGTCTCGCCGCCACGATGACCATCTGACCTGCGTGAAGGCCGTTGGTGACCTCGTCAAGATCAGCGAAACCGGTCGGGACGCCCTCCGAGGTGCCGCCGTGGGACGCGATGGCGTCGATCTCGTCCATGGTCGGCTGGAGCAGCTCCTCAAGCGCGACGTAGTCCTCGCTGGCGCGGCGCTCGGTGACCTCGTAGATCGCGGCCTGCGCCCGGTCGACGACCTCGTCGACGGCGGCACCGGACGACTCGGCGGCACCGTAGCCGAACTGCACGATCCTGGTGCCCGCCTCGACCAGCCTGCGCAGAATGGCCTTCTCCGCGACGATCTCGGCGTAGTAGGCGGCGTTCGCCGCCGTCGGCACCGTCGCGATCAGCGTGTGCAGGTACGGCGCGCCTCCGACGCGGCCCAGCTCGCCGCGCCGCTCAAGTTCCGCCGACACCGTGATCGGGTCGGCGGGCTCACCGCGGCCGTAGAGGTCGAGGATGCAGTCGTAGACGGCCTGGTGCGCCGGCCGGTAGAAGTCGCCGGGCCGCACCACCTCGATCACGTCGGCGATCGCGTCCTTGGACAACAGCATGCCGCCAAGCACGGATTGCTCCGCGGTGACATCTTGCGGTGGCTGCCGGTCGAACCCGCTCCTCCCGCCGGATTCCGGCGAGTCCGTCGTGAACGCGGGACCGCGGTCATCGGTGAGCGCCACCGGGCCGAACACCCCCTCTTGGGTCACGTCAATACAGTGAGCCATTGTCGAATAGACGTTCGACGATGGTACATGCGGATGCCACGTCGAGCCCAGCCGACACGCGTACGATTCGTGGATCTGGGTCGCCGATGGCACCACCCGCTCACGGCACGCTAGACCGGCTTCCGGACGGGAAGCAAAGTGGCTTGGGGATGAATTGGGGATGAATCGGGGCGACGCTGTGCACTGCTTGGGGACGACCGCGGTCGTTCAACCACAGGTGATTTATTCACTGGGGATAACCTGGGGACAACCGTCACTCCCTTGTGCAAACGTGCAGGTCAAACCTTGTGTACAAGCTGTGGATAAGCTGGGGCACACTTCTCGGCGTGTCGCGCGAAACTCATCCTTCGGCGTGTCGCACCAGTCCGATGTGCACAGACCGACAGGGTTACGCGACAGCAAAAAAACGGGCCCCACTCCGAGTGGAGCGGGGCCCGTTTCAGCTCAGCGGCTAGGAGCGCGCGACGACGTCGACGCGGAAGCTCGCGGTGACGTCGGGGTGCAGTCGCACCGAGACCGAGTGCTTGCCCAGCTGCTTGATGTGGGTGCCGAGCTCGATGTTGCGCTTGTCGAGCACTGGACCACCAGCGGCCTTCACCGCGGCGGCGACGTCGGCCGCCGTGACGGAACCGAACAGCTTCTTCGAGCTCTCGGACGCCTTCGCGGGCAGCTCGACGTCCCCGAGGCCCTCGAGCGTCGCCTTGATCTCCTTGGCGTGGTCAAGGTCGCGGATCCGGCGGGTCTCCTGCGACCTGCGAATCGTCGCGATGTTCTTCTCGGCGCCCTTGGACGCCTGCATCGCGAGCCCGCGCGGGTACAGGTAGTTGCGCGCGTAGCCGTCCTTGACCTCGACGATGTCCCCGGGACCGCCGAGGTTCGCCACGTCGGCAGTCAGAATGATCTTTGCCATGACGTTCCTCCTTCTACTCAGCGAGCGGTCGAGGTGTAGGGGAGCAACGCCATCTCACGCGAGTTCTTGACCGCAGTAGCGACGTCACGCTGGTGCTGGCTGCAGTTGCCCGTCACCCGGCGAGCGCGGATCTTGCCACGGTCGGAGATGTACTTGCGCAGCAGCGCGGTGTCCTTGTAGTCGATGAGTTCCGGACGGCCCTTCTTCTCCGCCTTGCAGAACACGCAGACCTTCTTCTTCGGCTTGCGAATAGGTGGCTTGGCCACGGTAGTTCTCCTGGGTTATGTCTGAAACGTTCCGGGTCAGGTGTCGTCGGATTGGCGGTTAGAACGGCGGCTCTTCTGAGAAGCCACCGCCCTGGCCGCCCGCTGCGGGCGCTGAGCCCCACGGGTCGTCGGCGGGCGGGGCGGATCCGCCACCGCCTGAGTTGCCGCCGAAACCGCCTCCACCACGGCTCACCTTGTTCACCTTGGCGGTGGCGTAACGCAGCGACGGGCCGATCTCGTCGACCTCAAGCTCGACGACGGTGCGCTTCTCGCCTTCCTTCGTCTCGAAGGAGCGCTGCTTGAGCCTGCCCTGCACGACCACGCGGGTGCCGCGCGTCAGCGACTCGGCAACGTTCTCCGCCGACTGCCGCCAGATGTTGCAGCGCAGGAACAGCGCCTCGCCGTCCTTCCATTCGCCGGACTGCCGATCGAAGATGCGCGGCGTCGACGCGACCGTGAAGTTCGCGACGGCGGCGCCGGACGGCGTGAAGCGAAGCTCAGGGTCGGCGGTCAGGTTGCCGACAACCGTGATGATGGTGTCACCGGCCATGGTGAATCACCTCAAACCTTCGCTACGGAACGCTTGGTGTCACGGCGGAGCACCTTCGTGCGCAGCACGATCTCCTGCAGCGAGAGCTGCCGGTCCATCTCCTTGACGGCCTCCGGCGTCGCGTTGAGATCGAGCACGGCGTAGATGCCTTCGCTGTGCTTGGCGATCTCGTAGGAGAGCCTGCGACGGCCCCAGACGTCCACCTGCTCGACACTGCCTCCCGATTCCTTGATCACGTTGAGGTAGGTCTCAAGCGTGGTGGGAACGGCTCGTTCGTCGAGAGTGGGATCGAGGATCAACATGACCTCGTAATGACGTGACAAACCACTCACCTCCTCTGGGCTCAGCGGCCACGGGCCATCCGTGGCAGGAGGGTTAGTCAGCGCGTCATACTACCTTGCGCAACACCCAGGTCCGCACGAGGGCCGCCGCGACGCACGCCAGTGCGACGACGGCGACGAGCAGCGGCAACCGCACCGCGGCCGCCTTCCGTTCCGCCTCGATCGCCTCGGCGTTGCCCGCGTTGTCCACGTTGGCGTCGGACCGGCCGTCCCCCGGCAGCACGGGCGGCTCGATGGTGCTCATGCCGCTCTGCGGCCGGGCGGCCTTTCCGGTGGCTGGCGACAGGCACCGGGGTGTAGTACTGCAGCGGGGCACGCGCCTCGCCGGTGCCGTAGCGGGCGGACGGCGGGGGCGCGGCGGCGCCGGGCTGCTGCGGGGTCGTCGTCGGCAGCCCCTGGTCGTTGCTCTGCTGGTCGTTGTTCCGCTGGCCGGAGCCGATGCGCGGCTGGATCGACGTCGGGGCCGTGTAGTTCGTTGCCGTCACCCGCAGGCCGCAGTTCTTGCCGATCGCCGACGTGATGTTCTCGCGGTTCTCGTCGTTCCTCGCGATGTCGGAGACATCGTCAACGCTGTCGATCTTGGCGAGTACGGCCGCGGCGATCCGCTCGCCCGTGAACCGCGACGACGCCGAGTCGGGCACCTTCGGCAGCCTGATGGGATCGAACTTGCCTTCCTCGAACGCCTCCCGCATTCGGGTCTGCTCGTTCTTCAAGCCGAGCAGCGGCGCCTCCGGCCCGTCGTGCACGGACTGAACGACGTACTCCCTTACGGTCTCGGACTTCAGCGTGACCGCTTCGCCGACCTTGCCTGCGATCGAGCCGCCGCAACTGGCCGCCGACACCGTGGCCGCCGCGGTGTGCGTCAACCCGAGCAGCGAGGCGCAGGCGATACCGCCGACGAGAGCCACGGACAGGGCACGGCGGGTACACCGGTAGCTGGGCACTATCGGTCTCCTTGAAGTCCGTTCGCGGCCCGAACGAGTGACCGCAGGCGTCATCAACACTCCCGCGACAGCGTACGTGGTCACGGTGAGTTATGGATCACTCCTGCTATTGGACGCGGGCGATACTCCGCAGTACCCAACTGCGCACCAGGCCCGCGCTCGCCGCGGCCAGCGCGAGCACCGCGAGCAGCATCGGCAGGCCAACCCTCCCCTGCCCTGGCGGCAGCGCGTCGGCGCTACCCGCATTGGCGACAGCACTGCCCGTGCTCGACCCGTCCTTGCCGAGCACGCCGAACGACGGCGCGTAGTCGCCGAAGCCGGAGCCGTAGCGCAGACCAGGAGCGTGCGTTGAGAACGACGCATTGCGGTACGGGATGGTCGAGAACGCGCTCATCGGCGAGAACGCGCTGTAGTACGGCGCGCTGAAGCCGCTGCGGCTCGGCTCAAGCGGCGGGCTCGTCGAGTCGGGGACCGACTCCTTGCGCGGACCCTCGTCACCGCCGGAACCGTCGCCGTCCGTCTTGTCCGGCGAGCCACCGTCGCCGCCCGGGCCGCCGGACTCCGGCGGGTCCTCCGAGCCGCCGATGAGGCCGGATACCGCATCCGTGACCGGCTTCGTGGTGTCCTTGACCGCGTCGGTGGCCTTCTTGACCGGATCCGTCGCCTTCTCCACCGGGTCCGACACCGTCTTCACGCCGGTGACGGTCACCTCGCACAGGCTGGGCAGCGTCACGCCGAGCAATGACACGCCGGTGAGGGCGTCGGCCAGCTCGGATTGGGTGAGCGAGTACGTCCGGGTGCCTTCGGACGCGGTGCCGAGGCCGATCGTCGGGGCACCCTTGATGCCGAGCGCGGACGCCAGGTTGATCGACAGCGGGGCACCCGCGTCACCCCGCAGTGTCTGGCCGCAGTTACCCGCGACGATCGGGTCGGCTGCTACCGCCGACCCGGGAAGCGCGAGCATCGCCGATGATGCGACGAGCACCGTCGTCGCGCCTGCCGCCACGTTGCGCCTCAGCTTGCTCATGTAACCAACCTTGCTCTCGTCGATGTCACCCAGTGTGCAATGGCCCACTGCTTAAAACAACGTGACTGAGTGCACTTCGTGACGCTAGCTCGGGAAACTTCTACTTCACTGTGATTACACGGCGTGCTGTCACTACGCCAACTGCAGTAAGCAGCGCGATCGCGAGTACGAAAGGCGTCCGGGTGACGTGCTTGAGCGAAATGGCGTCCGCCCTGACGGCCTCGGCCGGATCGGCGACGGGTTTTTGCTGTTCGGAGGGGGTGTCGCCGCCGGGATCGGTTGGCTCGCGGAACGCGGGGACGTCTTGACTCGGGCGGCGGGACTCCGTCCGGTCCGGCTCAGCGGCGTCCGGCTGGGTGATCGACTGCTGGTCCGGGGTCGTGTGCTCCGGCTCCGGGACGCCGAACTGGTTGACGCCGGAGAGAGCGGGGGCTGGGACGGCCGGTCCGGGTGAGTCGTCGGCGTTGTCGGCTGCGGTGTCCGCTGGTGGGTTCGCCGGTATGTGGGGCTTGTTGGGCTTTTCCGGCGGCGCTGGGGTGCCGGCTGGGGGTTCGGCGATCGGGACGTCTGGCACCGGGGCCTCGTCGCCCGCGGCTCCTGTGAGCAGGTTCCGGGGCGCGTCCGCGAGGCGATCGACCGTGGTTGTGACGGAGCCGAGGACACCGGCGCGCGCTGGCTCGACGGGTTCGGTGTCCGGCTCGGCGGGCTCCGGTGGCGCTGGTGTCGGGTCGGGCTCCGGGGTCGGCGCCTCCGGGTGGGGCTCCGGCGCCGGTTCTGGAGCGGGGTCCGGCGCCGGTTCTGGAGCGGGGTCCGGCGCCGGTTCTGGAGCGGGGTTCGGCGCCGGTTCTGGAGCGGGGTTCGGCGCCGGTTGTGGAGCGGGGTTCGGCTCATCGACGTCTGGCGCTGGCTCGGCGTTTCCGCCGGTCAGCGAACCGAGCGTGTCAATGACCGACCCGAACAGCGAGGGCCCGTCGTCGGGTTTATCCGCTGCCTGCGCGGCTCCCGCCGTCAGCGGGCCGACACAGCCCAGTACGAACGCGACCAGCACCGCACCGAGATATCGCTTCACCATGGTGTCCCTTCACGAACGATCGACACCCCGCGACCTGGTTGGCGCTCCTCCGGGTTGGAAACCTAACCGGAACGAG
>WHUD01000176.1 GCA_009377385.1 Actinophytocola sp.
CGGTGAGCAGCAGGACGGCTTCACGCTTGCCCGCAACGGCTCGGTGCGCAGCAGGTGCGGGCACATCCGTTGCTGGATCGAAGAAGCCCACGTCACCGAGTTGACCGGGCTGCTGCGCAAGGGGCCGGGCGCCGACGAGCTGGCCTCCTGGCCCGCGAAGATGCGCGTCTACGTCCGCCGCGAGCGACCCCACCCCGGGGCACAGCTGAGCTTGTTCGAAGCACAAGACGGATGGCGCTACACCCTGTGGGTCACCAACCGCCCCGAAACGGCCAAGGGCTGGCTGGGTCAGCCGCAGTACATCGACGCCGCGCACCGGGTGCACGCCAGGGTCGAGGACGCCATCCGCACAGGCAAGGACACCGGCCTGGGCAGATTCCCGTCCCACGACTTTCAGATCAACACCGCGTGGCTGACCGCGGCCATGACCGGTGCCGTCCTGCTCGCCTGGCTCAAACTCCTCGCCCTCGACGGCCACCTGGCCAAGGCCGAGCCCAAAACGTTGCGCTACCGCATCCTGCACGCCGCGGCCCGGCTCGTCCGCGGCGGCCGCCGACGACGACTCAAAGTTCCCCGTACCTGGCCCTGGGCCACCCACATCGAACACGCCTGGCAGCGCATCACAGCCCTGCCCCAAGCACCCTGACCAGCGCGAACTCGTCCCTACAACCCCACGAAAGGACCCCCGGGGCCCGTGGAACCCCCGGCCACCCGGCCCGCCAGCCGGGCACTCGTCATACCCACACGCACAAATTGTGCCGATTTGACCGGTCCTGGCCACCACGGCACCCACTCGCAATCAGCCATGAAAGGTCAGGGCTAGCGCCGGTGGCGGCCCTGGCCGTGGCTGAGGCGGAGGCGTTCCTCGGCGCGGCCGTAGCGCGGGATCGCGGCGTCGGTGACGAAACCGAGCCGGTCGGGGGCGTGCATCCGCAGCATGAAGGCGTTGACCGTCGCCGGCCTCGTGCCCCTGCTCGCGAGGCTGACCAGCACGGCGACGACGAACGCGGCTGGCACCGTGAACAGCGCGGGCCGCTCGATGAAGACCGGCGCCCAGCCGCCGGTGTAGTCGCTCGCGATGTCCAGCCCGAGCGCGGTGAGCACCGCGAGCCCACCGACGGACATGCTGGCGAAGGCGCCCCTCGCGGTCAGCCCGCGCCACCAGATGCCGAGCACGAGCACGGGGCAGAACGTCGACGCCGCGAGCGCGAACGCGATCGCGATGCTGTGCGCGATGTCCGGCTCCCTCGGCAGCAGCGCGACGCCGAGTGCGGTGAGCGCGAGCAGCACGGCCGCCACCCGGAAGTCCCGCACCCGCTCCGGCATCAGGTCGGCGGATATCACCCCGGCGACGCTGTAGACCAGCCCCGACGTCGCGGCGAGGAACGCGGAGAACACCCCGGCGACGATCACGGCGGCCAGGATCTGCCCGCCGATGCCAGGCAGCACGGACGTGGGCAGCAGCAGCACAGCGGCGTCGGTCTGCCCTGTGACGAGCAACTGCGGCACGTACAGCCGGGACAGCGCGCCGAGCAGCACCGGGAAAAGGTAGAACAGCCCGAGCAGCAGCACGACGTGCAACGTTGTGCGACGGGCCGCCCTGCCGTCCGGGTTGGTGTAGAAGCGGGCGAGGATGTGCGGCAACCCCATCGTGCCCAGCATCAACGCCGTGAGCAGCGAGTACGTGCCGAACAGATCCCAGGTGCCGCCACCGCCGGGGGCAAGCCAGCCGCCGTTGTCGGCAGGCGCGCCGACAACGACCGGCGTCGGCGTGCCGCCGTCGAACCGCAGCGTCGTGCCCGCGGCGACGTCGTGGCGCATCTCGGGCGACCACACCACATCGCCATCGGCTGGAGCGCCGTTGACGACGCCGTGCGCCTGCAACCTCGTCGGGGCGCTGACCTGGAGCTCGACCGGGGTGTCGACGGTGACGGTGGTGTCCTCCGACAACGTCGGCGGCGCCGGCGCGCCGAGGCCTGCGGCGGCGCCCTCGCCGCCGTCGCCGATGAACACCACGCACAGCACCAGCGTCGGCACCGCGATGGCGAACAGCTTGAGCCAGTAGTGGAACGCCTGCGCCAGCGTGGTCGCCCGCATCCCGCCGCCGAGCACCGTCACAAGCACGATGCCGATCACCGCGACCGGACCCGCCCAGCCGGGCCCCGGAAGCAACGTCGTCACCGCGAGGTGCGCGCCCTGCAACTGCGGGACGAGGTACAGCAGCGCGATCAGCACCGTGATCAGGCTGGCGAACCAGCGGATGCCGCGCGAGTCAAGTCTGCCCTCGACGAAGTCAGGCAGCGTGTAGGCGCCGCTGCGCCGCAGCGGGGCGGCAACGAACAGCATCAGCACCAGGTACCCGGCGATGAAGCCGATCGGGTACCAGAGTGCGTCCGCGCCGTCGGTGAGGATCGCGCCGGCGATGCCGAGGAACGACGCGGCGCACAGGTACTCGCCGGAGACGGCGGCGGCGTTGCGGCGCGACCGGACGGTGCGGCGCGCCATGTCGAAGTCCTGCGCGGCGTTGTGCAGCGTGGCCGATCTGCGACCGAGATAAAAGGTAACGACCGCGACGAGTGCGACCGTGATCGCCGCCGTGATCTGCCAACCTGTCATCGCCGTCCTTGTTCATCACTCGGGCTATTCACAGGCTCAACTCACCTCAGCTTCGCCGCTCACTTGGAGCCTGCGGCTGCGACCACGCTTCGGGTGGCCCCACCCGCAGGCTTGTGAATAGCCCTCCCAGGGTCAGTTCTCGATCATGTCGACAAATTCTCGTTCGTGCCGTTCGGACAGCCGTTCGTAGATGATGCCGAGGATGAACAGCACGGGAGACACAAAGACTCCCAAAATCAGCCAGGCAATGGGGACACCCACAACGGTGAATGATGCGATGTCGGGCAGCCGCCAGAACAGCAGCGGCAGTCCCCCGAGCAGCAGCACCAAGATCACCGCGAACGCGGTGCTCCAGCGCAGCAGCGCGTTGATCAGGTCCCTGATCAGCATCTCGCCCCAGCTCGTCTGCTCAGCGAGCTCCATCCGCGAACGCAGCGACGGAACCGGCATCCCCTCAGGGCCGCCAAGCACCACCCGCTGCCGCTTCGGCTTTGTCGGCTGGTCAAGCTCGCCCTTCAGGTGCGATGGCACGCCGGGCACGCGCTCCACCGTCGCAGGCCGCACCGGGCGCATCGACGGCCTGCTTCTGCCGAGTGTCGGATCGGGGCTCCGTACCCGTCTGCGATGGGAATGCGCTCCGTCGGACATGCCCGCTAGCCGTTTCTCACGCCGCCGGTGAGCCGGTCCTTCAGCTCACGTGTGTGTCGCCGCGACACCGGCAGCACCTTCTCCCCATTGCCGAGCACGACCTGATAGCCGCCCTGGCCCATGCGCAGCTCGGTGATCAGCCGCAGCGCGACGAGGTAGGAGCGGTGGATCCGGACGAACCCCGCCCTGCCCCAGCGCTCCTCGAGCTGCGCGAGCGGGATGCGGACAAGGTGCGACGCGCCGTCTGTGGTGTAGAGCCGCGCGTAGTCGCCCTGCGCCTCAACCCAGCGGACCTGGGCGCGCTGGATCAGCTTGGTTGTGCCTGCCAGCTCGACGGGGATGACCTCGTCGTCGCCCGGCACGAGCTGCTCGACGGCGCCGTTGTCGTCCGCGCGTTCGCGCAACTTCTCAAGCACCCTGTCGATCGACTTGTCCAGCCTCGGCTGCTCGTACGGCTTGAGGATGTAGTCGACGGCGCCGAGGTCGAAGGCGTTGACCGCCTCATCGGTGTGGCCGCTGACGAACACCAGCAGCGGCGCAGGATTGAGCGCGGCGAACACCCGCGCCATCTCCATGCCGGTCAGACCCGGCATGTGGATGTCGGCGAACACGACGTCGACCGGCGGCAGCCCGCCTGCCTTGCGCTCCTCCAGGATCGGATGACCGTAGGAGATGAACCGCAGCGCCTCGGAAGCGTCCACCGCATTGAAGATCTTGCCGACGTGCGGGTTGTTCTCCAGGCGGTGGGTCAGCATTTCCATGCCGGGCTCCTCGTCGTCAACGGCGAGGACGACGAGCCTCCGGGTGTTGTCTTGCGTACTCACAGTAACAAGCATCCTGCCTAGTGCCGCAGGCAATGTCCAGAGTGAATCTGGGCAGCGTCATGTGTGCCGCGTGCCTGCCATGTTGAGTTACAGCCCGAAGCGGGACCAGCTCGTCCGCTGCTCGATCGCGTTGAGCAGCGCGGCGGCGCCAGCGGCGGCCGGTGCCCCCAGCCCCAGCTTCGCGAGGAGCGGTTTCTTCGGTTCCGCCACCGTGATCTCGGCGTCGGGGAACCGCTTGCCGACGATCTCACGCATCGTACCGATGCCGTCCACGAGGCCGAGTTCCTCCGCCTTCGCGCCAAGCCAGACGTCCCCGGTGAACAGGTCGGAGTCGTCGGCGAGCTTGCTGCCGCGTCGCTCATTGACCCAGTCGACGAACAACTGGTGCAGCTGCTCGTGCATGCCCTTCAGCCAGGCGACGTCCTGCGGGTTCTCCGGCTGGAAGGGGTCGAGCCTTCGCTTGTTCTCGCCCGCGGTGTAGAGCCTGCGCTCGATGCCGAACCGCTCGATCAACTGGTTGAAGCCGAAGCCGCCGCTGACGACGCCGATCGAGCCGACCATCGACGTCCGGTGCGCGTAGATCTCGTCAGCGGCGCAGGCGAGCCAGTAGCCGCCGGACGCGGCGACGTCCTCGCAGAACGCCAGCACCGGCACCTGCTTGTCCGCAGCGAGCTCGCGGATGCGCTCAGCGATCAGCCCGGACTGCGTCGGCGCGCCCCCAGGCGAGTTGATCAGCAGTGCGACGGCCTTGAGCTTGTCGTGGCCGAACGCCCTCGTCAGTGCGGACTCGACGGCGTTAATGTTGAGCGTTCCCCTGCTGAACGGCGTGCTGTGCGGCGTGATCACACCGTGCAGCTTCACAACGGCGACGACGTCTGACTTGTCGCCTCGGTCGGGAATCATGGGCAGCCGGGATGTCAGCTTGTCGGTGACGCTCATGGGCCCCAGCGTAGCTGCGATACGCGCCGCGTGACGTGAGTCAGTCGGGAGTCACCGCACGCGGTCGGTCACCTCGTTGCGTGCGGGACGCATCCGTGGCCGGGTCGACCGCGTCCGCTCTGGCTGTGCCTGCTGCTGCGGCGGGAGCAGCGGCGACCCTGAGCCGTCGGTCTGTTCCTTAGGCGGGGTGTAGCTCGGCACGTCGGGTCGCGCGTTCGGGTGAAATTTCGGCACCCGCAGCGTCACCTTCATGCCAGCGCCCTTCGCCGTCTCCACGATCAGCGGGTAGTCGGGACCGAAAAGCTGCCGCATCCGGTGGTTGATGTTGCCGAGGCCAACGTGCGCGCCGGTGCGGTGCGAGTCGCGCAGTTCCTCGAGCCGAGCGGGGTCCATGCCGACGCCGTCGTCCTCGACGCTGATCAGCGCCTCGTTGCCTGCGTCCTCCGCGATGACGGTGACGGTGCCGCCGCCAGGCTTGCTCGCGAGGCCATGCTTGACGGCGTTCTCCACGAGCGGCTGCACGATCAGGAACGGCACGACGACCTGCAGCACCTCTGGCGCGATCTTGAGCCGCACGTTCAGCCTGCCGCCGAAGCGGGCGGTCTCGATGGTGAGGTAGCGGTCGATGTTGCGCAGCTCCTCGGCCAGCGTGGTGAACATGCCGGAGCTGCGGAACGAGTAGCGGGTGAAGTCGGCGAACTCGAGCAGCAGCTCGTTGGCCTCCTCCGGATCGGTGAGAATCATCGAGGAGATGGTGTTCAACGCGTTGTAAACGAAGTGCGGCGAGATCTGCGCCCGCAACATCTTGATCTCGGCCTGATGCAGCGCCCGCTTCGACTCCTCGAGGCTGGCCAGCTCGAACTGGGTGCGCACGAACTGCGCGACGGCGTCCGCCATGTGGATCAGCCGGTGTCCCCTGCTCTTGCCGACGACGATGAGGACGGCCTGCGTTTCGCCGTCCACGATCAGCGGCACGATCACCGCGGTGCGCATCCGGCAGGCGTTGCCCCGGTCGCACGGCAGCTTCTCGTGGACGACGATCTCCCTGTGGTGGCCCTCCCTGGCGGCGGCGATGTAGTCGACGAAGTCGACGTAGTGGTCGTTCGCCTCGCCGTCCCAGCTCTGCAGGATGCCGACGTCGTCAGTGATGCCGACGGCGACGCAGCCGAGCAGGTCGAGCAGGTGCCGGGTGATCCGGTCGGCGGCCTCCTGGTCGAGGCCCTCCCGCAGGTCGGGTGCGGCCAGCGAGAGCTGGTGCACCGCATGCAGGACGGCGTCTTCCGTGGCCTTACCCGGGCGGCGTGACCGCGCGTAGAGCCACACCGAGAGGGTGACGGCCAGCACAGCCACGCTCCACGGCACTAGCTGTGACAGCGGTGTGTCGAGCACGCCGTCAATGCTCGATCAGTTACGCATCGTTGACAAGGCTCCTGCGGAGTGTTGCCTGTTGCATTCGATGCAGGCTGCACTTAATGGGTCATTCCGGGCGGCCATTGCGGTGAAAAGTGGCTCGGCGCTCTTCACGGAGTGTTATCGAAGCAGCCGATCCATCCGTCGGTCCGACAGCGGCTTGCCCTTCGTCTGGCACGTCGGACAGTACTGGAACGACTTGTCGGCGAACGACACCTCCCGCACGGTGTCGCCGCAGACCGGGCACGGCAGCCCGGTGCGGGCATGGACCCGGAGTCCGGAGCGCTTCTCGCCCTTTAGCCTGGCAGCCTCCTGGCCGACCGAGCGTTGGACGGCGTCCGCAAGGATCTGCTGCGTGGCGTCCGCGAGCCGTTCGAGCGACTCCGCGTCGAGCTTGCCGGCCGTCGCGTACGGCGAGAGCTGGGCAAGATGGAGGATTTCGTCTGAATAGGCGTTGCCGATCCCGGCGATCAGGGACTGGTCCGTTAAGGCGGTTTTCAGCCGGGCGGTGCTGTCTTTGAGGATGTTTGCGAGGTCTTCCCGGTTCAGCCAGAGGGCGTCCGGGCCGAGCCGTGCCACGCTCGCGACGTCCGAAAGGTCGGTGACGACCCACACCGCGAGGCCCTTCTTGGTGCCTGCCTCGGTGAGGTCGAAGCCGGGCCCGGCCAGGTGCACCCGCAGCGCGATCGGGCCCCTGCCCTGCTTCGGCGGGGCCTGCGGCAGCGAGTCCGACCAGCGCAGCCAGCCAGCGCGAGCCAGGTGAACCACCAGGTGCAGGCCATCCGCGACGACGTCGAGGTGCTTACCGTGCCGCGCGACGTCCGTCACGGTGCGGCCCGCGAGGTCGGTCACCGGCGGGTCGAACGTCTTGAGTACCGCGAGCGATGCGACGTCGACCCTGGTGATCTCGCGCCCGACGCCGTGCTCGCGCAGGTAGTGGGCGAGTGCTTCGACCTCGGGCAGCTCGGGCATGGCTACTCCACTGGGCGGAGCGGGCCTTCGAAGTCAGGCAGCGACACCCGCTCGATCGACTGCCTCGTGCGTGACATCTCGGTGCGCACCTTGATCATGCCACGCACTGTGCCGACCCACCGTTCGGATGGCTTCTCCTGCTCCGGGTCGCCTTCGGTCTCCGCGACAACCTTCCACGGCCTGCGCAGCACCCACCGCAACGGGAAGAACAGCACAACCAGCGCGAGCGTCAGCAACACCCAGCCTGGCACGATCACGTCCGTCGGCCGCCAGGCCACGAGCACGATGACGAACACCGTGATGATGGCGATCATCAGCGCTGCCGGGACGTATCCGCCCGAGACGTCGTGCTCGAAGTCGTCCGCTGTGACTGGCGTACGCCATTCGAGCTCACTCCGAAGGGTCCATTGGCGTCCGTCAGCACCCTTCACCGGGCGATTCATCGCAGCTCCCGTCGCGATTTGTCGGTAACCCTCACGGGTACCCAACGTTACCGTGCGAGCACAGCCCGGCGCGAGGGTCGGCGCATGGCCGGCAGCGGTGCGGGTGGGTGGTGCGCGCCGACGACGGTGGGTGAGGATCGTGGTATGTCGCCCCGACGTCCGCGCGCCGAACCTGATGCCGCGAGGCCGTATCCCACGGAGGAGCTGCCACGCGCTGGTGTGGTGCCCTGGGCGCCACGGGCCTCCGGGCTGCCCACGGCGGCGGAGTGGGCGCGGCTCGAGCGCGGCGTCGCACAGCGGGTGCGGACGTTCGAGGCGTTCCTCGCCGACATCTACGGCACCGGAGACGCCAGGGTGCTCTCCGACGGGGTATTGCCCAGGCGTTTGGTCACCACAAGCGAGCGCTTCCGGCGCGAGGCGGTCGGCATCGCGCAACCGGTGCGCGTCGTCATCGCCAGCATCGACGTCGCCCGCGATGAGCACGGCACGTTCCGCGTGGTGGCGGACAACCTGTGTTGTCCGGCATGGCCCGCGCACGTGGCGCCGCACCTGCTCCGGGCGTTGCGGGCGATGGCGCGGGCGTCCGCACGCGACGCCGACCAGGCCACAGCACGCGGCGCCGACCCAGCCACAGCACGCGGCGCCGATCCGGTGGTCGTCGCGCTCGCGCCGGGCGACTCGGCTCTCGCGAGGCAACGTGGCGTCGCGGCCGTCACCGGACGCGATCTGGTGTG
>WHUD01000177.1 GCA_009377385.1 Actinophytocola sp.
CAATCGCGTCACGCTCCTCGGTGAGGTGAAGTGGACGAACCGGCCGCTCGGGTCGGCGGTTTTGCGCGACCTCGAACGGTACAAGCTCCCGGCGCTGCGCCAGGCTGGATACAAGGTCAGCCGCGAGCCGCACATCGTGCTGTACTCCAAGGCTGGATTTTCCCCTTCCCTTCACGACCATGCCTGCAGTGATGACCACCTGCACCTCATCGATGGCGCCGATGTGCTGGCTACCGCCCGAGCTTGAACGGCCCGCCGACCAGGTCGTCATCGTCTACTCCGCCGCGCCGGGCACCCCCAAACACGAGAAGCTCGCCCTGCTCGGCGTCATCGGCACCGAGCGGATCGACAACGCCGCATCGTGCGGCTAAAGCTGGCTCCTCGTATGGCTGCGCCTCGGGAACGGATCCTCGACAGGTGATCCCGCTGGCGGAACCGACCCTGGACGGCAACGAGGCGCGCTACGTCCAGGAGTGCATCGAAAGCAGTTACGTGTCCTCCGTCGGTCCGTTCGTGGAACGGTTCGAGAAGACCTTCGCGGCCGCGATCGGCGCCAGCCACGCCGTCGCCTGCGCCAGCGGAACAGCCGCACTGCAGGTCGCGCTGCGACTCTCAGGCGCAGCGCCGGGCAAACTCGTGGCGGTATCCGACTTCACGTTCATCGCATCCGCCAACGCCGCCACCTACACCGGCGCCGACGTGCTCCTCGTCGACAGCGAACCCGCGACGTGGAACATGGACACCGAACTGCTCCACGACGAGATCTGCCGTCGCGCCCGCGCGGGTGAGCCGATCCCCGACATCGTCGAGATCGTGCACGTCCTCGGCCACCCAGCACGCATAGAGCCGCTGCTGGAGCTGCGTGACCGGTTCGGTATCCGCATCGTCGAGGACGCCGCCGAGTCCCTCGGCGCCGAATGGTGCTCCGGCGCAGCCGCAGGAACGAGCGTAGGAACCGTCGGCGACATCGGCTGCTTCTCCTTCAACGGCAACAAAATCATCACCTCCGGCGGCGGCGGGATGCTCGTTACCGAGGACGCCGACCTCGCCGCACAGGCGAAACACCTCACGAACCAAGCCAAACTCGACGGCGGATACAACCACGACACCGTCGGCTACAACTACCGGCTCACCAACCTCGCAGCCGCCCTCGGACTCGCCCAGCTCGAACGGCTTCACGACGCGGTACGGGCGAAGCGGGCGATCGCCCGCCGCTACCACGCAGGCCTATGCTGCCTACCTGTCACGGTGGCTCCCCGGGCATCGTGGGCGAATCCGAGCTACTGGCTCTACTCGCTACTGACCTACGAGAACACACTCGGACCCGATCGTCTCGTCTCAGCGCTCACCGAGCTAGACATCCACGGGCGACGACTCTGGCCGCCACTGCACCAGCAAACCCCCTACCGATCGACCGAACGACTCGGCGGCGACGTCAGCTCCAAGCTCTACCGCAGAGGACTCTCCCTGCCGAGCTCCACACACCTGACCGACACGGACCAAGGCGCCGTCATCCGCGCACTGACCAGCCTGCTCCGGTAGCGGGCTGACACCAGCGCGGCATCGGCTACTCCGAACGGTCAGGGTGGCGGCGTAGCTGGATGATCGCGGCAGCGAGCCCACCCCAGATCAGGACGATGGACACGATCATCATGATGATGGCTCCTGTGGACATCAGCGACTCCCTGACTCGACCGTGTTCAGATGGAAGTCCTCAGGTTGGGGGACGGTGCGCCGCCACGGGATCAGCGTCATGATCACGGCGATCACGATCACGGCGATCACCACGCCCCAGCCCGCGATCAGCAGGAACGACGTCGGGTAGTCCTCGTAGTTCGTCGAGAGCTCGGTACGCAGGCTGTCCCACGTCATCCAGCCCAGGATGATCGGGGTGATCACGCCGAGCGTGATAGGCCACCATATGCCGAGCGGCACCGCGGACGTGGCGTTCGCGTGCTCACGCAGCATGCCGAACTTGCGGAGCAGCCACCCCACCACGATCACCGCGACCAGCGCGGCGAGTGCGATGCCGTACTGGTTGATGAAGTGGTCCACAGCGTCCAGGATGTAGAGGCCTTCCCGAGTGGGGAACAGCAGGATCGACGCGAGGGCGGTGGCACCGCCGACGATGGCGACCGAGAGGCCCCGGCTCATGCCGGTGCGGTCCTGCACGGAAGAGACGATCACCTGTACGAGGCTGATCAACGACGACACGCCCGCGACAACCAGGGAGGCGAAGAACAGCAGGCCGAACAAGGTTGCACCGCCAGGGAGGGTGGAGATGATCTGCGGGAAGGCGACGAAGGCCAGCCCGATGCCGTCGGTGACCACCTCGTTGACGCCCACACCGGACTGGGCCGCCATGAACCCGACGGTGGCGAACACGCCGATCCCGGCGAGGATCTCGAAGGAGCTGTTGGACAGTCCGGCGACGATCGCCGAGCCGCTCAGATCGGAACGGCGGCGCAGGTAGGACGCATAGGTGATCATGATGCCGAAGCCGACCGACAGCGAGAAGAAGATCTGGCCGTACGCGGCGATCCAGACCTGGCCGTCGGTGATGGCCGACCAGTCCGGGGAGAACAAGGCGTTCAGGCCGACTTCGGCGCCAGGCAGGAACAGTGCCCGCACCACCAGGATGAGGAACAGCGCGACCAGCAACGGGATGAAGATCTTATTCGCTGTCTCCACGCCGCGCCGGATGCCGAAGGCGATGATGCCGAGCGTCACCACCCAGACTCCGACCAACGGCCACGCGACTCCGGCGACATAGGACGAGACCATTCCCGGGCTGTCGGCAGTCTGCAGGAAGTCGGACATCAGGAACTGTTCGGGGTTGTCGCCCCACTGCTGCCCGACGGAGAACCCGACGTAGCGCACCGCCCAAGCGATGATCACCGCGTAGTAGGTCGCGATGACGAAGCACATGGCGACCTGCCACCAGCCGATCGCCTGCGCCGGCCGCGCCATGGGCAAGAACGCGCGCGGTGCCGCGCCGCGGTACCGGTGCCCGATGGCGTACTCCATGATCAGCAGCGGGATCCCCGCGGTGAACAGCGCGACGAGGTACGGCACCAAGAACGCGCCACCGCCGTTATCATAGGCGATATACGGGAAACGCCAGATATTTCCCAGACCGATCGCGGATCCAATCGCGGCGAGCAGGAAGCCAGCGCGGGTTCCCCACTGCTCCCGGCCCACGGTGTTCGCAGCCACCATTCCTCCCGTGTCCACTGTCGTGTCGCGGCTGCCCCGAAGGGTACTCAGCGCACGCGACGTCGCAACATATCCACACCCGCTCCGGGACGTTTGAGAAGTTCTCACCACGACCCGAACGTTGTGACGATTTCAGCGAGATGGCATTCCGTCTCCGCCCGCCCAGCGCCGCAGCCGGGTGGGTAGCATCGGCTCCGCCAGCCCACTATCCGATTCGGACGACCCATGCACGACGACCGACCCGCCGAGGGATTCCGCCTGACCGTGGCCGTCACGCCAGACGACGTCGGCAAGCGGGTGTCGCTGCGACGCCGCACAGAGGACGGCAGGTTCACCGACGTCGTGGGCATGCTGGAGAGCTGGGAGGACGGACGGATCACTGTCCGGCGGCGCGACGATCAGCTCGTCGAGTTCGACGCGGACATCCTTGTGGCTGGCAAGGTCGTGCCGCAGGCGTGGCCGCGCCGTCGCTGACGGTCACAGGCGCCCGGCCAGCCTGTCCAAGTAGGACAGCACTTCGCTCTCGGGCTTGTCGGGGACGCCCCAGATCAGCTCGTCAACGCCGCAGTCGCGCCACGCGGCCAGCTGCTCCGCCGACGGCTTGGCCGCGACGAGGACGTACACCTCGGGGCTGCCCGAGCGGCCCGCCTCCGACCAGGCGTCGTGTAGGGCGTCGATCTTCGCCGGGATGTCCTGCTCGCGCGGGGTGGTCATCCAGCCGTCGGCGTTGCGGGCGATCCAAGCGCAGGTCTTCGGTCCGCCGCCAGCGCCGATGACGAGGGGGATGTGGGCCTGCACCGGCTTCGGATACGCCCAGGACGCGCCGAATGACACGTAGTCGCCGGAGTAGCTGGCCTCGTCCTGGGTCCACAGTGCCCGCATCGCCTCGACGTACTCGCGCAGCACAGTGCGGCGGTGACCAGCGGGCACGTGGTGGTCGGCCAGTTCGTCGGTGTTCCAGCCGAAGCCAGCCCCGAGCGTGACCCGGCCGCCAGAGAGGTGATCGAGCGTCGCGATCGTCTTGGCCAGCGCGATCGGATCGGACTCCACCGGCAACGCGACCGCCGTGGCGAGCCGGATGCGGCTGGTCACCGCCGCCGCGGTGGCCAGCGACACCCACGGGTCCAGCGTGCGCAGGTACCGGTCGTCCGGCAGCGTCGCGTCGCCGGTACCGGGGTGGGCTGCCTCCCGTTTCACCGGAATGTGGGTGTGCTCGGGGACGTAGAGCGTGTCGAAACCACGCTCCTCAGACGCGACCGCCAGCGCCGCCGGGGTGATGCCCCTGTCGGAGGTGAACAGGACGACACCGTTGCGCATGACAGCTCCTCAGCGAGGTTCGAGGATCACGACCGGGATCTCGCGCTCCGTCCAGGACTGGTAGCTGGCGAAGTCCGGATACAGCGCGACGAGCCGGGGCCACAGCGTATCCCGCTCCTGCTTGGTCGCGGTGCGGGCGCGGACCGCACGCACCTCCGACTTGATCCGCAGGTGGGTGTCGGGATTAGCACACAGGTTGCGGTACCACTGCGGATGGTGTGGCAGTCCGCCTTGGGACGCCACGACGACCACGTTCTCGCCGTCGGCCAGGTACAGCAGCGGGACGGTGTAGACGGCGCCGGACGTGCGACCCTGATGGTCGAGCAGCAGCAGCTCGACCGGCTTCCGGAACGCGGCGCCGATCCGCCACGTGCTGCCGATGCGACCGTTCGTGCGCCGATACACCCACGCCTGCGCGCGGCTGCCGTACTTGATGAGCCTCGGCACCAGCGGCGAGTCGAGCCCCTTGGGGCGTGGCTTGATGGTGGCCATGGTTACCCCTCCGCCCGTTCCTCGGCGATCTCCAGGGCGAGATTGATAATCATGTCCTCCTGACCGCCGACGTAACGTCGTTCCCCACAGCGGTACAAGATCTCGTGCGCCGACACGCCGTAGCGTTCGGCCGCGCGCTCGGCGTGCAGCAGGAACGACGAGTACACCCCGGCGACGCCTTGCACGATCGAGGAGCGGTCCATGACCGGCAGCCGGGTGATGTACGGCTTGACGACGTTCTCGGCGGCCTCCATCAGGATGTCCTTGTCGACACCGGTCTCGATGCCGACCCGGTAGAACGTCGCCGCGAGCACCTCGGTCGGCGAGTTGCCCGCGCCCGCGCCGAGCGCGACCAGCGAGCCGTCCATCTGCCGCGCGCCCGCCCGGTAGGCCAGCACCGAGTTGGCCACGCCGAACGACAGGTTCTGGTGGCCGTGGTAGCCGACCTGCGCCTGGCCGTCGAACTCCGCGACCAGCGCTGCCACCCGATCGGCGGCATCCTCCAGGATCAACGCCCCTGCCGAGTCGACCACGTAGACGCACTGGCAGCCGGCGTCGACCATGATCCGGCCCTGCTTGGCCAGCTCCTCGGGGGTGGACATGTGCGACAGCATCAGGAACCCGACGGTCTCCAGTCCAAGGTCACGGGCGGCCTGAAAGTGCTGGATCGAGACGTCGGCCTCGGTGCAGTGCGTTGCGATGCGCACCGCGCCCGCGCCCAGATCGGCAGCTGCTTTCAGGTCGGTGACCGTGCCCAGGCCCGGCAACAGCAGCACGGCGATCTTCGCGCGCTGCGCCTCGTCGACGGCGGCCTCGATGAGCGTGCGCTCGTCGACCAGGGAGAAGCCGTAGTTGAACGTCGATCCGCCCAGGCCGTCGCCGTGGGTGACCTCGATCAGCGACACCCCGGCGTCGTCGAGCGCCCGCACGGTGTCGCGGACGTTGGCCTCGGTGAACTGATGCGCCATCGCGTGGCTGCCGTCCCGCAGCGAGGTGTCGACAAGCCTGACCTCGCGCTGGACGTCATCCCAGGTGCCCATCAGGCCCGCACCGCCTTCCGGTCGGAGATGATCTTCTCGGCCAGCAGTTCGCCTGCTCGCGAGGCCGCGGCGGTCATGATGTCCAGGTTTCCGGCGTAGGTGGGCAGGTAGTCGCCGTTGCCCGCGACTTCGAGGAAGACCGCCACCCTTGCGCGGCCGTTCCAGTTCGGCTGCGGGTCGTCGAACTGCGGGTCCGCCTTCAGCCGGTAGCCCGGCACGTAGACCTGGACGTCGGAGACCATGCGGTGGATCGACTCGCTGATCGCGTCGCGGTCGGCGTCCGGATCGATCGCGCAGAACACCGTGTCGCGCATGATCATCGGCGGTTCGACCGGGTTGATGATGATGATCGCCTTACCCCGGTCCGCGCCCCCGACCTTCTCGATGCCCGCCGCCGTGGTCTCGGTGAACTCGTCGATGTTCGCGCGGGTGCCGGGCCCGGCGGAGCGCGACGACACCGACGCCACGATCTCGGCATACGGCACCGACGTGACGCGGGAGGCGGCGTGCACGATCGGGATGGTCGCCTGTCCGCCACAGGTGATCATGTTGATATTCGGCGCGGTGACCTGCTCCCCGATGTTGACCACAGGACAGGTGAACGGCCCGAGCGCGGCCGGGGTGAGGTCGACCGCGGTGATACCTGCCTCGGCGTAGCGCGGCGCGTTGGCGGCGTGCGCCTTCGCGGAGGTGGCCTCGAACACAAGGTCCGGCAGGCGGTCGCGGGTCAGTAGCCAGTCGACGCCCTCGGCCGACGTCTCCAGCCCGAGTTCCGCCGCGCGGGTGAGTCCATCGGACTCGGGGACGACGCCCACCATGTACCGCACGTCGACCGACTCGCTGCGCTGGAGCTTGGCGAGCAGGTCGGTGCCGATGTTGCCCGGGCCGACGATCGCGGCTACGGCTGTGTCCGTACTCATGGGTCTTACGGTGCGCGTCCGGGTGCGGCACACTCAACGCATGCGTACCGCTGAGCGGAACACCAAGACTCGTCTGTCCGGCACCGCGTCACCCGAGCCGCCGGGTGTCACGGTCGCCGACCCGTCCACGGCCGCCAGGCTCACCGCGCTGCTGGCGGCGTTCCGGCCGGGCGACGACGCGCTCGGCGTCTCAGAGCTCGCGCGCAGGACGGGGCTGCCGAAGACCAGTGTCCACCGGCTGTCCCGGCACCTGGTCGACCACGGGCTACTGGAGCGCGACGGCTCCGCGCTGCGGCTCGGGTTGAAGCTGTTCGAGATCGGCCAGCTCGCCGTCCGCCAACGCGGGCTCGTCGACACCGCCCGACCACTGCTCGCCGACCTCCGCGAGGCCACGCACAACACCGTGCACCTCGCGGTGCTGGAAGGCACCGAGGTCGTCTACCTCGACGTCCTCCGCGGCCCGGACGCGCCGCGGCTGCCGTCCCGCATCGGTGGGCGGTTCCCGGCGCACGCGACCGGGGTCGGCAAGGCGATCCTGGCGTTCTCTCCCGAGGACTTCGTCGACACGGTGATCGGCGCTGGACTGCCGCGCGTCAGCAGGCGGACGATCACCTCACCCGCCCTGCTGCGACGACAGCTCGCCAAGGTCGCCGATGAGGGCACGGCCTACGAGCGGGAGGAGTCCAGCATCGGCACGGTGTGCGTGGCCAGCCCCATCGTCGACGCCGACGGCCACGCCGTGGCGGCGATCTCCGTCGCGGGCTGGGTCAACCGCATGCGCACCGAACGGCTCGCGCCAGCGGTGCGCACGGCCGCGCTCGCCCTCTCCCGCACCCTGCGCTGACGACGTCCGTCTGGCCCGAGCATGAGTCGCCGACCTGGGCCACGTCTACGGGAAACGTGGGATGAGCACCGCAGGCGGACTGAGCTGCGTCACCCTTCTACCCTGGCACCGCCCAAACCTGACCCGGTCACAGCGCCATCGCGCCAACCACCACGTCGGCGCACCGGAAGTCGTCCTCTACTTCGCGACGCGGTTCGCCGCGACGATCGCATCGGTGCGGATATCGATGTGCGGATCGGGCGGAGGTGACGATGGACGAGCTTGCTGAAGCGGTGGTCAGCGGCGCGTCGGGTCAGGAGCTATAGCAGCGTCGTGTACCAGACGACTACTTGGCGGCGCATCTACGACGCGAGGACATCAGCATGTTCGACGGCATCGCTGATCACGACGTGCGCCGTTCGCTGCACCTGGGGTCGGTGCCGATGCCCGATCTCGCCCCGGACGAGGTGCTCGTCGCCGTTATGGCGAGTTCGATCAACTACAACACCGTGTGGTCGGCGATGTTCGAGCCACTTCCGACGTTCCGGTTTCTGGAGCACT
>WHUD01000178.1 GCA_009377385.1 Actinophytocola sp.
CTCCCTCGCGAAGCTGATCGAGGACTACGTCACTAACCATCCACGGCAAGCCATCCTGGTTCCCTCGCTCGGGAAACTGCACTATCTGAGCCTCATCCGCCATGCGAACGTCGTGGTCGGCAACTCCTCCAGTGGCGTCACAGAGGCACCCGCACTGCAGACGGCGACCGTGAACATCGGGTCACGGCAGGAAGGCAGACCACGGGCCGATTCGGTGATCGACTGCGGCGAGACAGCTGCCGATGTGCGGGCCGCGATCGATCGAGCGCTGTCCGCGGCGATGCAGGAACGTGCACGGCACGTCCAGTCACCGTACGGCGACGGCAAGGCAACGAATCGGATCGTCGACATTCTCAAGAAGGTCGAGCTTGACGCGCTCATCCCGAAGCGGTTCTTCGACCTTCCGGCTACTTCGCGCGCCGGCGACGGCGTCGAATCGCTTTAGAGGCTGCTGCACCACTTGTCGACACGGTCGGCCACGTCGTCCACCGCGATGAGTGGCACGCGTGCGTCGTCGGCCTCGAATCGCGCCAGGTCCTTCCATCCCGCTCCGGTCAGCACGAGCAAGGGGTGGTCAGTGGGCTGCAGACGTCCCCGATCGACGTCGTGGATCGCCGCCGCGAGTGAGGCTGCCGACGCGGGCTCGACGAAGACGCCTTCGGTTTTGGCGAGCAGACGTTGCGCGTCGAGGATGGCCGCATCGTCCGGTGCCGTGCCCCAGCCTCCGGACGCCCGGACCGCGGTGGCGGCAAGCACGCCGTCCGGCGGATGCGGCAGCTGCAACGCGGAGATATCGCTGTCACAGCGCGCCATCGCCGGCGCGTCACGGGAGCCGTCGAGGAAGGCGACGATCGGCGCGCACCCCGCAGGCTGACAGGCGATCACCTTCGCGGGCATGTCTCGATGCTGTAGTCCCCGTGCGATCGCGGTCAGCAGCCCGCCGCCACCCGTCGGCACGTACACATGAGTGACGTCCGGCGCCTACTCCGCCAGTTCGTATCCGATGGTATCGACCCCACGCATCCCGGACGGGTTGAACGCGTGTGCAGTGATGCCGAGAAACAGGTTCTGCTGCGCTGCCGCCAGGCGCACCTGCTCCATCAGCGCCGTGGCCACCTGAGCCGTTCCCGCCCGCCCGACACCGTCGACACTCACGACCTCGACGGCATACGGCAGCAGCGCCAGGCGTTTCTCCTGCGGCGCGGACGCGACCATGCACAGGAAGCCTGGCATTCCAGCCCGTGTGCCGTAGGCGGCCATCGACAGCCCGGCATTCCCGGACGAGGTGGCGATCCAGCCCGCGTTGCCGTGCTGCAGCGCCAAGGAGAGCGACATCGCCGCGATACGGTCCTTATAGGACCCGGTGGGATTCTGCGATTCCATCTTGGCCGACAACCGTCGGAGTCCGATGTGCTCGGCCAAGGACGTCAGTTCCATGACGGGAGTGTCGCCCTCGCCGAGACTGACGAACCGCTCAACCGTGGGCAGGTCCGCGGCGAACCGGCTCAGCCCTTCGGATGCCATGGGTTACTCCTGCCGAGGGGTGAGGTCGGCAAGCACGAACAAGACGTCATGGGCGAGCGTGCGCGCCTGCCTGCGCAGGAACATGACCATGCCTTGGCGGGGTGCGCGCACGACGTCGAGCAGGTGGCCCTGGTAGTCGTAGCATCGGCCGATCTCGTCGTCGACGTCCACGATGTCACCAGCGTCAACGGCGCTCACGAAGAGGCCGTCGCACTTCGCCTGCATACCGGAGTCCAGATCGCCAGACCCGTACACCCATCGCGGCTCCTTTCGCTTGTGCAGGCGCCCGTGATCGGGAAGCATGCCCACGTCAGCGAGCACCGCCAGGACACCGGACACGTACGTGTCGAGTTCGTCTTGTCGGATGCCGCCGCCTCCAGAGCACTCGGCATAGACCGCGGGTACCCCAAGCTCGGCCGCGACCGACAGGCTGCGCCCCGGCACGGGATCCGTATGCGCCCAGATCAGTGGAGTGCCGAAGGCTTCCGCAGCCCGGCACGACCGGTCGGCCGCCTCGACGTCGCTGACAAACCCGCACATGAGTGGCATCCGGTAGCGCATCCCTGCCGAATGGAGGTCGATCAGCAGGTCGGCGCCGTTGATGAGATGCCGTGTGATGTCGGCAGCCAGGTGGTGTGTGGGTCCTTCACCACCCGTGCCGGGAAAGCACCGCGCGAGGTTCTCCCCATCGAGCGGGCTCACCCGGCTGTGCGCTGCCCACGCCACCGGGCTGGCCGCCGCGACCGCATGGACCGTGCCGGTCAGCTCGGACGCCCGCAGCTCGTCCAGTACCCGCAGAACGGCGAGCACGCCTTCGTCCTCATCGCCGTGGACCCCACCGAGCAGCGACACGGTCGGACCAGGTCGAGAGCCCCGTAGCGTTGTGATGGTGACGCCGCTGGGCAGCGCGATCCGCTCCTGCGTCGGCATACCGGGGGATGTCACCAGCTTATGGTGAAACGGGTATTTCGCTATGGCAAGCGGCGGTGCGGTTGGGCGGCCGCGAATCAAGCACGGGCACCTGTGATGTCGCCCGGTGGTCGCCGCGTCGTAGTCTTGCCACGTGGATCTGCTGCGGGGCACGTTCGGTGCGACGGACCCGGCGTGGGATGTCGCCGTGACACACGCGCTGCTGCGGCGAGTCGCCGCTTCGCACGTCGTGTCCCCCACTCCCGACGCCGTGTCCCCCACTCCCGACGCCGAGAGCTCGAGCGCCGTCCTTCGCGCGTACCGGCCTAAACGTCGAGTGGTGGCCTTCGGCAGGCGCGACATCCGGAGGCCCGGATTCCCCGCCGCCGTGGACGCTGCCCGAGCAGCCGGGTTTACGCCGGTAGTGCGGCCGCAGGGCGGGCGCGCCGTCGCCTACACCGAACGGTCGCTGGTCCTCGACCACGTAAGCCCGCACAGCGACACGCTCGGCGGCATGGACGAGCGATTCGCGACCTACGGCAAGCTGTGGGCGCGTGTACTGTCCGACCTGGGGATCGACGCCCGGGTCGGTGAGGTGCCCGGTGAGTACTGCCCCAGCGCGTACAGCGTGAACGCCCGCGGTGAAGTGAAGCTCGTCGGTACCGCGCAGCGGGTCATCAAGGGCGCATGGCTGTTCAGCGCGGTGGCCATCGTCGACGACGCCGACCTGCTTCGCCCGGTGCTCTCGGACGTCTACCGGGCGCTGGAGCTGCCGTTCGACGTCGCGTCGGTCGGCTCGATCCGGGACGAGGCACCGGCAGCGTCGCTCGACCGGCTGGAGACCGCGATCCTGGCGGAGTACGACGGCCATGGCGGACTCACGGCGACAACCCTGGACGCCGAGACCACCCGCCTCGCCCACACGCTCGTCGACGATCACCGGCTTCCGTGAGCACCGCAGGCCAGCTGCTTCAGCGGCCAAGTGACCACAACAGTAGCGGCCAGATGACCACTGTATGTCCGTCCAGATGACCATATATGCAGCGGCCAAGTGACCACGACACCCCCGTCCAGGTGACCACAGCGCGCCGATCGGTGCGGCATACTTGCTGCCATGGTGACTTCACACAGCCTGGTCGCCCGCCAAGCAGAATCGCTGGTGGCTGAAGCCCTAGGCGACACTCGCGTGGTACTCGTCAACGGTGCACGACAGGCGGGCAAGAGCACCCTCACCAGGCTGATTCTGAACAGTACTGATCGGGCGGTGGCGCGGCTGCTTGACGACCCCGCCGTGTTACAAGCGAGCCAGGACGACCCGACCGGGTTCGTCGAGCATGACGGGCTGATGGTCATCGACGAGATTCAACTGGCTCCGCAACTGCTTCGCCCGATCAAGTTGGCGGTCGACCTCGACCCCACCCCGGGCCAGTTCCTGCTGACGGGTTCGTCCCGAGTGCTCGCATTGCGCGACCTACCCGATGCCCTGCCCGGACGTATGGAGATCATCGAGCTGTGGCCGTTCTCTCAAGGCGAGATCGAGCGTACAGCCGACCGGTTCATTGACGCGGTCTTCGTGCACGGGCCACGACTTGACCGCTCGTCGGCGCTGAGGCGCAGGGATTACCTTGAGCGGGCGGTAGTCGGGGGCTACCCCGAAGCCGTCCGCCGTGCGCCGCGTCGGCGCAGCGCGTTCTTCGACTCCTATCTGTCGACGCTGATCGAACGCGACGTACTTCAGCTGGCGGCTATTGAGCGGCACGGTGAGCTGCTGAAGCTGTTGACGCTGCTTGCCGGGCGCGCTGGAGGGCTCCTCGTTCCCGGGACACTCGCCAGCCAAGTAGGCATCCCGCGCACGACGCTCGTGCGATACCTCGAGCTGTTGTCGTCGGTATTCCTGATCAAACGAATACCATCGTGGTCACCGGGCCAGTCTCACCGCGCTGTTGGCTCGTCCAAGCTGGCGTTCGTCGACAGTGGCGTGGTCTGCCATCTACTGGGCCAGGACGCCAATCGGCTGGCCGAGCCCGGTGGTGCAGCGGGCCCTGTGCTGGAGAACTTCGCCGTGATGGAGCTTGCGCGGCAGCTGACCTGGAGCGACGTGCGTGGTCGCTTGCACCACTACCGCACCAAGGACAAGGCCGAGGTCGACGCCGTCATCGAGACGCCGGACGGCCGTGTCGCGGGATTCGAAGTCAAGGCCGGGGCCACGGTCCGCACCGAGGACCTCGCCGGATTGCGTAACCTCGCCAGGCATGCCGGGGACCGCTTTGTCGCGGGCTACGTCCTTTACACCGGCCAGCAGACGCTGCCGTTCGGCGACAGCATCCGCGCGATCCCCACGGACGCGCTCTGGCAGCTCGCACCGTAGGCGCGGGCCATCCGAGCCAGCTGCCGTGCAGTCAGAGAGATCCGGTTCAATGGCGGCGTGGTGAGTGATGAAGTGCAGCATGTCCGCCGGTTGATCGACGGACTGCGACGTGACCGTCGAACGCATCCGTATCACGGGCGACGGGAGTACTCGGCGTTAGCGCGAGAAGTAGGCGTGGCGTGTGAGGAACTGCTGGCGCGCGAGCCGACAGCGGTGCCAGCCTTGGCTCGGCGAGCGGTGGAGCTGATCACGCGCGCGCTGATGTACATGGACGACTCCTCGGGCGTCGTTGGCGACGACCTCCACGCGATGATGAGCGTGCACGCCAAGGCGTGCGCCGTGGCGCCGCCGGACCCAAAACGCCTCGCTGCCTGGCTGGCGAAACTGCGTCTCGACGGGCCGGGCTGGCCAGACTTTGAGTTGCGCGACTACGCCGCGGCGCTGGGCGAGAAGGGCCGCCACGAACTCGCCCGGATCGTCGAGGCCCGGGCCGCTACCGCCGAACCGGATCCCCTTGGCGGTGCGCCGTTCGGGATTCGCATCCTACGCGAGCAGCTCGCCGAGATCTCCGGCGACGTCGACCACTACGTCGCGGTTCTAGCCAATGACCTACGCGGCGCGTGGCAGTACCGGAAGATCGTCAACGCGCTGCGCGACGCTGGACGCCCAGCCGACGCCGAGGCCTGGGCGAAGCACGGGCTCGCGGAGGTGGGCAATCCCATCGACATGGACAAGCTCCGCGACGTCTACGTCGACCTTCTCCTCGAGCGAAGGGCCGGTGAGGAGGCGCTCACCGTTCGGCGGACGACCTTCGACCGCAATCCCACCGACACGCACTACCTGCAGCTGCGCGACACCGCTCGACGGCTGGACTGCTGGCAGAACCTGCACAAGACGGCAGTCGGTCGCGTCCGCGACGCCATCGACACCAACCCGGCGTACGCCCATCATCTGATCAGCATCCTCCTCGACGAAGACGAGCCCAATGCGGCGTGGCAGACGGCCGTCGAGTACGCCGACGCGATCGGCGAACACCGCTGGCACGAACTGATCGAGCTGCGCCAGACCACCCACCCGGCCGATGTGATCGAACCGTGGCAGACACTCATCGAGCAACGCCTCGGCACCACCCGCGACAAGTACCGCTACGGGCGCGCCATCAAAATGCTCCGGCGCCTGCGCGACGCCTACCGCGCCGTCGGCAACCCTGACGGATTCCAGACGTACCTCGGCGAGTTGCGCGACCGCCACCGCCGCAAGACGTCGTTCATCGCCAAGCTCGACCGCGCCAGGCTCTGACCGATGTAGTCACGAACCGACCCGGCGGCAGCGGAAGTGCTCGCAGGTCCTACGCTCACCGGCATGCCCGTCTCGCGCAAACGAAAGCCACGCAAGAACAAGCGCAAGAAGGACCGCCGCCAGCGACCGGCAGTCGGGCCAAGCCCATTCGAGTCCACATCGGACGCGGATGCCAGCACGCTCGCCACCCTGCCTGGGGTGCTGGAGGCGCTGGGCCGAGAAGGTCGCCGCCGTGAGGAGCGGCGACGGTCGCTGGCGACGTCTGCGGCCGCCGAGCTGATCACGGAGCTGGCGGACATCACACCGGACATCGATGACGCCGAGCTCGCGGATGAGCTGTGTCGTCGGTGCGGCGAGCACCTCGCCACGTGGGCGGACGGGCCATCGGACAGCGATGTCAGTCCAGACGGCTTCATCGTGGCGGTGGTACAGGTTGCGTGCGCCAGGGTTGAAGAGGCTCTGGCCGAGTCCACCGCGGCGGACGGTTGGCAAGGACCGTGGCGGATCCTCGCAGCCGTAGCGGGCATCGTGCCGTCCTGGCTGGGTGAGCCGGTCGACGACGCCGTCCGGCAGCTGCGCGAGCACCCTGGTGGCCAGCACCTTCCGGCCCTGCCGAAGGGCCCGCGGGTGACTGGCGAGGTGGTGTGGACTCGGGACGCCTACGGCAGTCGCTTCGGTATCGCCGCACCTGTCTCTACCCCGCAGAGGCCGAACCGCTGGTATCTATGGGACGTGGACGCCTGCGGATTCCGCCCGTTCACCGTGCACTCCGCCTATTACCCCACCGCCGAAGCCGCGTTGTCGGCGTGGCGAGCCGGAGTCGGCGACGTGGCAGGCGGCGGGTCCTCCTTCTCCCCCGTCGATGACCCTGGTCTCCTGGCCGAGTTGCTGCCGACGCACGAGGGGATCTTCAGAACTGGGTGTGAGAACGGCGAGCAGTTCGCCGAGTACCACCGCGCCCGCCGCCTGGCCGAAGCGGTCATGCGCGGCTTGCGACGCGGCCGGGCCACCACGCCGGTCGACCCGGAAGCCGAGGCGCCAACGGAGTTTCTGCGCTGGCTTGAGACGCAGCGCGGCGACCTTCACCCAGACGCCGACGAGCTTGTCCGCGAGTTGGTCGAGTCCTGGCAGATCGAGGTTCCAGCGGCGCTGTTCTACTGCTGTTCGCCGCACCGGATGGCCTGCGCCGTGTTGCACATCCGCAACTACTACCAGGACGACTTCGCCGCCGAACTCATCGAGCTGCTGCCGGATTGGATGCGGTGGCTGGCTACCCGATCCGGACTGAGTCCCGAGCTTGTCGAGCGGTGCCAGCCGTACGCGACCGGCCATGTGCACCCCGACGTCGGCGATGACGACACCAAACCCCGCTACCTGGCCCGCGTCGTCGAATAGCGGGTTCCGCGCCGGGCTCACCCATCGCAGCCGCTACCGGTGCTGCTCCTCCAGGGACAGAACACGATCTACCGCCCTGCTAGCAGCACGATTGACGCTTGGCTCGTCATCCGTCGTGAGAAGCCGGGGCGGCACGGCTGGCTGGCCTCACGCCAGACGAGCGGCCTTGGCTTCCAGGTAACGCTGCTCAGGCACACTCGTCGTCCGGCGCGCCGCCTGCCGGTAGTGCTCGATCGCCGCCTCGGTGTCCCCCGCCATCTCATGCAGGTGCGCGCGGACGGCGTCCAACCGATGATGCGTTGCCACCCTACTGTCCTCGTCCAACTGCTCAAGCAGCCGCAGCCCGGCCTCCGGGCCGTGCACCATCGCGGCGGCCACCGCACGGTTCAGCGTGACCATCGGGTTGTCCGACATCTGCGCGAGCACGCCGTACAACGCGAGGATCTGCGGCCAGTCGGTCTCGTCGTGGCTGGCGGCCTCGTCGTGCAGCGCGGCGATCGCCGCTTGCAGCTGATACGGGCCGAGGTCACCGCGCGACATCGCATCGGTGACCAGCTTGGAGCCCTCCGCAATGGCGTCCTGGTGCCACCGGCCACGGTCCTGCTCGGCGAGCGGGATCAGCTCGCCGTCCGGCCCGGACCGCGCCTCACGCCGGGCGTTGATCAGCAGCATCAACGCCAGCAGCCCAGCGACCTCGGTGTCGTCGGGCAGCAGTTGGTGCACGACACGTGTCAGCCGGATCGCCTCGTCGGACAGCTCCACGCGGGCGAGCGCTGCGCCCGACGTGGCGGTGTAGCCCTCGT
>WHUD01000179.1 GCA_009377385.1 Actinophytocola sp.
TGATGCTCGCGCTCGGCGTGTCCGACGTGCGGATGGACCAGGGCTCGATGCGCTGCGATGCCAACGTCTCGCTCATGCCCAAGGGCGCGAGCGAGTTCGGCACCCGCACCGAGACCAAGAACGTCAACTCGTTGCGCAGCGTCGAGCGGGCGGTGCGCTACGAGATGACGCGGCAGGCGGCGGTGCTCCGTTCGGGTGGCTCGATCACGCAGGAGACCCGGCACTTCCAGGAGGCGGACGGCACGACGTCGTCTGGCCGCCCGAAGGAGACGTCGGAGGACTACCGGTACTTCCCTGAGCCGGACCTTGTGCCGATCGCGCCGAGCCGTGAGTGGGTCGACGAGCTGCGCGGCACGCTGCCCGAGCTGCCGTGGGAGCGGCGCAAGCGCATTCAGCAGGAGTGGGGCCTGACCGACGAGGAGACCCGCGACCTGTTCAACACCGGTGCCGCCGACCTGGTGGCGATGACGGTGGACGCCGGCGCGCCGGTGGCGGAGGCCCGCAGCTGGTGGGTGCAGTATCTGACGCAGCAGGCCAACACCCGCGAGGTCGAGCTGCCCGAGCTGCCGATCACACCGGCGCAGGTGGCGCGGGTGATCGCGCTCATCGCCAATGGCACGCTCACCCACAAGCTGGCGCGCGAGGTCGTCCAGGGCGTGCTGGCGGGCGAGGGCGAGCCGGACCAGGTCATCGACGCGCGTGGGCTGCAGGTCGTCTCGGACGACTCCGCGCTGCTCGCGGCCGTGGACGATGCGCTCGCCGCACAGCCAGACGTCGTGGAGAAGATCAAGGGCGGCAAGGTCCAGGCGGCCGGGGCGATCGTCGGCGCCGTCATGAAGGCGACCAAGGGCCAGGCCGACGCCAAGCGGGTGCGCGAGCTCGTGCTGGAGCGCTGCCAGTAGGCGTCAGTCCTTGCCGCCGCCCCCGCCCTTGGGCTGGATGGGCAGCAGGACGACGCGGTCGTCGCTGGACACCGGGGTGCCGCCGTCCTTGTTCACCGTGCCCGCGACGGCGATGCTCTCGGTGAGCACGCTCATCCCGGACAACCTCCCGTAGCCGTTCTTGCCGTCGAGCGCGACGGTCGGCTTGTCGGTAACCGCTCCGCGCTGGTCGATCGGCAGGAACTGCAGGTTGCCCGCGATCGACGTCGCGATCGTGACACCCCTGCCCGCGTCGACGCATCCGGCGACGCCCGGTTTGGTGCGCCAGCGCCACGCGGCGGTGTTCAGGCCCTCGCCAGGCGTGACCTCGTACAGGGCGTCGGCGTCGTCCGCCCGGTCGGTGACCCAGGTGCGGGAGCCGTCAGCCGAGCTGCACAGCCCGCCGGGGGAATGCAGCCCGCTGGCGATCACGCGGGAGCCCTCGGTGGGGTTGCCTGGAGCCGGGCCGCCGGAACTGTCGATGCGCAGCACCTTGCCCGCCAGCGACTCCGGATTCGCCGCGGCCCGCTGGCGGCCCGCGTCGCCGGTGGCGACCAGCAGCGCTCCGGTGTTGTCCGGTGCGAGCACCCCCCGGTTGCCGCTGCGGCCTTTGGGGATGCCGGTCAGCACGGGGCTCGGCCGCTGACCCGGCGCGAACCGCACCACCCGGTTGTCCTTCGCGGTGGTGATGTAGGCGTAGACGAGCTGGTCCTCGTTGTATGTCGGGGACAGCGCCAGGCCGGTCAGCCCGCCGCCCCCGGCTGCTGACACGTCGAGCTTCCCGATCATCTGCGGCTTCTCACCGCGTTCCACCCGGATGACCCTGCCGGTGCTGCGCTCGCCCGCGATCGCCGTCGGCTCCTCGGTGCCAGCGATCGCGGCGACGGCGGTCACGGTGTCGAGGCAGGTGGCGAGCACGGCGGGGTCGTGATCGGTGCAGCCGTCCGGCGGCGGGATGCTGCGCTGTCGTCGCTCCGAGCCGGTCGGTGGCGGCCGGTCGCCCTCCGGCTGGGGACCCTGTTCCGCGGTCAGCTTCGGGGGCTGGTGCCACGCCGTCTCGGAGGCGGCAGTGTCGTCGAAGTCCGCGCAGCCGCTGAGCACCAGCGCGAGCGACGCGGTCGCGGCCAGCACCAGGTGGCCGCTTCGCAGGGGCCGGTGTCGGATCCGCACGGGTATCGAGGCTACGTCGAAGGCCGTGAATGTCTCGTGAGTGCTGCTCTGCGTCACCTGGGTTGGCCACCCGGTCGGGGTAACAAGGTGAGCCGAATTGCCACAGCGAGTGTCCGACCGCACCCATCATTAGCTAATGTGACCGGCCATGAGCACACACGACGAGCTCTACGGTCAGGAAACCACCCAAGTGCCCAGTACGGGTGGTCGGCGCCATCGCGACGAGCCAGCGCATTTTCTCAACGATTACGACTCGGTCGAACCGGAAGAGGAACCCGTCACCAGATGGCATTCCGGTCTCGACCTCGGTCTGCTGATCTTGCGGGTCGCGGTCGGCGGCACGGCAGTGCTGCACGGGCTGTACCGGTACGGCCTGTTCGGCGGGCCCGGCATGGACGGCGTCGCCGAGGGTCTCGCCGCGAACGGCTTCGCCAGCCAGACGACGCTGCTAGCGTGGCTCCTCGCGGTGACCGAGGTAGGCGCGGGTGGCCTGCTCGTGCTGGGCATGTTCAGCCCGCTCGCCGCGGCGGCGATCCTCTCGATCACGTCCACCGCGGTGTACCTGCATCGCGGGATCGGCTACTTCCCGCTGGTGCAGGTCGACGGCGCGCAGCTACCCGGGTACGCCTTCCCGCTGATGGTCGGGGCGGCCGCGCTGGCGCTGCTGTTCACCGGGCCGGGCAGGATCGCGATCGACGTCGCGACGACGTGGCGGCGCAAGCCGGTTCCGTTCGGCATCGTCGGTGTGCTGCTCGCCGCTGGTGCGGCGGTCGCTGTGCTCGTGCTCTTCCGCTGAACCGCGGCGAAGGCGCGGTGCGTCGCCGCGCCTCCACCCGCATAGGACGACATACCCGCCCGACATGCCCGGTTTCGTGGTCCTCAGCAGGTGGAGGCGGCGTGAGAGCGCCCGGCGGTCAGAGGCTCGGGTCCCGCACCGCGCCGGTGTCGGCCGAGGTCGCCAGCCGGGCGTAGGCCTGCAGCGCCTTGGTCACCGGCCGGTTCCGGCCAACCGGCTGCCACGGGTGTTCGGACGCCTCCATCTTGGCGCGCCGCTCGGCGAGGACGTCGTCGTCGACGAGCAGCTCCAGCTTGCGCTCACGGACGTCGATGAGGATCTGGTCGCCGTCGGCGACAAGGCCGATGGTGCCAGCTGCGGCGGCCTCAGGGGAGATGTGGCCGACCGAGATCCCCGACGACCCGCCGGAGAACCGGCCGTCGGTGATCAGGGCGCACTTCCTGCCGAGGCCGGAGCCCTTGAGGAACGCCGTCGGGTGCAGCATCTCCTGCATGCCGGGGCCGCCCGACGGGCCCTCGTAGCGCACCACGAGCACCTCACCCGGCTGGAGCTGCTTGCCGAGGATGACCGACACCGCCTGCTCCTGGCTCTCCACGACCCGCGCCGGTCCCTGGAAGCGCCACAGCTCCTCCTCGATGCCTGCCGACTTGATCACAGCGCCGTTCTCGGCGAGGTTGCCGCGCAGGACCGCGAGCCCGCCGTCTGCGGTGTACGCGTGCGCGACGTCGCGGATGCAGCCGCCATCGGCGTCTGTGTCCAGGCTGGACCAGCGGTTCTCTGTGGAGAACGCCTGTGTGGTGCGCACCCCGCCCGGCGCGGCGTGGAACAGCTCCACCGCCCGCTCGCTCGGGTTCTCGGCGCGGATGTCCCATTCACCGAGCCACTGCTCCAACGACGGCGCGTGCACCGCGCGCACCCCGGTGTTCAGCAGGCCGCCCCGGTACAGCTCGCCGAGGATCGCCGGAATGCCCCCGGCCCGGTGGACGTCCTCCATGTGGTAGTCCGAGTTCGGCGCGACCTTGGACAGACACGGCACGCGCTTGCCGATCGCGTCGATGTCGTCGATGGTGAACCCGATCTCGCCCTCCTGGGCGGCGGCGAGGATGTGCAGCACGGTGTTCGTCGAGCCGCCCATCGCCATGTCCAGTGCCATCGCGTTCTCGAATGCCTCCCGGTTCGCGATGGAGCGGGGCAGTATCGAGGTGTCGTCGTCGCGGTAGTAGCGGGTCGCCAGGTCGACCACGGTGCGCCCGGCGTCTTCGAACAGCGTCCGGCGTAGCGCGTGGGTGGCCAGCGTTGAGCCGTTGCCAGGCAGCGCGAGCCCGAGCGCCTCTGTCAGACAGTTCATCGAGTTCGCGGTGAACATCCCGGAGCAGGAGCCGCAGGTTGGACACGCCGAGCGCTCCACTTCGGACAGCCCGTCGTCATCGACGTCGCTGCTCGCGGACGCCGCGATGGCGGTGATCAGGTCGGTGGGAGCCTGCGCGACGCCGTCAACGACGACCGCCTTGCCCGCCTCCATCGGCCCGCCTGAGACGAACACCGTCGGCACGTTGAGCCGCATCGCGGCGTTGAGCATTCCCGGGGTGATCTTGTCGCAGTTGGAGATGCACACCAGCGCGTCGGCCTGGTGCGCGTTGACCATGTACTCCACCGCGTCGGAGATCACCTCGCGCGAGGGCAGCGAGTAGAGCATCCCGGAGTGGCCCATGGCGATGCCGTCGTCGACGGCGATGGTGTGAAACTCGCGCGGCACCCCGCCCGCCTCGCGGACGCCTTCGGCCACGATGTCGCCGAGGTCGCGCAGGTGTACGTGCCCTGGCACGAACTGGGTGTAGGAGTTGGCGATCGCCACGATCGGCTTGCCGAAGTCGCTGTCGGTCATGCCGGTGGCCCGCCAGAGCGAGCGGGCGCCTGCCGCGTTGCGGCCGTGGGTGGTGGTGCGGGAACGCAGTTCGGGCATCTCTACTCCTGGGATGGTGCCTGCTGATCCGACGGCTCATCGGCCGCGTCCTCTGACTGCTCCTCGGTCGGCTCCGCCTGCGTCGGATCGGTGACGTGCCCGCCGCTGACGTAGGCCAGCACGGGCAGATGCCTGGTGCGCACCGTCGGCAGGCGCACCTCGGAGTCGTCGGTGAGCACGGCACGGACCTCGGAGCGCGAGGTGATCGTCAGCCCCTTCAGCTCCGACCAGGCGAGCCACCTGCTGCTGAAGAGGGTCCGTGCGGTGAGCCCGTCGGCGTCGGCCACGGTTCGCGTGCGCACGACCCAGACGATGTACCCGATCGGAAGCAGGTAGACCGGGGCAAGCCAGAAGGATGACCACGCGAACGGTGTGGCGGAGATCATCACGAAGACGGCGGCGAAGATCGTGGCTCCCGGCATCCGGAAGATGGCGCGCTTCGGGGCCGGTGCTGACTCACTGTGCGGGTTACTGCTCACCCGTTGATGGTGCCGTGACGGGCGAAATCGGGTGCGGGCGGGGTCCGACGGCGTGGCGGTGCTCTCAGTATTCGGGAGCACCATCCCGCAGAGTTGACACTCGCACGCGCGGGACAGTAGCGTTCCTGACGTGGAACAGCTGACGAGCCTCGTACTTCTTTCGCGCGTCGTCGCGTGAGAGAAGCTGCTCGCTGCGTCGATGCGCGACCCTCGTGCGACCTTTCGGTCGGCGGGGGTTTTTTCGTTGCACACTGTTTCACGACCGGACGATCCAAGACCGACTATCGGCAGCCCGCTGACGGTAGTCACGCGGGATGAAGGGAGGCCGGGAACGGTGAATGGCCCGAGGGATTGGCCTGAAGGCCCGAACTTCCGAACCCGGCACCATAAGCGATAATCAAACTCGATAACCACGACCAACGAGGCAGATCCGATGACTAGCGCCACCTCGCGGCCGAGTTCGCGCGCAGGGCAGGAGCCCGAAGCGCGCGAGGCGAAGCCAGGTACTCGACCCAAGCCAGCACCACCGGCCGGTGCTCCTGTACGGCTCACCGGCGCGCAGTCGCTGGTGCGTTCGCTCGAAGCGGTCGGCGTCGAGGTCGTTTTCGGGATTCCCGGCGGCACGATCCTGCCCGCCTACGACCCGCTGCTCGACTCGACCAAGGTGCGCCACGTGCTCGTCCGGCACGAACAGGGCGCCGGTCACGCGGCGACGGGGTACGCGCAGGCGACCGGCAAGGTCGGCGTCTGCATGGCGACCTCGGGGCCGGGCGCGACGAATCTTGTCACTCCATTGGCCGACGCGAATATGGATTCCGTTCCGGTTGTGGCGATCACCGGACAGCAGACGCGTGCGTTGATCGGTACCGACGCATTTCAGGAAGCCGACATTTGCGGCATCACCATGCCGATCACGAAGCACAATTTCCTGGTCACCGATCCGGCCGATATTCCAGCCGCGATCGCGGAGGCATTCCATCTGGCGAGCACCGGCAGGCCTGGCCCCGTCCTCGTCGACATCCCGAAGGACGTCCTGCAGGAGCAGACGGCGTACGTCTGGCCGCCTGAGATGCAGCTGCCCGGCTATCGGCCGACGCTGCGTCCGCACGGCAAGCAGGTGCGGGAAGCGGCGCGGCTGATCATGTCGGCGCGGCGTCCCGTGCTCTACGTTGGTGGTGGCGTGATCAAGGCGAAGGCGGCCGAGCAGCTCAAGACGTTGGCTGAGCTGACCGGCATCCCTGTCGTGACGACGCTGATGGCGCGCGGGGCGTTCCCCGACTCGCACGCGCAGCACCTCGGCATGCCAGGCATGCACGGCTCGGTCGCCGCAGTCGCCGCGATGCAGCGCTCGGATCTGCTCATCGCGCTCGGCGCCCGGTTCGACGACAGGGTGACGGGCAGGCTGGACTCGTTCGCGCCGGACGCGCATGTCGTTCACGCCGACATCGACCCTGCGGAGATCTCCAAGAACCGCAAGGCGGACGTCCCGATCGTGGGGGACTGCGCGGAGATCATCAACGAGCTTATCGCCGCCGTGAAGGCCGAGATCGAGCGCGAGGGCGAGCCCAAGTACGACGCATGGTGGACCCAGATCGAGTCCTGGCGCGACACCTACCCGGCAGGCTACGACTGGCCGACGGACGGCTCGCTCGCGCCGCAGTACGTGATCGAGCGTATCGGCTCGCTCGTCGGCCCGGATGCGCTTTACACCGCTGGCGTCGGCCAGCATCAGATGTGGGCGGCGCAGTTCATCGGCTATGAGAAGCCGGGCACCTGGATCAACTCCGGTGGCCTTGGCACGATGGGCTTCGCGGTGCCCGCGGCCATGGGTGCGAAGTTCGCGTACCCCGACAAGCAGGTGTGGGCCATCGACGGGGACGGGTGTTTCCAGATGACCAACCAGGAGCTGGCCACCTGCGCCATCGAGGGCGCGCCGATCAAGGTCGCGATCATCAACAACGGCAACCTCGGCATGGTGCGCCAGTGGCAGAACCTGTTCTACGCCGAGCGTTACTCCAGCACCGACCTCGGCACCCACGCCCACCGCATCCCGGACTTCGTGCTGCTCGCCGAGTCGATGGGCTGCGCTGGGCTGCGGTGTGACAGCAAGGACGACGTCGACGACGTGATCAAGAAGGCGATGGACATCAACGACCGGCCGGTCGTCATCGACTTCATCGTCGGCAAGGACGCGCAGGTGTGGCCCATGGTCGCGGCCGGGACCGGCAACGACGAGATCATGGCCGCGCGCGGCATTCGCCCGCTGTTCGAAGACGATGAGGTGTAACCCGTGACTACCCACACCCTGAGCGTGCTGGTTGAGAACAAGCCCGGTGTGCTCGCGCGCGTGGCCGGCCTGTTCTCGCGGCGCGGGTTCAACATCGAATCGCTCGCGGTCGGCCCTACCGAGAACCCGGAAGTCTCGCGGATGACGATCGTCGTCGCCGTTGAGGACCTGCCGCTCGAGCAGGTCACCAAGCAGCTCAACAAGCTCGTCAACGTCATCAAGATCGTCGAACTTGACCCGCAGGTCTCGGTGCAGCGTGAGCTGCTGCTTGTCAAGGTGCGCGCCGACGCGACGGTCCGCAGCCAGGTGCTCGAGACGGTGCATCTGTTCCGCGCGAAGGTGGTCGACGTCTCGCCTGAGGCGCTGACCATCGAGGCGACCGGCACCGCCGACAAGATCAACGCGCTGCTGCGCATGCTCGAGCCCTACGGGCTGAGGGAGCTGGTGCAGTCGGGCATGGTCGCCGTCGGCCGGGGCGCGAAGTCCATCACGGCCACGTCGACCCGCTAAACGTATTACGGAAAGGAAGTAAGCAGCCCTCATGGCAGTGGATATGTTCTACGACGACGACGCCGACCTCGGCATCATCCAGTCCCGCAAGGTGGCCGTCATCGGCTACGGCAGCCAGGGCGAGGCGCATGCGCGCAACCTCGCCGAATCGGGCGTCACGGT
>WHUD01000017.1 GCA_009377385.1 Actinophytocola sp.
ACCTCCGGGCTCTCCAGCATGATCACAGACTACTGCATCGATATGGATATGCCCTTAAGTCATTGCCACTATCGGAAGGTGAGTCGGATGAGTTCAGACCTCGCGCAGGCAGCGGATGCCGTGCTGGATCGGATGACGACGGGAAGTTCGCGGGTGCCGGGCGTCGCGGCCATCGCCACCGACCGGGAACGCAACATCTACGAGGGTGCGCGGGGCGTCCGTTCGCTGGGCGACGACACCCCGATGACCACCGACACCGTTTGCGCCATTTTCTCCACCACCAAGGCGATCGCGGGCACGGCGTGCCTGCAACTGGTGGAGGACGGCGCGCTCGACCTCGACGTGCCCGCGAAGGACTATGCGCCCGCCATCGGTCAGGTGCAGGTCATCGACGGCTTCGACGAGGAAGCTAACCCGAAGCTGCGGCCGCCGAAACGCGACATCACCACGCGCATGTTGCTGCTGCATACTGCGGGATTCGGGTACGACTTCTTCAACGAGACTTACAACCGGCTCGCTCAGGAACACGGCCAGCCGAGCGTCATCACCGCGTCGCACGCCTCGATCTGCACACCGCTGCTGTTCGATCCCGGTGACGATTGGGAGTACGGATCCAACATCGACTGGGCGGGACAGGTCGTCGAGAACATTACAGGCAAGCGGCTCGGCGAGGTCATGCGGGAGCGGATCCTGGAGCCGCTGGGGATGACGAGTACCGCGTTCAGCATGACGGACGACATGCGCTCACGCCTCGCGAAGATCCATCAGCGGCAGGACGACGGCTCGCTGAAACCGCTCGATCTCGAACTTCCGCAGGATCCCGAGGTTCACATGGCCGGGCACGGCCTGTATTCGACCGGGGATGACTACGTGAAGTTCATTCGGATGTGGCTCAACGACGGTCAGGGCCCCAGCGGGCGCATCCTCAAGAAGGAGACCGTCGAGATGGCCGCACGCAACGGGCTTGGCGAGAAGAAGATCAAGGGTTTGCCAGGGGTGCTCCCGAGCCTGTCCAACTACGCTGAGTTCTTTCCCGGCATGCCGAAGTCGTGGGCGCTGACGTTCATGATCAACGACGAGGAGGCGCCAACCGGCAGGCCCGCCGGGTCGCTCGCTTGGGCAGGTCTGGCGAACCTGTACTACTGGATTGACCGGCAGAATGGGGTGGGCGGCTTCTGGGCCACGCAGATCTTCCCGTTCGCCGATCCGACTTCGGTCGGCGGCTACCTCGACTTCGAGACCGCCGTCTACGACAGCATGGCCGGCCGGAAGGCTGCCTGACGTCGACTGTTGCCAAGAGAGCCACCTTACTGGACCTCCACCGATCACCTGAATTGCTCGAGGCCGGGTACGGCGACCCGGGCGAGATCACCCGCAAGGCGATCGGCGTCGGCATCGCCGGGGCGAACGGCGGCAGGTACCTGGCACCACACGACCGCTGACCTGACCGGCACTGCGTCGACCAGCAGGCTCGGGGTGTCGCGGGCGGTGGACCGCCTCGGCCACCCTGGGCCGCACACTCAGCCGTACGCCGCCCGGAGCGCCTTCTTGTCCGGCTTGCCCAGTTGAGTTACCGGGATCGAGTCGGCCACGACGACGTGCTTCGGGGCGTGTACCGATCCCTTGCGCTGCTTCACCGACGCGGTGATCTCCTCGGTCAGCCGCGTGATTGCAGCGTCGTCGCGGGGCTCGTCGCCGCGCAGCACGACGATCGCCGTCACTGCCTCGCCCCACTTCTCGTCCGGTGTGCCGATGACGCCAACCTGCGCGACGGCGGGATGCTCGGCGACGACGTCCTCGATCTCGCGCGGGAAGACGTTGAACCCGCCGCTGACGATCATGTCCTTGGTACGGTCGACGATGAACCAGAACCCGTCCTCGTCCTCGCGGGCGACGTCGCCGGTGTGCAGCCAGCCTCCCCCGCCGGCTACGCCCTCATTGGCGGGGGTGCCCCCACTGCGGAAGGTCTCCGCCGTGGCGTCGGGCAGCTGCCAGTAGCCCCCGGCGAGCAGCGGGCCGGCCACGCAGATCTCGCCCGGTTCGCCCTGCGCCACTGGGGCGCCGTCCTCGCCGAGCAGCGCGGTGCGCAGGAACGCCGACGGCCGGCCGCAGGACGACAGCCGCTTGTCGTCGTGCTCGGACTTGGCGAGATAGCTGATCGCCATCGGTGCCTCGGACTGGCCGTAGTACTGCGCGAAGATCGGCCCGAACCGGTCGATGGCCTCGCGCAGCCGTGCCGGGTTGATCGACGCCGCGCCGTAGTAGACCGTCTCCAGCGAGGACAGATCCCGTGTGCGGGAGTCGGCGTGGTCCATGAGCGCGTAGAGCATGGTGGGCACCAGCATGGTCGCGGTGATGCGCTGTTCCTCGATCGTGCGCAGCACTTCGGCCGGGTCGAACTTTGGCAGCACGACCAGCGACCCGCCCTTGATCAGCGTCGGCGCGAAGAACGCCGCGCCCGCGTGCGAGAGCGGGGTGCAGATGAGGAACCTCGGCTCGTCCGGCCATTCCCACTCGGCGAGCTGGATCTGGGTCATCGTGGTCATGGCCCGCGCGGTGCCGATGACGCCCTTGGGTTTGCCGGTCGTGCCGCCGGTGTAGGTGATGGAGATGACGTCGTCCGGGTTAAGCGCGGCCGCTTCCAACGGCTTCGGCTCGAACGTCGCGGCGAGCCCCGCGATGTCGGTGCCGACGTGGCGCAGCTCCTCCGGCACGGGGCCGATCGTGAGCACCTGCGTCAGGCCGGGCACCTTGTCCAGCAGGCCGAGCGCGCGCTCAACGAACGCGGGCACCGGGTCGATGATCAACGTCGTGATGCCCGCGTCGTCCAGGACGTAGGCGTGGTCGTCCAGCGAGCCGAGCGGATGCAGCGCGGTGCGGCGGGAGCCCTGGATCTGCCCTGCGCCGATGATCATCAGCACCTCGGGCCGGTTTAGCGCCAACAGCGCCACCGGTGACGACGTGCCGAGCCCGAGCGAGGCGAACGCCTGCACGTACTGGCTGAACGCATCGGCGGTCTGCCCGCCGGTCAACGTCGTGTCGCCCAGTTCGAGCACCGGCTTGTCGCGGTGCCGCCGCAGCGCGGTGATGGTCAGGTGGCCGAGGTGGTTGGGCTGCCGCATCGCGTCGTCGGTCATGGTTGTCTCCCTCTCGTCACGGGGCCTCGTCTCGGGGCGCCGTACAGCGTCACCACGCAGGCGCCGCCGAGGCCGAGGTTGTGCGCGAGGCCCCAGCGCGCGCCCGGCACCTGCCGCTCGCCCGCCTCGCCCCGCAACTGCCAGGTCAGCTCGGCGCACTGGGCGAGCCCGGTCGCGCCGAGCGGGTGTCCTTTCGAGATCAGCCCGCCAGACGGGTTGACCACCCAGCGACCGCCGTAGGTCGTCGCACGGGACTCGACCAGCGCGCCGCCCTTGCCCTCCGGACACAGGCCGAGCGCCTCGTAGCTGATGATCTCGTTGATCGAGAAGCAGTCGTGAAGCTCGATCACGTCCACGTCGTCGATGCCGATCCCGGCGCGGTTGAAGACGTCGGCGGCGGCGCGCTGGGTCATGGGCGCGCCGACGACGTCGATCATCGAGTCCGAGTCGAACGACGACGCCGTATCGGTGACCAGCGACTGCGCCACGATCTCGACCGCCTGCGCCGTCAGTCCCCGATCCCGCACCACCCGCTCGCTCACCACGACGGCTGCGGCGGCCCCGTCCGACACAGGGGAGCACTGCGACCGGGTCAGCGGGCCGTGCACCGGCTGGTCGCCAAGCACCCGCTCCAGCGAGTACGGCTCCTGGAACTGCGCAAGCGGGTTGCGGGTGGAGTGCTCGTGGTTCTTCACCGCGACGCTCGCGAGCTGCTCCGGCGTTGTGCCGTGACGGCGCATATGCTCCGCTGCGGCGTGCCCGAAGAACTGCGCCGTCATCGGCGCGTCCGCCATCCCGTGCCGGGGCAGCATGACGCCGAGGTGCCGGTCGATGGTCGACACCGCGCCCGCGCCGTCCCCGCTGAGCGCCTCTTTGGTCATCTGCTCGAAGCCGACCGCGAGCACCACATCGGACAGTCCACCCTCGACCCACTCGCGGGCGAGCAGCAGCGCGGTGGACCCTGTGGCGCAGTTGTTGCTGGTGTTGACGACCGGGATCCCGGTAAGGCCGACGTCGTATAACGCCCGCTGGCCCGCCGCCGACGGCTGGAAGACGTAGCCCACGGCGGCGCGCTGCACCGCGTGGTACCCGATGCCCGCGTCGGCCAGCGCCGCGCCGACCGCCTCGGCCACCAGCGCGGGGTAGGCGGGTCCGCCAGCCCCGCTCTTGCCGAACGGCGTCATCCCGACGCCTGCCACGAACGCCCGCGTCATCGGCTCGCCCCCGGCTTGTCGCTGCCGACCACCCACAGCGCGTGGAACTGCGACGCCCCGCCCATGGCGTGCCCGATGGCGCGGCGGGCGCCGTCGACCTGGTGCTCGCCCGCCAGCCCCCGCACCTGGAGTGCCGCCTCCGCGAACCGCAGCAGTCCGGTCGCGCCGGTGGGGTTGCCGGACAGCACGCCGCCGGACGGGTTGACGGGCAGGTCGCCGTCGAACGCGGTGCGGCCGTCGTCGACCAGCTTCCAGCCGCTGCCTTCCTCGGCCAGTCCGATGTTCTCCAGCCAGATCGGCTCGTACCAGCTGTACGGGATGTACAGCTCCGCGACGTCCACCTGTGCGGCAGGGCTGTCGATGCCCGCCTGCCGGTAGGCGTCGGCGGCGCACTCCCTGCCAGCCTGCGGGTTGACCTCGTCGCGGCCCGCGAAGTGCCCGGTTTCGGTGCGCCACGCCGTGCCGTGAATCCACGCGGGCGTCTGCCCGGCGTGCTCCTCGGCGGTGACCACGATGGCGCAGGACCCGTCCGAGGACGGGCAAGACTCCAGGTACCGGATCGGGTCCCACAGCATCCGCGAGTCCCTGACCTCCTCGACGGTGATGTCGGGCCGATGCACGTGCGCGTACGGGTTGCGGGTGGCGTTGAGCCGGTGGTTCACCGCCACCTGCCAGCCGATGTGCTCCGGGGCGTTCGAACGCTGGATGTACTCACGGATCACCGGCGCGAAATGGCCGCCAGCCCCCGCCCCGAGTGGGGCGCTGAACGGCAGCCCCCGTGACAGCGCCCAGGTGAAGTTGCCCTCGGACTCCTTGGAGTAGGCCACCACAAGCACCCGCTCCGCCAGGCCAGCCTGCACCAGGTGGGCGCCGTAGATCGCGGCGTGCCCGCCGACGCTGCCGCCGGTGAACACCCTGGTCACCGGCAGCCCGACCGCGCCCATCGCGTCGGCCAAGTACAGCTCGGGGTTCATCACGCCGTCGAACAGGTCCGGGGTCTTGCTCAGCACCACGGCATCGATATCGGCGAAGCTCAGCTCGGCGTCGGCCATCGCCTCGGTCACGGCCTCCCGCACCATCGCGCCGATGCTCACCTCGCGGCGCTTGGCCTGCGTGCCCTGGCCGATGCCGGTGACGGCCACCCTGCGGCTCATCCCTCCCCCTCGAGCAGGCAGACGAGATTCTGTTGCAGCGCCTGGCCGTTCGTGGCGTGCGCGAGCGCCCGATCCGCTCTTCCGTCGAAGATCCGGCGCGCCGCCTCCCCGATACGGATCAGGCCGGTCGCGGTGACTGGACGCCCGGCGAGCGGCCCGCCTGACGCGTTGAGCTCCGCCCCGTTCAACCCGAGCGCCGCGGCCAGGATCGCCTCCTGGTGGCTGTACTCGGTGTGCAGCTCCGCGACGTCCACATCGGACGGCAGGAACCCCGCGAACTCGGCCGCCCTGCTCGCGGCGCGGCGGGTGGAAAGGGACTCAGTCAGGTCCCTGACGCCGGGGTAGTGGGTGTCCATCCGGTGATCGACGCCACGCAGCCACGCCGGTCGCTCCGCTAGCCGCCGTGCCGCGTCGTCGGCGGCGAGCACGACCACGGCGGCGGCGTCGCCGATCGGGGCGACGTCGTGCTCCCGCAGCGGCGAGCTGACGTACGGCGCGTCGAGCAGCCGGGCGACGTCGACCCGCTCCGAGCGCTGGGCGTGCGGGTTGTCCAGCGCCGATGCGAGGCAGCGGGACACCACCTCGGCCATGCCCTGCTCGCTGGTGAGCCCGGCCCCGATCGCGGCGTGCGCCTGGAGCCCCGCGATCGCGTCCCGATGTGGCGCGAGCGGTGCGAGGAAGTACGGGTCGAGCTGGGCTGGCATCACCTGGTCCAGGTCGGCGGGCAGCGAGCCGCGCCCGATGCCGTACACCAGCGCGATGTCGCCCTCGCCGAGCTGCAACCAGGACCACGCCTCGGCAAGCGCCCACGCCGCGTCGGACTCCACATGCGACTCCGAGATCGGCGGCCACGCCCCGACGGCGTCCAGCGAGTCGATGTAGGAGAACGTGCGGCCCTCGTAGAAGTCGTGACTGCCGGAGGCCACGAAGTCGATCTCGTCCCTGCCGATGCCTGCGGCGTCGACCGCCTCCCGGATCACCGGCAGCAGGATGCCTGCCATGTCGTCGCGTCGGTTCGCGGCCTGGCACGGCGACTGGGCGAAGGCGACAACGGCGACGTCACGCATCGGCGCCTCCCTCTGGCGCCGGGCGGAAGTGACGGATGCTGAGCAGTGAGGTGTCAAGGTCGTCGTCGGCCACCCACACCGGCTCGACCTCCATTCCGATGTGGACCTGACCGGGCTTGACCTCCCGCACCAGGTGCATCGGCCGGGTGCCCGCGCCGTGCGGCTGGATGTGCGCCACCACGTAGGGCGGGTCGATCCGCTGGCCGGGGAACGGGAAGTTGACCACGCAGAACGTCGAGATCACGCCGCGTCCATCGAGCTCGAACGGCGCCTCCAGCTCGGTGAGGCAGCGGGAGCAGAACTCCGGCGGCGGCAGGTACACCTGGCCGCAGTCGGCGCAGCGGCGGGCGATGAGCCTGCGCTCCGAGAGCCCGCGCAGGAACGCCGTCCTGCCCGTCCCCGCGACGTAGGTGTAGTCCATCCGGAAGGGACTTGGCATGGTGGTGACGGGCTCGGTCATGGCGCCACCTCGAAGCACTCGATGTCGCTGAGCTGGCCGACGCGCTCGGCGCGCCACCGTGCCCGCACCCGCATCCCGGTGGCCATCCGGCCACTGTCGCCACCGACGTCGACGGCGTGGAACAGCGCGCCGATCGTGCCGTCGATCGCGATCAGCGCCCAGGCGAAGTCGTGCGGCACTGGGTCGCCGAGCCGGGCGCGCACCCAGGTCCACGACGTCACGGTCCCGGTGTCGGCCACCGGCACCAGCTCGCCGGTCTCGGCACCGGTCCCCGGCTCGAACTCCAGCGGCGGGCACAGCGCGCCGCGCTCGGTCCGCACGCCGTAGAGCTGGCCGTCGCGCAGGCCGCCGAGGAACGCGCCGATCGTCGGTCCGACCGTGCGCTCGAACGGGAACTCGACCGTGTAGGACGCGCTCAGGCTCTCCGCCGTCATCGCGTTCCCTTCCGTGGCGAGCGAGCCCGTTCCTCGTAGGCCGCGCGTTCCGGCGAGCCGACGGCGGCGAGCATCGGCGTCTCGGCCCGTAGCACTCGTTGCAGCCATTCGGACACGCGGCGGCCGGTGAGCGTGCCGAGCCGGAGGGTGGGGCCGATGCGGCGCGGGACGTACACCTCGAACCGGGGACGCCGCAGCGTGTCGACGATCGCCGTTGCGACGTCGTCCGAGGTGATCGGCGGAAAGCCGGGCACCTTGGGCAGCCCCGCCGCCAGCTCGGTGCGCACGAACCCTGGCAGCACGCAGGAGACGTCGATGCCGGAGCCGCGCAGCTCGGCCCTGATCGCCTCCGAGAAGCCGAGCACGCCGGACTTCGTGGCGGCGTAGGTGGCGCCGCCGGGGAACGGGATGCGCGCGGCGACCGACGCGACGTTCACGACGTGTCCGCTGCCGCGTGCCCGCATCCGCCGGATCGCCTCCCTGCTGCCATGGATGACCGCGTGCAAGTTGATCGCCAGGACGCGCGCGGTGGTGGCGTCCGGTTCGTCCTCGATGCGGGTGAGCGGCATGATCCCGGCGTTGTTGATCAGGACGTCGATCGGCCCGAGTCTGTGCTCCACCGTGTCGAGGAAGGTGGTCAGCGCGTCGGGGTCAGCCACGTCGACCGGCAGCGCGAGCGCGAGCCTGTCGGTGGCCGCTGGTTCGGGGTCCAGGTCGCCGATCGCGACCTTCGCCCCCGCGCGGGTGAGGGTCGCCGCGGTAGCCGCTCCGATGCCACGCGCTCCGCCCGTCACGGCGATGACCTTGTCCGCCAGCGAGCGCGCCATGCCTACCTCCCGTGCCGACCGCGGACATCCCATTGCACCCAAAACTAGAACATGTTCCATTGACTGGCAACCCCGGTTTCTGACTGGGTTCGGCGCGCTTGCTGAAACGAGTACTAACGCGCGGTGCTGGGTGGCACGGGGCTGTCGATCGCGCTCAGGAGTGTCGTAGACCACATTCGGTTTCCCCGCGCGAGACGTGAACGGTTAGTGTTACTACGTGTCACGTTACTTCGAGTAACACTTTGGAGGTAATCGATGCCCACCAGCACTCCGGTGCCGGCCGACCAGCAGGACGTCGCGCGCAGGCTGCTGCGCTCGTCCGAGACGCTGTCGTACGACCCGGTCGAGGAGGTCGACTGGGAGACGCCGCTTGACACCGACTTCCACGGCGCCAGCCCGGAGTGGAGCACGCTGTACGGCACCGCGTACTGGGACGAGATGACGCCGGAGCAGCAGCGCGAGCTGACCCGCCATGAGGCGGCGTCGGTCGCAAGCACTGGCATCTGGTTCGAGATGATCCTGCAGCAGATAGTGCTGCGGGACTTCTACGCCAAGGACCCCACTGATCCGAACTTCCAGTGGGCGCTCACCGAGATCGCGGACGAGTGCCGCCACTCGATCATGTTCGCGCGCGGCGCGGCGAAGCTCGGCGCGCCCGCGTACCGCCCGAAGCGCATCGTGGTCGAGCTGGGCAGGCTGTTCAAGACCGTCGCGTTCGGCGAGTCCGCTTACGCCGCGATCCTCGTCGCGGAGGAAGTCCTCGACGTCATGCAGCGCGACTGGATGCGCGACGAGCGGGTCGCGCCGTTCGTGCGCACCATCAGCAACATCCACGTCGTCGAGGAATCGCGGCACATGAAGTTCGCGCGCGAGGAAACGAAGAAGCGGCTCGCGGGCTCCGGGTGGCTGCGGCGGCAGGTCGACGCGCTGGCCGTCGCCATCACGTCGTATTTCATCGTGAGCAGCATGGTGAACCCGAGGGTCTACGCCGAGGCGGGGCTCGACGTCGACCGCGCGCGGCGGGAGGCCAAGGCGAACGAACACCACAAGTCGATGCTGCGGTCGAGCTGCGCAGGTCTGATGGAGTTCCTGAACTCCGCCGGGCTGCTCACCAAGGCGTCGATGTGGTTCTACCGGCGCGCGAACCTGGTCTGAGCCATGGCCTTCGCGATCACCCAGACCTGCTGCAATGACGCCTCGTGCGTGTCGGTCTGCCCGGTCAACTGCATCCACCCGGCGCCGGGTGAGCCGGACTTCGCCACCACCGACATGCTCTACATCGACCCGCAGGCCTGCATCGACTGCGGCGCCTGCGCGGACGCCTGTCCTGTCGACGCGATCTTCCCCGTCGAGAGCCTGACCGAGCAGCTCACGCCGTACGCGGACATCAACGCGGCGTACTACGCGGAGCGGGAACCGGCCGAGGCCGACCCCGGCCCCAACTTCCATCCCTGGGACGCGCCGGTGTTCGACCGGGTCATCCCGCCCGACTTCGCGCCGCTCGACGTTGCCGTGGTGGGTACGGGACCAGCTGGCATGTACGCCGTCGAAGACCTGCTGTTGCACACCAACTGCCGCGTCACGCTGATCGACCGGCTGCCGATGGCGGGTGGCCTGGTGCGGCACGGCGTCGCGCCGGATCACCAGTCCATCAAGAAGATCGGCGAGACCTTCGCCCGCCTCCACGAGCACCCCCGGTTGCGGCTGCGGTTGGGCGTCGACGTCGGCTCCGATGTCACCGTGGACGAGCTGGCGTCTCGGCACGACGCGGTGATCTACGCGGTGGGCGCGTCGTCGGCACGTAGCCTCGGCATTCCCGGCGAGGAGCTGCCCGGCAGCCTCGCCGCGACCACCGTGGTCGCCTGGTACAACGGCCACCCCGACGTGCCCGCCAACGCCGTCGATCTGTCCTCCGAGCGGGTGGTCGTCGTCGGCAACGGCAACGTCGCCCTCGACGTCGCGCGGATCCTGACGATGGACACCGATGCGCTGGCCGACACCACGATCGCCCCTGCCGCCTTGGCATTTTTGCGGTCCAGCAAGGTGCGGGAGGTCGTCGTACTCGGCCGCCGTGGCCCGGAGGACGCCGCCAACACCCAGCCGGAGTTGCTGGCGCTCGCGCAGCGGCAGGACGTCGACCTGGTGGTGGACGACCACGACCCCCGCGTCGGCGAGGCCATCGACGCCGCAGCTTCGGGCGACAAGGCGGCGCTGCTGCGGGGCGTCCGGCGGGAGGCCGTTGACTGGTCGGCGCCACCGCCGCACGGACGGCCGCGCATCGTGCTCCGGTTCCACTCCACACCGCGCGAGGTCGTCGGGGACACCGACGTGCGCGGACTCCGCGTGACCGGCCCCGCGGACGACGTCGAGGTCGCCGCGGGCCGGGTGATCCGGGCGGTCGGCTATCGCGGCACCCCGGTCGACGGCCTGCCGTTCGACGAACGGACCGGCACGATCCCGCACAGCGGCGGGCGCGTCGACGGGCGCGTGGGCACGTACGTCGTGGGCTGGATCAAACGCGGGCCGTCCGGCGGCATCGGCGCGAACCGTGCGTGCGCCAAGGAGACCGTGGGCACGCTGCTGGACGATGCCATCGCGCAGCGCCTGCCGCGTCGGCGCGAGCGCCCACGCGTCGTCCGGCGCATCGCCCGGCGGCTGCGTCGGTAGCCGCGTCAGTCACCGTCCGCGAATGTCAGCGGTACCACGTCGAAGGTCGCTGACGACGTGAGCCGACCGCAGGTGCGCAGAATGTGCCACGCGATGTGGCCAGCACCGGACCGCGCGGGTGGCAAGCGCTGGCGGCGGATCCCGACCGTGATGACCGGGTCGTCGCGAGGCTGGTCGTGTACCGCGCATACCGCGAGGCCGAATGCCAAGACGTCGGCTTTGGCGGCGTCGTCGAGTCCGTCGGCGAGGGCGACGACTCCACGTCCTGCGCGGTCGTCGCAGCGGATCGCAACGGCGCCTGCGACCTCGTCGTCGCCGAGCTCAGGAGGTAGCTCGGCCACCTCGATATCGACGTCGCGCGCGAGGGCGCGGAGGCGCGCCAGCGGGGACGTCAGCGAGGGATCGTGCACAACCCCTGGCTTGCTGAGCAAGGGCGACCCCACGGTGAGGCCGCAGACGGGGCATGGCAGCTGGTCGGCGCATCGACCGACGCAGGCGACGACGTGCTTTCCGTCGGCGGTACCGAGGTCGATGTACTCCGTGGACTCTGGGGTGTGCCGTACTCCGCAGACCACGCAGTCCGGGTCGTCCGGCAACTCGGTGACAGGAGCGAGCATGAGGCCTCCAAGGACTGGGGATCCAGGTGGCCTGCCACTCCTTCGCAGGTCGTGATCGCTGAGTGTAGCCGGAACCCGTCCATAATGGGGGTAGCCAGCTGGCGTGTCCCGGTGTACCCCTGAACCACCGGATCCGTAACCGAGGAGGAGATCACCGATGGGTGCCTACGCGGACGTGTACCAGCGGAGCCTGGCCGATCCGGAGGGGTTCTGGCTGGCGGCGGCCGAGGACATCGACTGGACTCGCGCGCCGACCCAAGCCCTCGATGCGTCGCGCGCGCCGCTCTACCGCTGGTTCCCCGACGGCGAGCTGAACACCGCCTACAACGCGCTTGACCGGCACGTCGAGTCCGGCAGGGGCGAGCAGACGGCGCTGATCTACGACTCGCCGGTCACCAGCACCAAGGCGTCGTACACCTACGCCGAACTGCGGGACAAGGTCGCCACCTTCGCGGGCGCGCTGGCCTCGCTCGGCGTCGGCAAGGGCGACCGGGTCATCATCTACATGCCGATGGTGCCGGAGGCCATCATCGCGATGCTCGGCTGCGCCCGCATCGGCGCGATTCACTCGGTGGTGTTCGGCGGGTTCGCGCCAAAGGAACTCGCCGCGCGGGTCGAGGACGCCCAGCCGAAGGTGATCGTCGCGGCGTCCTGCGGGATCGAGCCGACAAGGGCGGTGGAGTACAAGCCGATCATCGAGGACGCGCTGGCGACCACAACCCACCAGCCCGATCGGGTGGTCATGTTGCAGCGCGACACCGCCAAGGCCGACATGACGGACCGCGACGTCGACTGGCACGACTTCGTCGCCGACGCCAACCCGGCCGACCCGGTGCCGGTCGCGGCGACCGACCCGCTCTACATCCTCTACACCTCGGGCACCACCGGGAAGCCGAAGGGCGTCGTCCGCGACACCGGCGGCCACGCGGTCGCGCTGGCCTGGTCCATGCGCAACATCTATGACGTCTCATCCGGCGACGTCTGGTGGACGGCGTCCGACGTCGGCTGGGTCGTCGGGCACTCGTACATCGTCTACGGGCCGTTGCTGATCGGCGCGACCACGGTGCTCTACGAGGGCAAACCGGTCGGCACGCCGGACGCAGGCGCGTTCTGGCGGGTGATCGCGGAGCACGGCGCGACGGCGTTGTTCACCGCGCCGACCGCATTGCGTGCCATCAAGAAGCTGGACCCCGACGCTGCCCAGGTGACCCACTACGACCTGTCGGCGTTCCGGACACTGTTCATGGCTGGCGAGCGGCTCGATCCGGAGACGTACCACTGGGCGCACGACAAGCTCGGCGTGCCGGTGATCGACCACTGGTGGCAGACCGAGACCGGCTGGCCCATCGCGGCGAACCCGCGCGGACTGGAGACGCTGCCGGTCAAGCCGGGGTCCGCGACCATGCCGGTGCCCGGATACGACGTCCAGGTGCTGGACCAGCAGGGCAACCAGGTGCCTGCCGGACAGGAGGGCGCGATCGCGATCAAGCTTCCGCTGCCGCCTGGCACGCTGCCGACGCTGTGGGGTGACGACGACCGCTACGTCGAGTCGTACCTTTCCCGCTACCAGGGCTACTACCTCACCGGTGACTCCGGCTTCATCGACTCCGACGGCTACCTGTTCGTCATGGGTCGCACCGACGACGTCATCAACGTCGCGGGACACCGGCTGTCCACCGGCTCCATCGAGGCCGCGCTCGCGAGCCACGCCGCAGTCGCGGAGTGCGCGGTCATCGGCGTGCACGACGCGCTCAAGGGCCAGGTGCCGCGCGGGTTCGTGGTTCTCAAGTCCGGTGTGGACGTCGAGGAGAGCACGCTGTGCGACGAGCTGGTCGATGCGGTGCGCCGCGACATCGGTCCGGTCGCGGCGTTCAGGGACGTCTCGGTGGTCGACGCGCTGCCCAAGACGCGGTCAGGCAAGATCCTGCGCAAGACCATGCGCGGCATCGCCGACGGCAGGGACGAGCCGGTGCCGTCCACCATCGAGGACGTCGGGGTGCTTGACAGCCTCCGCGTGGTCTTGCGCGGCGAGAGGTAAGCCGGCGCGGCCATGAGCACCGACGTGCGGGAACCGACCGGCGAGCAGATCGAGCTGCTGGCGGCCGGGTACACCGCGACGGTCACCCAGTTCGGCGCCACATCACCGTGGAAAGCAGCACGATCAACGCCTGCTGACTCTGGCTACGCAATGCGGAGCTCGGCCGCGCGCCGGCCGAGCTCCTCGTTGCGATGAAACGACACGCTCGCGGGTGCCTACGTAACCGGCGCCTCTTCCGGTGCTATCGCGATGAGCTCGATAATCGCCAGGTTGCGTTGCGCGGCGTCGTTGGTGCCGAAGTCACCCGCCGGTATCTCGTCCACGGGGGTCAGTACTGCGGTGCCGGAAACGCGCTCGGGCTCGGGCCATGGCTGGCCTGCCGGGTCCGACATCAGCTTGTCCCAGCCACGCTTGCGGATGTCCCGGTCGTCGAGCTGATCGCCCGCCCACGCGGTGACGCGTGAGTAGATCGTCTTGAACACCTGCGGATTGAAGTCGTGGCCGTAGTGCTCGATCTTCTCGTTCGAGGGTGCCTGTACGTATCTGGCGAACTCCACCAGAGTCTTGCGGAACTCGGGGACGTCGACAAGCTCGACCGTCTCGAACATGATCTGGTCGCCGCAGAATGCCATCGACAGGTTGTAGCCACCCTTGAAGTCGCCCTTGTCGAGGTTGGTGAGCCTCCCCGTCGCGGGATTGAAACCGACCGCACCGCCGTGGTCGCCGGTGAACAGCCCGGCAGGGAAACGAGCGATGTCACGCATGCCGGTGATGATGAGGTCGCGCCACTTGGTGTCGCCAGTCCGTTCCCACTCGGTGAGCCAGTTGCTGACGAGCGCGTACCAGTCCGGGCCGATGCGCAACCAGGTCGGCGCCGCGTCCGGGGTGGGGAAGTATTCGCGCAGTGGCGGCTGAGTGAGCAGCGTCTGGTCGGCTTGGAGCGCCGAGCGCATCCAGTCGCCGACGAGTTCGTCCGCGGTGAGGTAGTAAAGGAAGCGCTTCGTGTACGACTCGCTGACCCGTGCCTCTTTGGCGCCGTCGCCCCAGTGCAGCACGTTGTGCCGCGAGCCGAGACCCGCGTAGGGTCCCGCATGATAGGTGTCCACCTCCGCGACGTGCTGCGTCATCGCCCTGGCCAAGTGGAAGGCCTTCGGCTTGCCCGACCGGAGGAAGGCGTACCAGAGCATCGCGTCGGTGCCCAGTTCGGCGTTGTCCCAGGCGTACCCGCCGACGTCGTAGCGCCACTCGTGCCGGTCGACATCGTAGGTGTGCATGACGTCGCCGAAGTCCCAGAAGCCGTACCAGCGGCGCTGGTCGACTTGATTCGCGTAGAAGTCGATACTCGCCTCGATCGAGTCTTCTAGCCTGGCCAGCGCGGGTGTCGAGCGGTTCGGCAGGCTCCAGCGGCCGAAAACGCGCGCCGCGTCGTAGACAGCGGGGGACGCCACGACCTGCGGCCGGGTGGTCAGCAGGCCGGCGAGGTCGGCGATCCGGTCTCGGGATGGCGTCGCATCGAAGGCCCACAGTTGCATGTCGGTGGAGCGAGAGACGCCGGTCGGCTCCCCCCAGCCGGTGCGATCGTCCTCGTAGGCGAGGCCGAGGCCGTGGCCACCGTCGTCGTAGGGTCGCAGATCCATCGCCTCGGCGTGGGGGGACCAGGACCACAGCGTCACCGTCGCCGTGTCGCCCGCCGCCGAGGTGATGTCGAGCGCTCGCGGGTACTGCTGCCAGAAGTCGCGCATCCCGAAGCCGAGCCCGCCGCTGACGCTGCCCACGTAACCGAACCCCGGCGCACGGTCACCCCGGCCGGCGTGCTTGAGCCACCCGGCCGCATCCGACGTGCGCTTCCACACCGCGAACTGGTCGGTGGAGTGCTGGGCCAGCGTGAAGTCGTTCCACAACGGCAGCCGCTGGTACCCGTCGCGCACCTCGGCCGACCATTCCGACACCGGGGGCGTGGCCGTCCCCGCGATCTGCGCCCGGTCCACCGCAGCGCCCGGCTCGCGCCGAAGGCCGGTCAGCACCCGCACCGGCTCACCCCAGATGCCTCGGCCCTGCCCCGCGAACCGGATATGGCGGTTGTGCGCTTCGTCGGCCATCGGCACCCGGACCCGCAGCCCGAGGCCTCGGATGAAGTCTGCCGTCATGTCGCCGTCCCAGACGAAGGAGTGCACCAGCCGCACCGACTCGGCACCAGCGTCGAGTGAGACCCGCATCGTCCATGGCAGCAACGTGCGGTCGCCCTGCCCGCTGTCCGAGCCGTTCCTGCGGTAGGTACCCGAAAGCTTGACGACTGCGCGGACCGGTCCCTGCTGCTCGACGACGACGTCGTCGATCACCCCCGTCCACTCCGTACGCCGGGCGCTCTCCGCCTCGTCGGGGTTGTCTTGAAGCACAAGCACGAGTCGGCCGTGCTGCGCGGACTCTTTGTCGCCACGCCGGATCGACCTGATCACGTCGTGTCCTTCGGTACCGAGGCGAATCTGGACGGTGCCATTGGACAGCCAGATCTCGCCGCCGGTCCGCTCAACGCGGACCGGCTTGCCTGGCTGCGCCGGAGCGCCCGCGGCAAGCCGGAACTTCTCCACCTGCGGGGCGTCCGGACCTATTGCGTGGCCGCTCCACTTGAGACTGCCGTCCGGCCAGTACGCGAGCGGCCACGATTGCACCGGCACCGGATCGCCGCTCGTCGTGGTGAGCGAGAACGGCTGCCGTGGCCGCGCCGTGCCCTGCGGCCATGGCACGCCCCAGGTCGCACCGCTCGGTGCCGAAGGTGTGCCGTCGAGCCAATGCAGCTCGACTCCGTCGTCAAGGGGGGCGAGCGCGGTCGCGGTCTCGCCTGCGGCTGCTGGATGGGGGTGGGTCGAGCCGAGAGTGCTGAACACGGCAGCCGCGGTGGCCGATGTGGACAAAAACTTACGGCGGCTGAAAATCGAAGAGCACATAGGGATCTCCATTCGTCGTGCCGTGGGTATGAATCGATTTAAAGCAGAGCCCTCAAGCGCCTCGAGCAGTTCGAAGCCTGCGACGACAACTGACGCTGTTCAGAGGGCAGGGCCGGGTGAACCAGCCGCTGCCACCTGCCATGCGTTCTCCACTCGCTCCTTGCCGAGGTGGCCGTCGCACACCAGCGCGGTCAGTCGCCGGGTCTGCGGCTCGCCGGGGGCGATTCGCAGCGGTTCGTGGGTGGCCAGTGCCGAGCACAGGCCGGGGTAGTTGTCGAGCCGCACGAACCACCGGTCCGCCGCGGTACGGTCGTCGGTAGGGCCGAGTACGACCGTGAACGTCCGTGCCGGGTCGCCGTCGTCACCGTGGTAAGCGAGCCAGCGGGACTGGGACTCGTGCACCGCCGCCTCGCCGTTGGCGTCCGGCGTGAACACGGTCGCGTCCCCAGCAGGCAGCGGCAGCCGCCAGAACAGCCCGCCGTAGCCTGCCTTCTCCCGCCCGTTCGTCGCCGGGCTGCCGAGCAAGATCGGTGCGCCGGTGCCGTTGTGCAGAGTGAACTCGACGTCGAGCGCCCAGCCGTCCTCGGCCGGGCGCGCCGCGAGGACGCGGCGTTCGGTGAGGAACTCGCGGCTGTCCGGGCCACACCAGGCGAGATCCTCATCGAGCAGGCCGCCGGTGCGCCGGTGCCAGCCGCGATGCCGAATCGTGCCGTGGTCGTCCCGCCAGGTGTAGCCCTTGCCGCGCAGGTACGTCCTGCCGCCCCAGACGTTGACGCCGCCCGCGTCCTGTACCGCGACGGACACCCCGAGGTGCCAGCGGTGGTCCTCCGGCTGGACGTCGGTGACGGCGGTGCCGGTCAGCGTGGTCACTGGATGCAGGAACGGCCGGGGCGACAGCGTCCGGTCGAGTGCCGAACCGTCGCGGTAACTCGCCACCGGCCGTCCCGCGACCACCAGCTCCGCCAGCGACCTGCCCGTCGATGTCAGTGTCATCGCCGTCCCTTCGCGTCGTCGTGGTCCATCGCGGCCCACCCCGGGGCCAGTTCGGAGAACGTCGTCAGCTCCTCGGCGCAGCGCATCACCATGTCGTCGATTCCAGGGATCTCCACCCTGCTCGTGGCGCCGGAGCCAATACCGCGCTGGTACGCGGGCGCGATGGACCTCGGGTCCGGCGCGGTACGCACGGCCTCGACGACCGCCATGAAGGCGCCGGTCGCCTCGGGCGGTACCAGCAGCCGATGTGCCGGATTCCGGATGCGCGCCAGCAGGTCGAGCAGCAGGTCGGCGGCAGGGTAGATGTCTGTCCGGTCGACGGCCGCGGTGCGCAGCCTGACCTTGCCCTCCTTGTACGCCAGCGTGATCGTCCCTCGGCTGCCGTGCACGGTCACGTACGGCGGCTGGGTCCGCTCCGCGCACAACGTCACCGCGACCATGACTGGCGTGCCGCGTGCGGTACGCAGCCGCAGGCAGGAGGTGTCGTCGGCCTCGATCGCGTTCGCGCGGTAGAGCTCGACCTCGATGTCGTCCACCGCACCGCGCTCAAGCGAGCCGTCGAGTGCCAGTGCGGTGATCGTGGCGTGGGCGAACGGGTTCGTCAGTGCCCCGTCGACAACGGGAACGCCGTCGAGCTGCCGCCTACCGGCCCACGGGGCGCGCGTGAAGTACCGGGCATCTCGCTGCCAGATGCCCGCCGCGCCGATCCCGAGGACATCGCCGATGGCGCCGTCCGCGATCAGCGAGTGCACCGCGGACACCGCCGACGAGCCGAGGCTCTGGAAACCGATCTGGCAGGCGAGGCCGCTCGCGCGGACGCCGGCGTCGAGCCGGTCGAAGTCGGCCAGTGTCGCGGCCGGCGGCTTCTCAAGCAGCACATGCGAGCCTGCCGCGAGCGCTTCCAGGGTGAGGTCGGTGTGGGTGTGGATCGGCGTGCAGATCACCGTGACCTGCGGCGTGACCTCGGTGAGCAGGTCAGTCAGCCGGGGTAAGATCGGGACTCCGCAGAGCGCGGCGCTGACGCCGCGGTCGAGTGGGCGCGGGTCGCAGATCCCGGCCAGCCTGAGGTGGCCTTCCGCCGCGAGCCGCTCGATGTTGCGCAGGTGCCACTGGCCGTGACCGTGCGCGCCAACCAGCGCGACCCGCGGTCTGTCAACGACGCCAGCCATGTGCCTCCTCAGTCAGCAACGTGCCGTTGGCCGTCGACCTTAGCGTCATCCGAGCCATGATGAAAGCGCTATCTCGCCGACATGGGCGAAGCGTGAAAGCGCTATCAGAAATTGCCGTGATAGACGAACTTTCCCTTGACAGCGAGTGCCCAGGACGACTAGAAAGCGCTTACAGCTGATTCGGTGTGACGCTCATCTCGGTGGCGTGCCGGGTCGGGAACCGACGTCACGATGAGGTGTGCTGGTTTGCTTGTCACGGAAGAGCCGCAGGCTCCGAGCGAGGGCCCGCCGGTAACGACCCGGCGTACGCGGCGCTGGCCGTTCCGGCTGAACCGGCCGAGCCTTGGCGAGAGCAAGGTCGCGTACCTGTTCCTCACGCCCTGGTTTCTCGGCCTGCTGTTGATCACGCTTGGGCCCATTCTGGCCTCGGCGTACCTGTCCTTCACCGACTACAGCCTCATCGGGGCGCCCGAGTGGATCGGCGGGGACAACTACGAGCGGATGCTCAGCGATCCGAGGTTCTTCCAGGCGCTCAAGGTGACGTTCACCTACGTGTTCGTCTCGGTGCCGCTGCAGCTGGCCTTCGCGCTCGTGCTGGCGCTGGTGCTGGACAAGGGCGTGCGCGGGCTGGCGTTCTACCGCTCCGCCTACTACCTGCCGTCGCTACTCGGCGCCAGCGTCGCGGTCGCGATCCTGTGGCGGCAGATTTTCGGCAGCAACGGCCTGATCAACACCGCGCTCGGCTCCATCGGCATCGAGGGCCTGCCCGGCTGGGTATCAACTCCGGACTACGCACTGGGCACGCTGATCGTGCTGAACGTGTGGACGTTCGGCGCCCCGATGGTCATCTTCCTCGCCGGGCTGCGGCAGATACCCCGGATGTACTACGAGGCGGCCGCAGTCGACGGGGCGGGACGGTTCCGGCAGTTCTTCACGATCACACTGCCGCTGCTGAGCCCGATCATCTTCTTCAACCTGGTGCTGCAGACCATCTCGGCGTTCCAGACGTTCACGCAGTCGTTCATCGTCAGCGGTGGCACCGGCGGGCCTGCGGACTCCACGCTGTTCTACACGCTGTACCTGTACCAGCGCGGATTCGGCAACTTCGACATGGGCTACGCCTCCGCGCTCGCCTGGGTGCTGCTGCTCATCGTCGGCGGGCTCACCGCGGTCAACTTTCTCGCATCGAAGTATTGGGTGTTCTATGGCGACGACTGAGTCAACCCCGGTGACCAGGGCACCGCGCGTACGGCCGAGCGTGACCGGGCGGGACAAGCCGAGGCGGCGGCCACTGGCCCACCTCGCGCTGATCGGGTTCGGCCTGCTGATGCTGTATCCGCTGATCTGGATGCTGGTCAGCTCGTTCAAGCCGACGCCGGACATCTTCACCGAACCCGGCCTGCTCCCGAGCGAGCCGACGCTGGACAATTACACCGACGGCTGGGACGCGCTCGGCCAGCCGTTCAGCCGGTACTTGCTCAACTCGGCGATCGTCGTCGCAGGGGCCATCGCGGGCAACCTGCTCGCCTGCTCGATGGCGGCGTACGCGTTCGCCCGGTTGAACTTCCCGCTGAAGAAGCTGTGGTTCGCGATCATGCTCGGCAGCATCATGTTGCCGATCCATGTGGTGATCGTGCCGCAGTACATCCTGTTCTCGCAGGCCGACTTGATTAACACGTTCTGGCCGCTGATCCTGCCAAAACTACTCGCGACGGACGGCTTCTTCGTGTTCCTGATGGTGCAGTTCATCCGTGGCCTGCCGCGTGAGCTGGACGAGGCGGCTCGGATCGACGGCTGCGGGCACTGGGGCATCTTCACCAGGGTGATCCTGCCGCTTTCCATTCCCGCACTGGCCACGACGGCGATCTTCACCTTCATCTGGACCTGGAACGACTTCTTCAGCCAGCTCATCTTCCTGACCGATCCCGAGATGTACACCGTTCCGGTGGCGCTGCGGACCTTCGTCGATGCCACAAGCCAAACCCCGTGGGGCCCTCTGTTCGCGATGTCCATGGTGTCGCTGGGGCCAATCTTCGGTTTTTTCCTTGCCGGACAGCGTTATCTGGTCCGGGGGATCGCGACCACGGGACTCAAGTAATGAACCCGAGAGGAGAGAACACAGTGCGACATCAACGAGGCTGTTCGCGCCGATGGCGGCGAAGGGGAACGGCGATCACCGCGGCCGCACTCATGGCAGTGACCGCGTCCGCGTGCGGTGGCAGTGCCGGCGGCGATGACGGCGAGGTCACGCTACGGATGTCATGGTGGGGAAGCGACTCCCGGCACCAGCTGACCCAGGAGCTGATCGACGCCTTCGAGGCAGAACACCCCGGCATCACGATCGAGCCGGAGTTCACAGGCTGGGACGACTACTGGGACCGGCTCGCCACCAGCGCTGCGGGTAACAACATCCCGGACGTGATGCAGCAGGATACGCGCTACGTGCGGGAGTACGCCGACCGCGACGCGCTGCTCGACCTGAACGAGTACATCCCGGGCACGCTCGACACCTCGAAGCTCGACCCCTCGGTGACCGCCACCGGCCAGGTGGACGGCGCGACGTATGCGATCCCAACCGGCATCAACGCCTACACCGTGGTGACTGACCCGGAGATCTACCAGCAGGCCGGGATGGAGCTCCCTGACGACGAGACATGGAGCTGGGACGAGTTCATCGACACCGCGGCGAAGCTGACTCGCGAGACCCCGGGCGGCACGTACGGCACGCAGAACATCGGGTTCGTGGAAACCGGCCTCGAGGTGTTCGCACGCCAGCGCGGCGAGTCGCTTTTCGACGAGAACGACAAGCTAGGCGTCTCCGACGAAACGCTGGCCGACTGGTTCCGGCTCATTCTCGAGTCCAGCGAGCGGAAAGCGGAGCCGAGGCCGTCGCTGACCGTGGAGACCCAGGCCGGTGGCGTCGACCAGTCGCTGCTCGCCACCAACAAGGGCGCGATGGGCACCTGGTGGACGAACGAACTCCCGACCCTGACCGGCTCGGCGGGGCACGAGCTGACGCTGCTGCGGTTCCCCGGTGAGTCGCAGGCCGAGCAGCCGGGCATGTATTTCAAGCCGGCGATGTTCTGGGCAGCGTCCTCGCGCAGCGAGCACCCAGAGGAAGCGGCGACCTTCATCAACTGGCTGGTCAACAGCCCCAAAGCGGCCCAGATCCAGCTCAGCGACCGTGGCCTGCCGATCAACACCGAGCTTCGCGAGCGTATCTCCGACGACCTGGAGGCTCCGGACCAGCAGTCCGCAAAGTTCCTCGAGAAGATCGGCACCGACCTGGCCGATCCACCTGCATTACCACCGCCCGGCGCGGGCGAGGTGCAGGACATCCTGCTGCAGATCAATGAACAGCTGCTGTTCGGCAGGCTCAGCGCCGACCAGGCGGCACAGCAGTTCCGCGACCAGGCGAGCGCCGCGATCGGCTGACACCCGCCGGACGGGGAGGTGGGGGCGGTGCCTGTCAGCCGCCCCCACCACACCCCGGCAACGTCGAGAACCTTCACGAACGCACCGAATGGGGAGACACCCATGTCCGCAGCACCGGTCGATCCGAGGCGCCGGTACGCCTTCGTCGGCACGGGCCACCGCGCCGAACTGTACTTCGACGCGATCCTGCACGGCTACGCCGACGTCGCCGAGCCCGTCGCGCTGTGCGACACCAACGCGACGCGGATGACCTACTACCAGCGGCTCCGCCAGCGGGTGAGCGGGGCGAGCAAGCCATTGCCCGCGTTCCGCCCCGGCGACTACGAGGACATGCTCGCCACGGTGCGCCCGGACGCGGTGGTCGTCACCACGATCGACGCCAGCCACGCGGACTACGTCGTCGCCGCGCTTGACCGGGGCATCGACGTCATCGTGGAGAAACCGCTGACGGTGGACGCGCCGTCCTGCCGCCGCATCGCCGCCGCCGCGCGGCGCAGCAGCGCCCGGCTCGTCGTCACCTTCAACTACCGGTACTCCCCGCGCAACGCCTCGGTGAAGGAGCTGCTGCTGCGCGGCGAGATCGGCGAGATCACGTCCGTCCACTTCGAATGGTTGCTCGACACGGTGCACGGGGCGGACTACTTCCGCCGCTGGCACCGCGAAAAGGCCAACTCCGGCGGGCTGTTCGTGCACAAGGCGACCCACCACTTCGACCTGGTCAACTGGTGGCTCGCCGACACCCCCACCACGGTGTACGCACACGGCTCGCTGCGGTTCTACGGCGCCGAGAACGCCAACCGGCGCGGTATCGGGCGGCGGCCGGAACGCAGCCACGACGCCGACACGGCGAACGACCCGTTCGCGCTCGACCTGGCAGGCAGCCCCCGGCTACGGGCGCTGTACCTCGATGCCGAGCGCGAGGACGGCTACCTGCGCGACCGCGACGTCTTCTCGCAAGGCATCACCATCGAGGACAACATGGCCGCGCTGGTGCGCTACGACTCAGGGGCTTCGCTGACGTACTCGCTCAACGCCCACGCGCCGTGGGAGGGCTATCGCGTCGGTATCAACGGCACCGAGGGCAGACTCGAGCTCGACGTCTGCGAGCGCGCCTCGGTAGCCGGCCGCGCTGGCGACATCGTGGGCACGCCCCGCCCAGCACTCGACCCGACAGCGGGCAGCGCAGGCGAGCCCGCCACGGGATCCCGGCGGGAAGGCTCCCGCCTGCTGCTGCAACGGCATTGGCAGCCAGCAACCGAGATCGACGTCGCCGATGAGGCGAGCGCGCACGGCGGTGGCGACCCGCGGCTGCTCGACGACCTGTTCCGGCCCGGCCGCGACGCCGACCCGCTCGGCCGCGCCGCCGGATACCGGGACGGCGTGCTGAGCGTGCTCGTGGGTGCCTCGGCCAATGAGTCGCTCGCAAGAGCATCGCCGGTGGCCATCGACGAGCTGTACCCCGGGCTCCGGGCCGAGCCCGACCCCGAACCGCACGAGGACCGTATCCGCGCCACCGGCGCGGCCCGGCTGACGAATGAAGGAAGCGCATGAGTGCACGCACGATCGGTGTCATCATGAACGGTGTCACCGGCCGGATGGGCTATCGCCAGCATCTGGTCCGCTCGATCCTCGCGATCCGTGAGGACGGTGGTGTCCAGCTCGCCGATGGCACCAGAGTCATTCCCGAACCGATCCTGGTCGGCCGTAGCGAGACGAAGCTTGCCTCGGTGGCCGCACAACACGGCATCGAACGCTGGACCACCGACCTCGATGAAGCGCTCGCCAACCCCGGCGCCGAAATCTACTTCGACGCCCAGGTCACCTCGGCACGGGAGAAGGCCATCCTCGCCGCGATCGCCGCGGGCAAACACATCTACACCGAGAAGCCGACGGCCGAGTCACTTGACGGCGCGCTCGGCATCGCCGCTGCCGCTCGCGACGCGGGGATGCGCGCCGGGGTCGTGCACGACAAGCTGTTCCTGCCCGGCCTCGTCAAGCTCAAGCGGCTGATCGACGGCGGCTTCTTCGGCCGGATCCTTTCGGTGCGCGGCGAGTTCGGCTACTGGGTGTTCGAAGGTGACTGGCAGCAGGGTCAGCGGCCGAGCTGGAACTACAGGGCCGAGGACGGCGGCGGCATCGTCGTCGACATGTTCTGCCACTGGGCATACGTGCTGCACGAACTGTTCGGGCACGTCAACGCGGTGACAGCCAAGGCCGTCACGCACATCCCGGTGCGCTACGACGAGAACGGCGATCCCTACGACGCCACCGCGGACGACGCCGCGTACGCGATCTTCGAACTGCCGGACGGCGTGATCGCCCAGCTCAACTCCTCCTGGTGCGTGCGCGTGAACCGGGACGAGCTGGTCGAGTTCCAGGTGGACGGTACGGATGGCAGCGCCGTTGCCGGGCTGCGGGAATGCCATGTGCAGCACCGTGCCGCAACTCCCAAGCCGCAATGGAACCCCGACCTGCCGGAATCCCAGCGGTTCCGCGACCAGTGGCAGCGGGTGCCGGACAACGACGAGCTGCGCAACGGCTTCCGGGAGCAGTGGGAGATGTTCCTGCGGCACGTCTGCGAGGACGCGCCGTTCCCGTACGACTTCCTCTCCGGCGCGCGGGGCGTCCAGCTCGCCCAGCTCGGGCTGGCGTCGTCGCGGCAGGGGCGCCGGATCGACGTGCCAGAACTGGAGTTGCCGTGAGGACGCTGGTCGCGGTCGCCGGGGGCGCAGGAAGGCTCGGCCGCAGCGTGGTGCGGGTGCTCGCCGACGCAGGGCGGGAGATCGTCTCAATCGACCTGCCAGGCAGCGGAACCCCGGACGGCGCACGGGCGTCCGTGCCTGCCGACCTGACCGACGCCGAGCACACCCACCGCGTGCTCGCGGACATCGGGCCTTCCGCGGTGGTGCACCTCGCCGCGATCGCGGTGCCGTTCAGCAGGCCGGAGACGGAGCTGCTGCCTGCCAACGTCACGATCGCGCACAACGTGTGCGACGCCGCGACAAGAATCGGCTGCCGCTCCGTGGTCGTCACCAGCAGCCCGACCGTGCTCGGTTATGGCAGCCCTGCGGGCTGGGCGCCGGAGTACCTACCGCTGGACGAGGCACATCCCACCCGGCCGTGGCACGCCTACGCACTGTCCAAACTGGCCATCGAGCTGATGGTGCGAATGTACGCCGACCGAGGCGAGGCGACGCACTTCTCCGTGGTGCGGCCCGGCTACGTCATCGCACCGGAAGAGTGGCACGGCGCGCCGACCCAGGACGGGCACACCGTGACCGAGCGGCTCGACGACCCGGCGCTCGGCGCGAAGTCGCTGTTCAACTATGTCGATGCGCGCGACGCGGCCGAGCTGGTCGACACCCTGATCGACGCGGCGGGCGCGGTGCCGAGTGCCGAGGTCTTCTTTGGCTGCGCCGCGGGTCCCCTTGCGCGGGAACCACTGTCCGAGCTGTTGCCCAGGTTCCATCCCGGCACCACCGACCATGCCGCCGCGCTCGGCGACGGCGCGCCCGCGTTCGCCGTCGGTAAGGCAGAGCGGCTACTTGGCTGGCGGCCAAGACGTGACTGGCACACCGAACTGTCCGCGGTGGACATGACAACGCGACAAGGAGCGAGTTGATGGACCTGTCCGGAGTGCTGTTCTTCCCCGTGACGCCGTTCGAGCCGGCCGGTGTCGACGTCGGGGCGCTCACCAGCCACCTCGAACACGGCCTCGGCTTCGGCCCGGGCGGCGTCTTCGTCGCGTGCGGCACCGGCGAGTTTCCCGCGCTGGCACTGCGCGAGCATGCTGACGCGGTGCGAACCGCTGTCGGCGTCACTGGCGGCATGGTGCCGGTCGTCGCCGGGGCGGGCGGCCCGCTGCCGCATGCCGTCGACTGCGCCCGCCAGGCTGCCGACATCGGCGCGGACGGCCTGCTCGTGATGCCGCCGTACCTGGCGGCAGGCCCGCAGCATGGCCTGCGCGCCTACGTCGATGAGCTGCTGCGGGCGAGCCCGCTGCCGGTGATCCTCTACCAGCGCGGCACCGCCCGGTTCAGTCCCGAGTCCGCCGCCGAGCTGGCGTGTCATCCGAGAGTCGTCGGCTTCAAGGACGGCACCGGCGACCTCGACCTGCTGCACCGCATCATGCTCGCGGTGCGGGCCGATGCAGGCGAGGACTTCCCGTTCTTCAACGGGTTGCCGACCGCGGAGTTCAGCATGCCCGCCTATCGCGGGCTCGGCATCACGCAGTACTCCTCAGCCGCGTTCGCGTTCGTGCCCGAGGTGGCGACGGCGTTCCACGACGCTGTTGCAGAGGGCGAGACCGCCCTGGTGAGCAGGCTGCTCACCGAGTTCTACCGGCCGCTCGTCGAACTGCGCGACAGCGTCCCCGGCTACGCCGTGTCGCTGGTCAAGGCGGGCGCGCGGCTGCGGGGGCAGGCCGTCGGTTCGGTGCGGCCGCCGCTGGCCGACCCGGACAGCGAGGACATCAAGCGGCTGGAACGGCTCATCGAGCAGGGTCTGGCGGCCGTCGATGGCTGATCGCGCGATCAGGGACCTGACCGTGAGGACGCTCAGGGCGCCGTTGCCGCGCCCGTGGGCGGAGGACGTGCGGCAGGTGTACCTGGTGGTGCTGCGGCTACGCGACTCCGAAGGGGGCGAGGGCATCGGCTTCAGCTGGACGCCGCGGGCGGGCGTCGCCGCGATCCGGGCGTTACTTGCTACCGACATCGCCGACGCCGTGGTTGGCTGGCCCACCGATCCCGGCGTGGTCTGGGACCGGCTGTGGTGGCAGCTGCACGAGGCGGGCGGTGGCGGGATCACGACGATGGCGATGGCCGCGCTCGACATCGCGCTGTGGGATCTGCGCGGCAAGGCGTCCGGCAGCGGGCTCGCCGACCTCATCGGCCGGAGACGCGACGGCGTCGCCGTCTACAGCAGCGGCGTCAATCGGCACTACTCGCTTGACGAACTGATCGAGCAAGCACACCGCTGGCGCGCCGCGGGCTATCGCGGCGTCAAGATCAAGGTCGGGCATGACGACCTCGACACCGACGTCGAGCGGGTGGCAGCCGTCCGGGAGGTCATCGGGTCACGGTGCCCGCTGATGATCGACGCCAACCAGCGGTGGGACCTGCCCGCAGCTCGACGGGCCATCACCGCACTGGAGCGATTCGACCCGCACTGGGTGGAGGAACCGCTGCTGTCCGACGACCTCGGCGCGCACGCTGAGCTGCGGCGGCACATCGCCACTCCTATCGCGCTCGGCGAGAGCCTCTACACCTCCTACCAGTTCCGCGACGCCATCCAGCGCGGCGCCTGCGACGTCGTGCAGCCCAACGTGGCCAGGGTCGGCGGCGTCACGCCGTTCCTGCGCATCGCCGAGCTGGCCCGCACCTGCGGTGCCGGGCTCGCGCCGCACCTGCTCATCGACCTGTCCGGCCAGCTCGCCCTGACGCTGCCGCAGGGGTGCTGGGTCGAGGACGTCGAAGACGCGTCGTTCGACGCGCTCGGCGTGCTTACCGAGCCGAGCGGCGTGCACGTCGCGAACGGGTGGCTCACGGCAGACACCCCGCCGGGCCACGGACTCCGCTTCACATCGACCGGCGACTGAGCCCGCCAACAAGGAGTGTGACTACATCATGAGAGTCCGCAAGCGAGCGATGGCCGCTACCGTGGCCGCCGCACTCGTCCCGCTGGCCATCGTCGTCACGGCGGGACCGGCGTCGGGCGACGACGACCACGGCCGCACCGTGCTCCCACCGCACGACGGTTGGGCGTCCGCTCAGGGCGGCACGACCGGTGGCGCGGCGGCTGACGAGCACGTCTACCGGGTGAGCACGTGGCAGGAGTTCCGCGACGCGCTCGGCGGGGACGACGCACGGGGCGACACCACGCCGCGCATCGTTTACGTCGAGGGCATGCTGGACGCCAACACCACCGCCGACGGCGACCGGCTCGACTGCGACGACTACGCCGACCCCGAGTACGACTTCGACGCCTACCTCGACACCTACGACCCGGACGGTGAATGGGGCAACCGCGACCCGGAAGGTCCGCTTGAAGAGGCGCGGGATCGCTCGCACGACAACCAGGACGCCCAGGTGCGGCAGTACGTCGGGTCGAACGTCACCATCATCGGCGTCGGGGAGGACGCGGGCATCACCCACGGCTCGCTGACCGTCCGCGACTCCGACAACGTCATCATCCGGAACCTGCACCTGTCCAACGCCTACGACTGTTTCCCCGTCTGGGACCCCAACGACTCGGGCGGCAACTGGAACTCCGAGTTCGACAATCTGTGGATCGCGACGTCGACACACGTGTGGGTCGACCACAACACCTTCGACGACGGCGATGCCCCGCCACAGTCGCTGCCGAAGTACTACGGCCAGAAGTACGAGGTGCACGACGGCCTGCTCGACATCACCAACGGCGCCGACATGGTGACGTCGTCGTACAACGTGTTCCGCGAGCACGACAAGATGATGCTGTTCGGCTCGACCGACAACCCGAGGCTCGACCGGAACAAGCTGCGCATCACGATGCACCACAACCTCATCGAGGACAGTGGGCAGCGCACCCCACGGGTCCGGTTCGGACAGGTCGACGTGTACAACAACTACTACGTCGAGCCCGACAGCGACGGCTTCCAGTACCACTGGGGTGTCGGTGTCGAGTCGCAGATCTATGCCGAGAACAACTACTTCTCGCTGGCCGACGGCATCGAACCGGCCGAGATCATCCACGAGTGGCGCGGCTCGCAGCTCACCGACACCGGGACGCTGGTGAACGGCCGCAGTGCCGCGAACCGGGTCGACGTCGTCGCCGAGTACAACGCTGCGAACGACCCTGATCTCGGTGACGTGGAATGGCAGCCGACGCTGCGGACGACGGTGCACCCCACGCAGTCGGTGCCCGGCATCGTCACCGACAAGGCAGGCGCGGGCAAGCTCGATTGAGCCCCGCAGCAGCACGGCCGGTGCGGCGGCCTCGCATCCCCGCAGCACCGGCCCCACCCGCGATTCGAGGAGTAGCCCATGACCGCGACCGCACTCTGCGACACGCCCAGGGAGGCCGCACGCTTGGCCGCCGATGCGATGGATTGGCTGGCGGAGAGGTCGCCGCGCGAGCGGGGCGAGTTGCTGCTGGCGGTCGCCGGCGCGCTGGACGGCGCGGCGGCCGAGCTCATCGCGCTTGCCGACGAGGAGACCGCGCTCGGGGAGGCAAGGCTGACCGGCGAGATGGCCCGCACCACTGGGCAGCTGCGGCTGTTCGCCAACGTCCTCGCCGAGGGCTCCTACCTTGAGGCCACGCTCGACGCCGCCGATCCGGACGCCACTCCGCCCCGTCCCGACCTGCGTCGCATGCTCGAACCCCTCGGGCCGGTCGCGGTGTTCGCGGCGAGCAACTTCCCGTTCGCGTTCAGCGTCGCCGGTGGCGACACGGCGTCCGCGCTGGCCGCTGGCTGCCCGGTGGTGCTGAAGGCACACTCCGGGCACCCGAAGCTGTCCGAACGCACCACGGCCGTCGTGTCGGCCGCGTTGGAGCACGGCGGAGCACCCGCCGGCACGTTCTCGTGCCTCGCGGGACGCGGTGCTGGCCGGGAGCTGGTGCGGGACCCGGACATCCGCGCGGTCGGGTTCACCGGCTCATTGGCAGGCGGGCGTGCCCTGTTCGACCTCGCCGCCGCGCGCGAGGACCCGATTCCGTTCTTTGGCGAACTGGGCAGCATCAATCCGGTGCTCATCACCCGGCGTGCCGTACGCGAACGCGGCACGGCCATCGCCGAGGGCCTTGTCGGCTCGTTCACCCTTGGCGTCGGGCAGTTCTGCACCAAGCCGGGGATCGTGCTGGTACCCGACGACACGGGGTTCGAACAGCTCGTCGTCGACGCCCTCGCGGGCGCCACCGGTGGACGGATGCTGACCGACCGGATCGCCGGCGGCTTCCACGGCGGCGTCGGCGAGCTCCTCGCGACCGGTTCGGCGCGGCTGCTCGACGGCTCAGGTGGGCATGTCGACACCGCCACCCGGCACGCGGATCCGGTGCTGCTCGCGGCCGATGCCGCCGACCTGATCCGGGACCCGGAGCCGTTGTTGCGGGAGAACTTCGGCCCTGCCTGTGCCCTGGTGCGGTACCGCGATGGCGACGAGTTGGCTGCCGCCGTCGACGTCCTGCCCGGCAGCCTGACTACCACGGTGCACGCCGAGCAGGCCGACGTCACGGCGCTCACCGGCGTGGTCGCGCTCAAGGCCCGGTCGGGACGGCTGGTGTGGAACGGCTGGCCCACCGGCGTCGCGGTGACCTGGTCGCAGCACCACGGCGGCCCCTGGCCTGCGACCACCGCACCGCTGCACACCTCGGTCGGCGCCACCGCGATCCGCCGCTGGCTCCGGCCGGTCTGCTACCAGGACTACCCAGCGGAGCTGCTGCCGCCCGCGCTGCGCGACGACAACCCGCTCGGCCTGCCCCGCAGGGTCAACAGCCTGCGCACCACCACTCAGTCCACACGGGACGGATGAAAGAAGGAACACCATGGCTACAGTCACTTTCGAAAGGGCCTCGCGCGTCTACCCTGGGTCCGACACCCCTGCGGTGCGGGAACTGGACCTGAGCATCGACGACGGCGAGTTCCTCGTGCTCGTCGGACCGTCCGGTTGCGGAAAGTCCACCTCGCTGCGGATGCTCGCCGGGCTGGAAGGCGTCGACGACGGCGCGGTGCTCATCGGCGACCGGGACGTGAGTGCCGTCGCGCCGAAGGACCGCGACATCGCGATGGTCTTCCAGAACTACGCCCTCTACCCGCACATGAGCGTGGCCGCCAACATGGGTTTCGCACTCAAGATCGCAGGCACGCGCAAGGACGAGATCCGCGCGCGGGTGCGCGAGGCGGCGAAGATCCTCGACCTCGAGGCGTATCTCGATCGCAAGCCCAAGGCGCTCTCCGGCGGTCAGCGACAACGCGTCGCCATGGGACGTGCTATCGTGCGCCAGCCCCAGGTCTTCCTCATGGACGAGCCGCTGTCCAATCTGGACGCCAAGCTGCGAGTGCAGACCCGCGCCCAGATCGCCCAGCTGCAGCGGCGGCTCGGCGTCACAACGGTGTACGTCACTCACGACCAGGTCGAGGCAATGACCATGGGCGAAAGGGTCGCCGTGCTGCGGGACGGTGTGCTGCAGCAGGCAGGCTCACCCCGCACGCTCTACGACGGCCCGGCGAACGTGTTCGTCGCTGGTTTCATCGGCTCCCCTGCGATGAACCTGCTCGACCTGCGGGTTGTCGACGGCGGCGTCGAGTTCGGCGACACCATCTACCCGGTGTCCCGCTGGGTGCTCGGCGAGGCAGGCGACCGGCGCGTCACCGTCGGGGTGCGGCCGGAGGATCTCGAGCTGGCCGCGCACGGCCTCGCCACCGAGGTCGATTTGGTCGAGGAGCTCGGTGCCGACGCGTACATCTACGGCAGAACCACCGTCGGCGGGGAGGAACACCAGATCATCGTGCGCACCGACGGCAGGCGGCCGCCCGCGAAGGGAGCCACCGTGCATATCAGCCCGAGGCGCGGCCGTATTCACCTGTTTTCCACCCAAACCGGCGACCGGCTCTGCGACTGACCGGCCGGTCACCATCGGCGGCGGGGGCGTGTGAATGCGCTTTCAACTAGAGTGTCGGGTAGCTGAGCTAGTCGATCGGGTGCACCCAGGAGTCAGAGATATGGATCGTCGGCCTCACGTGACGCTGGAGGACGTCGCCCGCGCAGCCGAGGTCTCGCTGGCGACCGCGTCTCGTGCGCTCAACGGCACGACGAAAGTGGGCTCGAGCCTGCGCGAGCGGGTGCTCGCGGCCGCCGAGGAACTGGCCTACACGCCGAACGCCCACGCACAGATGCTCGCTGGCGCGGCCAAGCGGACCGTGGGTGTGATCTGCCACGACGTCAGCGACCCCTACTTTGCCGGTGTCGCTCGCGGTGTGATGCGGGTGGCAGACGACAACGGACTGCTTGTGATGCTGGCCAGCACGTTCCGCGACCCGCAGAAGGAGATCGCCTACGTCTCGACGCTGCGGGCGCAACGGGCGTCGGCGATCGTGCTGATCGGGTCCGGCTTCGAGGACAAGGCGTGGGAGCGCGCCCTCGCCGCCGAGATCGAGCCGTACCGGCGCGGCGGCGGCCAGGTCGCGGTGGTGAGCAGGCACCGCAACCTCAAGGTCGACAGCGTGCAGCCTGCGAACCGGCAGGGCGCGGCCGACCTGGCGCGTGCGCTGCTCGCCCAGGGGCACCGGAAGTTCGCCGTGCTCGCCGGGCCGCGCTCGCTCACCACGGTGGTGGACCGGCTTGCGGGGTTCCGCGACGCACTCGCCGAGGCCGGGGTCGAGCTCGCCGAGGCCAACATCGTCGAAGCGGCGTTCACCCGCGACGGCGGCTATGCGGCGATGTCGGAGCTGATCGCACGGGGTCTCGACGCGACCTGCGTGTTCGCCGTGACCGACGTGATGGCCGTCGGTGCGCTCACCGCCGCACGCGAGGCCGGGCTGTCGGTTCCGGACGAGGTGTCCCTTGCCGGGTTCGACGACATACCGATCGTGCGCGACCTGACGCCGCCGCTGACGACGGTGGCGCTACCGCTCGAGGAGCTGGGCGAGCGGGCGATGGAGCTGGCTATCAGCGACAACCGCCGAACCCGCAGCCGGGTGCTGCGCGTCTCCGGTGAGGTCGTGCTGCGGGACAGCACGGCGCCGCCACGCGGCTAGCGCACTCACTGACCGGACCACCCTTCCCTGACGTGACAAGTTAAGAAAGCGCTTACAGAAAGGCAGAATCGATGACCAGCTTGCTCCTCCCAACCAGAGACGGCGCGCTGGAGCGCTGGTTGCCCACCGCTGCCCCGGTGCGAGCGGTGACGCGCCGGCCGCCGGTGTCGCGAAGCGCTTACGCTGCGGCGCACGTCGTTGCCGACGCGTTCGCGCCCGCCGACCCGGGTCATGAGGTGGCGCTCGACTGGGACGCGACGCTCGCGTTCCGGCGTCACCTGTGGTCCTGCGGGCTCGGGGTGGCGGAGGCGATGGACACCGCACAGCGCGGCATGGGACTGGACTGGCCGACCACCCACGAGCTGATCCGCCGTACCGGCGCCGAAGCGCGTGCGTGTGGCGGCCGATGGGTCGCAGGCGTCGGCACCGACCAGCTGCCGCAGAAGCCTGCCACGATCGACGCGGTCGCCGGGGCGTGGCGCGAGCAGTTGGAGCTGGTCGCGGGCGAGGGCGCGACGCCGGTCGTGATGGCGAGCAGGGCGCTCGCCGCCGTCGCACGCGGGCCCGCCGACTACCGCGCCGCGTACGGCAAGCTGCTCTCCGGGGCTGACGGGCCGGTGCTGTTGCACTGGCTCGGCGAGCAGTTCGACCCGGCGCTGGCCGGGTACTGGGGGCACACGGACGTGCGCGCCGCCGCCCGCGAGCTCGCCGACCTGTGTGCCGAGCACGCATCGGTGGTCGCGGGCGTGAAGGTGTCGGTGCTCGACGCCGACGTCGAGACCGAGTTCCGGCGCGCGCTGCCTGACGGCGTCGCCTGCTATACCGGCGACGACTTCAACTACCCCGCCCTCATCGCAGGGGACGACCAGGGGCACAGCGATGCGCTGCTCGGCATCTTCGACCCGATCGCGCCGGTCGCGGGCGCCGCACTGGCCAGGCTGGACGACGGCGACACGGCCGGCTTTCATGCGCTGCTCGACCCTACGGTGCCGATGTCGCGCGAGATCTTCCGTGCACCGACCAAGCACTACAAGGTCGGCATCGTGTTTCTCGCCTACCTCGCCGGGCACCAGTCGCACTTCCGCATGGTTGGCGGGCTCGAGTCGGCCCGCTCCATCGTGCACCTGGCCGAGGTGTTGCGGCTCGCCGACACCGCAGGCGTGCTCGGTGATCCCGACCTCGCGGTGGCACGGATGCGCCCGCTGCTCGTCGCTGCGGGAGTGGACGCGTGATGGAGCGGCTGAGCCTGAACCAGATCACCACCAAGACCTGGAGCGTGCCCGAAGCCATAGCGGGCTGCGCCGAGGCAGGCGTCGGCTGGATCGGACTCTGGCGCGACAAGGTCGCCGAGGTCGGCGTCGACGAGACCGCGCGGCTGCTCAGGCGGCACGGGGTGCGAGTGTCCTCGCTCTGCCGGGGCGGCTTCTTCACCGGCGTGACGCCAGACGGGTCACCCATTGACGGCGTCGCGGATACCCGGCTGGCCATCGACGAAGCCGCCCGGCTCGGCACCGGCGAGCTGGTGCTGGTCGTGGGCGGGGTCGCGCGTAATGACCTGGCCGGATCCCGGCAACGGGTGGCTGACGCGGTCGGCGAGCTCACCCCGTACGCGCTCGACCGTGGCGTACGGCTCGGTCTCGAGGCGCTGCACCCGATGCAGTGCGCGGAACGCTCCGTGCTGTCCACGGTGGATCAGGCGCTGGAGATCGCGGCAGAGCATCCCGCAGAGGCGGTCGGCGTCGTCGTCGACGAGTTCCACGTGTGGTGGGACCCACGCATCGAAGAGTCGATCGCCAAGGCCGCCGGGCGAATCGTCGGTTTCCACGTGTGCGACCAGCTCGTTCCGCTGACCGACACGCTGCTGGGACGCGCGCTGCCGGGGGATGGCCCGATCGACCACCTGCGGCTGCGCCGATGCGTCGAGGCGGCGGGCTACGACGGCCCGATCGAGGTGGAGGTGTTCAACGCCGAGCTGTGGCGCAAGCCGGGGCACGAGGTGCTGCGGGACGTCATCGCGTCGTATCGGGAGCACTGCGTCGTGGCCTCGTGACACGCGTGCTCGGTGTCGATCCGGGAGCGGATGCAGGGGAATTCGGTGTGACTCCGGAACTGACGCGCAGCGGTGAGGGCGACGGGTGAGGCGAACGGCCACTGGACCATGGGTCTGGGAAGGCGCCTCGTGCCTGCCGTGCCGCTGGTGCACGACGGGACCGAACGTGCACACGATTGAGGGTCCCGCAGCGCAAATCCGCCAGGCGACTGCCACCGCTCGTCGTCCCGGTGCTGCTGGTGCTGCTCGCAGGCAGTGCGGTGGTCTCGGTCGGCTTCGGAGCCGAGCCGCTGCCGTGGCCGGTGGTCGGTGCTTGACAGCCTTCGCTCGATCCTGCGTACCGAGCGATAACCCGCCGAGCGCGGTATTCTGCTGCCTCCATGGACACCGATGTACGGGAGCCGACCGGCGAGCAGGTCGACCTGCGGGCACACGGCTACACGGCCACGGTGACCCAGCTCGGGGCCACCCTGCGCCTGCTCGCGTACGAGGACCGCCCGCTGGTGCGTGGTTTCGCCGCCGACCAGCCGCGGCCGGTCTACAGTGGCGCGCTCCTTGCGCCATGGCCGAACCGCATCGGCGACGGCCGCTACCACTACGACGGCGCCGAGCACCTGCTGCCGATCAACGAACAGGAGCGGGCCACCGCGTTGCACGGTCTCGTCGCAGGCATGCGGTGGGACATCGCGAGCAGCTCACCCGACGCCGTCGCGCTGCGGCACACCCTGCGGCCTGGACCCGGCTACCCGTTCCAGCTCGACCTCGACGTGGCGTACCGGCTGACCGCGTACGGCCTTGAAGCCCGGCTGACCGCGCGCAACGCGGGGAACCGCGTGGCGCCCTATGGCTGCGGCATCCATCCGTACCTGGTCGCGGGGGAAGGGCAGGTCGACGACTGGACCCTCCAACTGCCAGCGGCGCGCTACCTCGACGTCGATCCGGAGCGCCTGCTCCCGATCGGCGAGCGCACGGTCGACGGCACACCGTTCGACTTCCGCGAGCCGCGCCCGATCGGCGACGTCGACATCGACAACGCCTTCGGTGGCATCGGCTTCGACTCGTCAGGTCACGCCGCCGCGGTGCTCGTCGATCGGCAGGGCAGCGGGGTGCGGATAACCTGGAACGAGAGCTGCCCATGGGTGCAGGTCCACACCGCCGACCGGCCCGAACCGGAGCTGCACCGCACCGGGCTCGCGGTGGAGCCGATGACCTGCCCGCCGGATGCCTTCCGCACCGGTACCGACGTCGTGCACCTGCGGCCGGGACAGACCCACACCGTCACCTGGCGGCTCACGGCGATCTGAGGGGTACGCATGAGCAACGTCGAAACCGATCCCGTCGAGACTCGCTGCCGTGCGCGCGTGGAGTCCGCCGACTCGCCGGATCACCCGGCCGTCGAGATCGTCACGTCGCGGGAGGTGCCGCTCGGCGGGCCTCGCGCGATGCAGGTGCGACGCACGCTGCCGCAGCGCGCCAGGTCGCTGATCGGGGCGTGGTGTTTCGCTGACCACTATGGACCCGAGGACGTGCGCGACGGCGGCGGCATGGTGGTGCCACCCCATCCGCACACCGGGTTGCAGACCGTCAGTTGGCTGTTCTCCGGCGAGGTCGAGCACCGCGACAGCTCCGGCGTGCGGGCGCTGGTTGAGCCGGGCGAGCTGAACCTGATGACCGGCGGATACGGCATCTGCCACTCCGAGGTGTCCACGCCTGCCACGTCCGTGTTGCACGGCGTCCAACTGTGGGTGGCTTTACCGGACGCGCACCGGGATGCGCCGCGCGACTTCCAGCACCATGTGCCGGACGTTGTCCATCACGACGGCGCGGCCATCCGGGTGTTCCTCGGTTCCCTTGCGGGGACGTCTGCGCCGGTGCGGACGTTCACGCCGCTGGTGGGCGCCGAGATCACGCTCAAGCCGGATGCCGTCGTGGAGTTGGACGTCGATCCGGCCTTCGAGCACGGCGTGCTGGTCGACAAGGGGCCGATCAGCGTCAGCGGGACGCCGGTCGCGCCAGCAACGCTTGGCTACGTCGGCGTCGGCGCCACTTGCCTGCGGCTGGCCAATCCCGCAGTTGAACCGGCGCGGGTGGTGCTGCTCGGCGGCGAGCCGTTCGACGAGGACATCGTGATGTGGTGGAACTTCGTCGGCCGCAGCCACGACGAGATCGTCCGGTTCCGGGAGGCGTGGCAGCAGGAGGCGGAGCAGTTCGGTCGGGTCGATGGCTACGTCGGTGACCCGATGCGGCTGCCCGCGCCCGCGCTGCCGACGACAAGGCTCCGGCCGCGCCGGAGTCCAGGACGCTGAGCGGCGTCGAGGAAATCACGCCGATGACCAGGGCAAGCATCTTGATGCTTGGATGTGATGCTAAGATGACACCATGCGCACGACCATCCGGCTTGACGACGAACTCTACCGCGAGCTGAAAGAGAAGGCGGCACGCTCCGGACGTACTGTGGCCGCTGTTCTTGAGGACGCGGTACGGCGAGGGTTGCACGCGCCCGAGCAGCGGACCGCAGGCCGCTACGTCGTCCGGCCTATGGGTGAAGGCGGGATCCGGCCTGGCGTTGACCTGTCCTCGAACGTCGACATCGCCGAGGCGATGGACGAAGGTGCGCCGCTCGATGCGTTGCGTTGACGTCAACGTCCTCGTTTACGCGCATCGTGCCGACCTCGCGGAGCACGCCGACTATCGGCCGCTGCTTGAGCGGCTTGCCAACGATGACGAACCCCTTGGCGTGCCCGATATCGCCGTGAGCGGGTTCGTGCGGCTCATCACGAACCGTCGGGTCTTCGTCAAGCCGACGCCAGCCGACGAAGCGTGGCAGGCTGTCGATGCGTTGCTCGCCTCACCGGCAGCCATGATGTTGTCCGCGGGACCACGTCACTGGGACCTGTTCCGGCAGTTGGTCGCCGACATTGACGCGCGGGGAAATGATGTCCCCGACGCCTACCTGGCTGCGTACGCGCTGGACAACAACGCGACGTGGCTGAGTGCTGATCGCGGATTCGCCCGTTTCAAGCGACTGCGCTGGGCGCACCCACTCGAAGACCTTCTTTGAGCCACCATTCGCCATCCGGTTGAATCCCGTGTGGACTTGAGGACCGGCGTCCTCACACTTCGGTCTTGCTGTTGATCACCATCAGCGCTACCTTGCTCGACAATATCCGCCGCGAGCACGGGGAGATGACTATGGCGGAGACGAGAGCAGGACGCGGAAACGGTGCCATTTCACCGGATGTCCCCGACAGATTCCTTCCCGGCGTTGGGTACCGGGACCTTCCCGAGCCAACCAAGCTCCGCAAGATCATCGGCCCGAGCATCATTCTGCTCGCGGTGTCGATCGGTTCTGGCGAGTTCGTGCTCTGGCCGTTCATCAGTTCCCGGGTCGGACTCGCGCTGGTCTGGGTGGCGGCGCTCGGCATCCTCACCCAGTACTTCATCAACATGGAAATTGAGCGGTACACGCTCGCGACCGGCGAAACCGCCGTCACCGGATTCACCAGATTGTGGAAGCACTTCGCCTGGATCTTCATCCTGTTCACCGCGATTCCCTGGGTCTGGCCAGGGTGGGCGACCGGTGCGTCGACGACAGCCGGTTTCGTCTTCGGCTGGGAATCATCGAGCAACACCAACAACATCGTGACCGTGCTCGCCCTCATCGCCATCGGCACCGCGCTGACGGTGTCGCCGGTGGTCTACAACGTGGTCGAGAAATTCCAGATGGTGATGGTCGCGATCATCTTCGTCTTCCTTGTTGTCGCGATCTTCCTCGCTACCGGGCCTGGCGACTGGTCGGGCATCGTCACCGATGCGGCGCTGCCAGCGATGGTGGGCGGTCCGGTTTCCGACGAGGCCGTGACGGCGGCCGTGCTGCTTGGTGCGCTCGCGTTCGCCGGGGCAGGTGGATCGGTGAATCTGGCGCAGAGCAACTGGATTCGCGACAAGGGCATGGGCATGGGCGCCTACATCCCCAAGATCCAGTCGCCGTTCACCGGTGCCCCAGAGGCGAAGGCGTCGGTCGGAGCCGTGTTCCCCACCGACGACGAGAACATGCGTCGCTGGCGCGGCTGGTGGCGGGTGGCGAACCAGGAGCAGTTCTGGTTCTTCTTCGTCGCTGGGCTGATCGCCATCGTGATCTTCAGCGTGCTCACCGTTGCCACCGTGTTCGCAGAAGGGATGACGTTCAAGGAGGAGGGCTTCGGGTTCATCAAGGCCGAGGGCGACATCCTCGGCGACCGGATCGGTGACTGGCTGTCACCCACGTTCTGGCTGATCGGCACGGTTGTGCTGTTCTCGACCAACCTAGGTGTGCTCGACCACGTCGGCCGCGTGATCGGTGACATCGTCAAGACGAAATGGCTGCGGGAGAGCACCCGCTGGACGGAGAGCACGCTCTACTTCACGATCGTCTGGACCGAGATCGTCATCGGGTCGGTCATCCTGCTGTCCGGTGTGGACGAACCACTGAAGCTGCTGGTCATCGCGTCGTCGCTGAACGGCATCTCGATGTTCGTCTACTGCGCGCTGCTCATCTGGCTGAACCGCACGGCTGTCCCCAAGGCGATCCGGATCAGCGGCCTGCGCCTTGTCGTGATGGTCTGGGCGGTGATCTTCTTCGGCTACTTCACCTACTTCCTCGTCGCCAACGACATCATCCCGACGCTGCTCGGAACGAAGTAGGGGAGATGCTGAAGCACCTCTGGCTGCGCGTGCTGCTGGCACTGACGATCTGGCTCGGCCTTGTCATCATCGCCGAACTGGTCGGCATCCTCTGAGCGCTGTGACGGCCGAGGGTGGTCCTGGATCGACTATATCGACCCAGCGCCACCCTCGGCTCGGGCGACACCGGGTCACGACGCGCCGAGGAGGTGCTCGACGGCGAGCTGGTTCAGTCGCACGAAGCCGTAGTCGCGCTCGGCGGCGGTGTCCGGATCGAAGTCCTCGAACGTCGAACGGTCGGCCAGCAGGTCGGTGATCGACTCGCCCGCGCCGAGGGTCGGCTCGGCAAACTCGAACAGACCCGCCCGCCGCATCGCGTCCTGCACGCGCGGATCGGCACGGTACGACGCGGTGCGCTCGGCGAGCTTGCGGTAGGTGTCCATATTGGCCTGTGCGGACTCCCACACGCCGCGCTCTGTCTCGGTGCGCGACGGCTTGTAGTCGAAGTGCCGCGCGCCAACGTAGCGTGGCCCGCCCGCCGGGAAGCCGTGCTCAAGCAGGTCGACGGTGAAGAACGCGGACAGCAGGTCGCCGTGGCCGAAAACCAGGTCCTGGTCGTACTTGATGGAGCGTTGCCCGTTGAGGTCGAGGTGGAACAGCTTGCCCGCCCACAGCGCCTGCGCGATCCCGTGGGTGAAGTTCAGCCCGGCCATCTGCTCGTGGCCGACCTCAGGGTTGAGGCCGACGATGTCGCCGTTGTCCAGCCGCGCGATCAGCGCGAGGGCGTGCCCGATCGTCGGCAGCAGCAAGTCGCCGCGTGGCTCGTTCGGCTTGGGCTCCAACGCGATCCGCAGGTCGTAGCCCTGCTGCTTGATGTGCGCGGCGACGGTGTCGATCCCCTCGGCGTAGCGCTCGTGCGCGGCGTGCAGATCCTTCGCGCCGTCGTACTCGGTGCCCTCACGTCCGCCCCACATCACGAACGTCCGCGCACCGACCTCAGCGGCGAGGTCGGTGCGCAGTAGCTTACGCAGTGCGAAGCGCCGAACCGAGCGGTCGTTCGATGTCAGTGCGCCGTCCTTGAACACGGGGTGGCCGAACAGGTTGGTCGTGATCATCTCGATGACCAGCCCGGTCTCATCGGCCGCCTTGCGCACGGTGTTGAGAGCCTTCGCGCGGGTGTCGTCGTCGGCGCCGAACGGCACGACGTCGTCGTCGTGGAACGTGAACCCCCACGCGCCGATCTCGGCGAGCTTGTACACCGCGTAGGACGGGTCGAGTACCGGCCGGGTGGCGGCGCCGAACGGGTCCTGCGCTTGCCAGCCGACCGTCCAGAGGCCGAAGGAGAAGGGGATCTGCTCACTGGGCACGGGAACCTCCCTCGATAGTTTGTATAGCCAATGAACTTATTCGCTGGTGCCGTTAAGGTCAAGACGTGACCAGCACCGGACCCGCCCGCCAAGCGTCGCTGCGCGAGCGCAACCTCGCGACGGTGGCGCGCGCGGTCGTCGACGCCCCCGAGCCGCTGTCCAGGGCCGACGTCGCCGCGCGCACCGGCATGACGCGGGCGACGGTGTCCACGCTGGTCGACCAGCTCATCGAGGCGGGGTTGCTCACCGAACTGCCCGCGGTGTCATCGGGTCCTGGACGTCCCGCCGTGCCGCTGGCACCCGCCGCGCGCACGGTCGTCGGCCTCGGGCTCGAGGTCAACGTCGACTACCTCGGCGGCAGGGTGGTCGATCTGACCGGCGAGGTAGTCGACGAGATCGTCATCGCGGAGAACCTGCGCGGGAGCCCGGCCCCGGCCACGCTGGAGCGGCTGGGACATCTCGCGCGCGACCTCATGGCGCGGGCGCGGGGCATGCGGGTCGCCGGCGCGCATCTCGCGCTGCCAGGGCTGGTGGACACCCGCGCGAACCTGCTGCGGATCGCGCCGAACCTCGGCTGGTCGGACGTCGAGCCGCTGGCGCTGCTCGGCCTGCCCGCCAGCCTGCCTGCGACGGTCGGCAACGAGGCGAAGCTCGCCGCGCTGGCGCAGCTCTGGGGGTGTCCGGTCGCGGAGCGGGCGTCCCGGACGTTTCTGTACGTCTCCGGCGACGTCGGCATCGGCGCGGCGATCGTCATCGACGGCGCGCTGTTCGGCGGCAAGCGTGGCTGGAGCGGGGAGTTGGGCCACGTCACCGTCGACCCTGCGGGGCCGACATGCCGGTGCGGCGCGAGCGGCTGCCTCGAGCGCTACGCCGGGAAGGAAGTGCTGGTCACCGACGTCGGGCTGGATATCGACGTCGCAGACGACGTCCTGGTCGACCGGCTCAGCGCCCCAGACGCTCGGACTGCGGTGAGTACGGCCGGGGCCGCGCTGGGACAGGCCATGGCGGACGCGGTGAACCTGCTTGATATCGACCGCGTGCTGCTCGGCGGCGTCTACACCGGACTGGTGCCGTTGCTGCGGCCCGCCATCACTGAGCAGTTGCGGACGAGGGTGCTTGGCGCGCCGTGGGCGCCGGTCGACGTCGTCCCGGCCCCCGTCGCCGACCACGCCGCGCTGACCGGAGGGGCGGCGGCGTCCCTCCGCGCCGTCGTCGAGGACCCGATGCCGTGGATCGCGGCCGCCGCCGGGTGACGACTCATGTCAGTTGTACCGCGACGCCGAGGTGTCCGCGTGTTGCCGTTCTGAATGCCCGTCGACGAGTACGTGATGTATGTCATTTATTCGGGTTTCGAGTGCGCTGAGCCGCGCGTCGATCACGGAATGGTTCTGCGCGTTTTCCGATTCCGCCGAGTTCATGGTCGAGGTGAACCACGCCGACACACTCGCGGTAACCGCGCCGATGAGGGAAATGCCGACAAGCATGAGACCGGCGGTGGCAATCCGGCCGATTGCCGTGACTGGAACGATGTCGCCGTAACCCACGGTGGTGACCGTGACCATGCTCCACCAGAGCGCGTCGCCGAAGTTGGTGATTTCAGCGTTCGGCGCGCCGCGCTCGGCGTCGAGTACCGCCAGTGCTCCCATGACGATCAGCAGCGCGGTGGCGACGGCGATCGCGGGCACTGTCCTCATTACGGACAAGCGTCCCGTGCGGGAAAGCAGGACGTGAGCCGTCGCGAACACACGCAGAATGCGCAGTGGACGCAGAGCGGGCACCGCCACCACGACCAGGTCGACTGGATGGGTGATCAGGTATCGGAAGAAGCGCCCGGACAACACGGCGCGAACGGCGAGGTCGACCGCGAACGCCAGCCAGATCGCAAAGGTGGCTTTTTGGACAAGCATCCCCGCCCAGCCGGGCAAGTTGGGCCAGATAATCGGTATCGCGTAGACGACAAGGAATAGGAGGGCAAGAGCGAGAAGCGGCCAGGTTGTTCGCGATTCGTATCGTTCGAGTCGTTCCGTCATAGCGCAGCCAGTGATGTCGATTTCTCGGGGCAATGGGTTCCCATCATCCATGTGCTGTGTCGGGCCGCGAATTGGCGTCCGGTGTTGGCCGCGTCACGGCGCTGATGGGTTACGGTCAGCGGCGCGGGAGCCCGGACGGCGAGGTGGATGACAGATGGCGAACGTGACACGGGATCTGGTCGAGCGCGCTTCGGTGGACCAGACCGCGTTGATCACCATCGACGCCGCGCACGCCCGCCGAGTGTGGACATTCGGTGAGCTGGCCGACGGCGCCCGCGCCACGGCGGCCAGGTTCGCTGAGCTGGGGGTGCGTCGCGGGGACGTCGTCTACACCCTGTGCGGATCGCGCGGTGAGTGGGTGCTGACCATGCTGGCGTGTTTGCGCCTCGGCGCGGTGATGGCCCCGTGCAGTCCGATGCTGCGCGCCGATGACCTGCGCACCCGCGCGCGGGCGGCCCGGCCGAAGCTGGTTGTCGCCGACGACCGGCACCTCGACGTCCTCGCCGAAGCGGGGCTCGGTGACGCCGTGCTGCCGCTGTCCGAGTGGGACGTCGACCCGGACGCCGACGTGCCGCCCGCCCCGGATCTTCCGGAGGACGACCCGGCCTTCCTGTTGTTCACGTCGGGGTCGACTGGTACGCCCAAGCCAGTCTGGCACGGTCAGCGCTACGTCTGGGGCCAGCGGCTGCAGGCCGAGCACTGGCTTGGCGCTCGCGCAGGCGACGTCGTGTGGAGCACTGCGGCGCCGGGCTGGTCGAAGTCCACCCGCAACGCCTTCCTCGCGCCGTGGCTGATGGGCGCGGTCGCGGTGCTGCACGAGGCACGGTTCGACGTCGAACAGCGGTTGGCGACGGTGCGGGCAGAAGGCGTCACCGTGCTCTGCATGTCACCGACCGAGTGGCGGATGCTGCTGTCGGCAGGGGATCCGCCCGTGTTGCCGTCGCTGCGGCGGCTGGTCGCGGCGGGAGAACCGCTGGACAAGGAGACCATCGGCCGATGGCGGGCCGCGACCGGCCTGACCATCGCGGACGGCTACGGGCAGACCGAGACCGGCCACATCGCGGGCACCCCGCCCGGCGCCGACGCGCCGCCCGGATCGGCGGGACTGCCGCTGCCCGGCGTCACGACGCGCCTGCACGACGGCGAGCTGCAGGTGGACGCGACGACGTTGCCCACGCTGTCGTTGGTGCCCGGCACCGACCTGGTCGACGGCCGGTGGTGGCCGACCGGCGACCTGTTCGAGCAGGACGACGACGGCTGGCTGTTCTTCAAGTCGCGCGCCGACGACGTCATCCTCTCGTCCGGCTACCGCATCGACCCCGTCGAGGTGGAGACGGCGTTGCGCAGCCACGGCGCGGTGCGGGACTGCTTGGTCGCGGGGGTACCGGACGCGCAGCGCGGCGAGGTCGTCGCCGCGCTGGTCGTTACCGACGACGACGCCCAGGCGGACCTGGTGACGGCGTTGCAGCAGCACGTCCGGACGGTCACCGCGCCGTACAAGTACCCGCGCGTGATCCGGTTCGTCGACGCGCTACCGCGCACCACGACGGGGAAGGCCGCCCGAGGCAAGGGGCGGGACCTGCTCAGATCCGGTGACTAACCGGTCATGTGGCGGTTCCCATCGCAGTCCGGGGTATTCACGCCGGGTGGCGCGGAGCAGCGTCGCTTCGAGCTCCTCGGCTGTGGTTCGCCTGTTCCGCAGCGCGATGAGATCGATGTCCTCGGACAACCGCCCGTCGGGCGCGTGGGTGCGGGACAGTGCGGTGCCACCGAAGAACAGGACGTCGTCGGACATGCGCTCGCTGATGGCGGCGAGCAGATGACCGTGGTGACCCATCCCTGCCCGAGCTCGGACGTATACCGCTGGACGTCGAGCACGGGGACGGTGCATTGTTTTTACCCCGCTCTCGTGCCAGTGATGGTGCAACGGGTTGACCACGAGCGGGTGCACGCAGCTAGCCCATCCCGGTGAACTCTCTCATCGCTGTGTGCGGACGGTAACGGCCGCGTTGATCCGGACGACGTATTTCGCGGCCGACGACGTCCGCCGGTAACCCCGTGACGTCGGAAGCCGCGTTTTCCCTTCATACCCGAGAGGATCTTCGTGACCAGACTGTTCAGGATCGTGGTGCTCGGCGTCGCCATGGCGCTCGCCGGCGTGCTTGCTACGCCAACGGCGCAGGCCGCTGGCGGCATCGTGATCTACAAGGCGAACTACGACTCGCCCGGCAGCGACGACGGCAGCAACGCCAGCCTCAACGCCGAGTACATCGTGCTCAAGAACAACACGAACAAGACCCGGACCATCACCGGCTGGAAGCTGCGCGACGCGCAGGGCCACGTCTACAAGTTCCCCCGCACCAAGATCAAGCCAGGCAAGCGCATGCGCGTCCACACTGGCAAGGGGACCAACGACCGCAACGACCGCTACTGGCGGCGCGAATGGTACGTCTGGAACAACGACGGCGACACGGCCAAGCTGCGCAGGAAGAACGGCACCCTGGCCGACAAGTGCGCCTGGAGCAGTTCGGGCGACGGCTACAAGTACTGCTGAGGTCTCGCCGTGGTTCCCGACCGGATCACGCCCCGGTCGGGAACAGCATCGCCTCGGAGCCGCCGTCCACGGTCAGCGTCGACCCGACGACCAGCCGCGCGCGCTCGGAGAGCAGGAACGCGACCGCTTCGGACACCTCGTCCGGGCGTCCTGGGCGGCCGATCGCGGTCGGGTATGCGTCGGCGAACGGGCCGAGCACGGGATCGGTGCGTAGCCGCTGCGTCATCGTGGTGTCGACGAGCCCCGGCGCGACGGCGTTGACCCGGATCCCGGCACCGATCCACTCGGGCGTGACGCCTTCGCGACGCGCCCACCAGGCCAGCGCCGCCTTCGTCGCGGGATACACATGCACGGCGTCGTACGCGGCGGCCGCCGTGCGGGCCTTCGCCTCGTCGCCCGCCAGGCACAGGTCCGCGACCTCGCGAGCCCAGCCTGGCTGGCAGGTGACCGAGTTCGAGCTCAACAGCACGACGGCGGCCCGCCCCGAGGCTGCCAGCAGCGGCCGCAGCGCGGCGCACAACTCGACGGCGCCGAAGTAGTTCAACGACACGACGTCTGCTGGATCTGATCCGGTGAGCCCGCCGATGCCAGCGCACGGCACGACACCGGTGAGCCCGTCCGGCGCCAGCGCGGCGATCCGCTCCACCGCGACACGACGTCCAGCCGCCGTGGCTAGATCGGCCGTCACGTCGGCTGGCGCGAGGTCGACGCCGATCACGCGGTGGCCGTCCTCCCGCAGCCGCGACGCCGTCGCGGCGCCGATCCCGGACGCGGACCCGGTGACCACATAGGTGCCCATCACGACGCCTCGCCGTCGGCCACCCGCACCACACCGGCCACGGTCGCGAGGTACGCCACTCCGTCCGGCCCGAGGTAGATCGCGGCGTAGTGGTTGTTCCACTGCACGCCGGTCCCGGTCAGCCGCTTCCAGACGGTCCGTCCGGTGTGGACGTCGATCGCGGTGAAGTACCACGGATCCTCCGGCACGCCATCCGGTTTGGTGTAGACGTAGAGCAGTCCGTTGGCCAACGACGCCTTCGGCACGTTGGTCGGGGCGATCTCGTCGGACGTCCACCGCGTCGCGCACCTTGCCGCCGAGAACTCGACCCGCGCGATGCCCGGCGCCGTGCTCGCGCCGAACATCGTCGACCCCGGCCCGGTGTAGCCGTAGTTGTTCTCCACGATGACCGACCGGCCCGCCGCGACGATGCTGTTCTCCGTCGCGCTCGCCCCGGCCTCGAACACCGGCTCGGCGCACACCCGCCGTTGGGGCTGGTTCTTCGCCGTACGCCGGTAGGCGATCACGTGCATCCTCGGGTCGGCGTTGTCGGTGATGATCACCAGGTCGTCGCCCACCAACGTCGGCGTCGTACCCGAGCCCTGCGACAGTTGCCCAGGCTTGTGCGTCGACCCACGGTCGTACTCCTCGCGCCACGTCACCCGCGGTGCGCCACCAGGCCCACGGTCGAACCGGTACAGCGCGTGCGTGCTGACGATGAACACGCCGCCCGTCTCGTCGACGGCGAAGGAGTTCACGATCCGCTCGCCGGGCAGCCGGATCGACCGCACCGCACCGGAGTCCGGGCCGACGGTGCCGACGCCGCCCCCTTGCGTGACGAACCAGATGTGACCGCGCCAGTCGGGAAGCTGCGCGACAAGGCAGTCGCCGTCGGGGATGTGCCCGCTGAGGTCGTAGGTGCGTTCATGGACGAAACCTGGTGCGCCGTCCGTCTGGCCAACCACCCAGATCTGGGCGTTCGTCGTCGCGATCACCGCGCGGTCGCGGTGGTCGAGGTAGAAGTACGCCCCTGCGCAGATGTCCTCGAGCGGGCTCTTCTCCGGATTGAGCGTGCGCGGCGGCAGCGGGTGCGCGGCGAGCACGGCGAGGCTGTCCGGGTCGAGCAGCATCAGCCGCGACCCTTCCAGTCCGCCACACAGCGCGACAATGTGGCCCGCGCTGTCGAAGGCCATCGTGGCGCACTCCTCGATGCCGTATGTCGCCGAGCTGACCCGCAGGTCCCCGCCGAGCGGGCCGCCCCAGGAGTAGGCGTCGGAGGCGTAGGCGTCGTTGTGCATGCTGTTCGTCCCGTTGCCCGCAAGGAACGGATGCTCGGGCACCGGCGCGGACTCAACGGGATCCGCGACGACGGGAGCGCCCTCGAACCTCGGCACGAGCGGGTCGGCCGGTCCGGGCGGGATCGGCACCCAGGTCTGCGCCGACGCCGAGGGCACGCCGACGGCCCCGATCACGACGATCGCGCACAGCGCCGCCACTCGTGACATCGTCGCCATGACGCCTCCCGTGTAACCCGATGGTTACAAGCAGAGGAGTGTAACCGTGTGGTTATAGTGGGTCAATGCGACGTCCACAGGGGCGAGACGAGGTCATGGCCGCCGTGCTGGCGGCGGCGACAGAGCTGCTGGCGGAGTCGGGGCCGCAGCACATCACCGTCCGGCGGATCGCCGAGCGCGCGGGAGTCAACCACGCGCTGGCGCATCGGCATTTCGGCACCAAGGAGGAGATCGTCCGGCAGGCGCTGCGCGCGCAGGCGGATGCGGTTGCCGAGGACCTTGCGGGACACGTGGCTGGACAAGAGCCCGACATCGCCAAGGTTATGGCGGTCTTCGCGAACTACCCCACGTACTGGCGCTCGCTCGCGCACGTGGCGCTGTACGACCCTGCGCTTGCGGAGCAGGGCGCCGCGCCGACCACGACGTTGTTCGTCGACCTGCTGCGCAGGACCGGTGACGACCAGGCGCCGGTCAGCGCGGCCGTCACCGCCTCGCTGATGCTCGGCTGGCTCGCGTTCGGCGATTTCGTCGTCACCGCGATCGGCGCCGACCGCGCGCGGACCGATCGTGCGGTGGCGGCAGCGGTGAGCGCGCTGCTTGGGAAGCGGTGATCAGCGGGCGACGACGAAGCGTTCGCAGCCGAGGAAGATGTCCTTCGGGTCGAGGTGTGACAGCGATCAACGCCGGGTCGTGTCGGTTGACGTAGATACCCCATGGGGGTATATAGTGGTGAGCGTTGACCACAGGAGGCAGCATGAACCGGCACGATCACGGGGACACCGAGCAGCACCACGGCGGGCACGGCGCCGTAGCCACCGCCGAGCACGACAACCATGGTGGCCACGGGGGCCACGGGGGCCATGAAGGGCACGACAAGCACGCCGGGCATTCGCCTGCGATGTTCCGGGACCGGTTCTGGCTGTCGCTGGCGCTGACCATCCCGGTCGTCTTCTACGCCCACATGATCCAGGCATGGTTCGGCTACACCGCGCCCCACTTCCCGGGGTCGGACCTGATCGCGCCGGTACTCGGCACCGCCATATTCTTCTATGGCGGCTGGCCGTTCGTCGTCGGCGCGGTCCGGGAGATCCGTGACCGCCAGCCGGGCATGATGCTGCTGATCGGCATGGCGATCTCGGTTGCGTTCGTGGCGAGCATGACCGCCAGTCTCGGGTTGTTCGCGGTCGAGGTCTGGTGGGAGCTGTCTCTCCTGATCGTGATCATGCTGCTCGGTCACTGGATGGAGATGCGCGCGATCGGCCAGGCCAGGGGCGCTCTCGCCGCGCTCGCCGAGCTGCTGCCTGACGAGGCCGAACGCGTCGGTGACGACGGCGAGGTCACCACGGTGCGGATGAGCGAGCTCGCGGTCGGGGACGTCGTGCTTGTGCGTCCAGGCGGGCGGGTCCCGGCGGACGGGACCATCGTGGGTGGCCGGGCTGATCTGGACGAGTCGATGATCACCGGCGAGTCGAACCCGGTCACGCGGGGCGAGGGCGAGCGGGTGATCGCGGCCAGCGTGTCCACCGACAGCTCCATCCGCGTCCGCGTGGACGCGGTCGGCGATGACACGGCGTTGGCGGGCATCCAACGGCTGGTCGCCCAGGCGCAAGCGTCCCAGTCCCGTACTCAGGTGCTGGCCGACCGGGCGGCGGCCCTGTTGTTCTACGTCGCCGTCGCGGCTGCGGCCATCACGGTGTTGGTATGGGCGCTCGCCGGGGACGCGGACGCCGCCGTCGTACGGTCGGTCACGGTGCTGATCATCGCCTGCCCGCATGCCCTCGGGCTGGCGATCCCGCTGGTGACGTCGATCTCGACGTCGAAGTCCGCGCGCAACGGCATCCTGGTCAAGGACCGCCTCGCGCTGGAGCGGACCCGTAACGTCGACGCCGTACTGTTCGACAAGACCGGCACGCTGACCAAGGGGGAGCACGCCGTCACCGGAGTGGCGGCGGCCGACGGCGACGAAGAGGCGCTGCTCGCCCTGGCAGCCGGGGTGGAGTCGGACAGTGAGCACCCGCTCGCCCGTGCGATCGTGGCCGCCGCTCGCGACCGCGGTCTCACCCCCTGCGCGACCACGAACCTCCGCTCGATGACCGGGCGGGGTGTCGAGGCAGAGGTCGATGGGCAGGACGTCGCCGTCGGTGGCCCAACCCTGCTGCGTGAACGCGCGTTGGCGGTCCCCGACCAGATCGGTGACGGCATCGAGCGCTGGCGGAAGCGTGGCGCGGCGGTGCTGTACGTCGTGCGGGGCGGCGAGGTCGTCGGGTCGCTCGCGCTGGAGGACCAGGTCCGGCCGGAGTCGCGGGCTGCCGTCGACGCCCTGCACCGGCTCGGGGTGAAGGTCGGCATGATCACCGGTGACGCGCAGCAGGTCGCCGACGCCGTGGCCGAGGAACTCGGCATCGACGAGGTCTTCGCCGAGGTCCTGCCCGAGGACAAGGACACCGCGGTAGCCGACCTACAGGGTCGCGGTCACACGGTGGCGATGGTGGGTGACGGGGTCAACGACGCCCCGGCACTGGCTCGCGCCGACGTGGGCGTCGCCATCGGTGCGGGCACCGACGTCGCGATCGAGTCCGCCGGGATCGTGCTCGCCTCCGACGATCCGCGCGGCGTGGTCGCCATCAAGCGGCTCTCGTCGGCCAGCTACGGCAAGATGGTGCAGAACCTGTGGTGGGCGGCCGGGTACAACCTTGCGGCGATTCCGCTCGCGGCCGGTGCGCTCGCCTGGGCGGGCATCGTGCTGCCAATGGCGGTCGGCGCGGTGCTGATGAGCCTGTCCACCATCGTGGTCGCCCTCAACGCTCAGCTCCTGCGGCGGGTCGACCTCCGGCCGGAAGCGGCCGCACGGGTCTGAATCTCAGCGCGACCGCGTCGCACGCTGTCGGATGCGTTTGCCGTGCTCGGCGACCTTGTGCCGATTCATTCGGTGAGCACGTATCGCGTGTCCTTGACTGCCCACCTGATCCCGTTCTCCGGCGCGACGCGGTCGTCGATGGATGTGGCAGGCAGGTCTTCCCGGTCGAAAACGGGGTAGGGGTGACCTCGCCTATCTCGCGTGGAGCACGTGGCGATCCAGTGGCGCGCAGCTTGGGGTGCCGTCCTTGAGCCTGCCAAGGGGTTCCGGCGCGGCTTCCTTGTGAACCACTCTCGGCAAGCGTGTACGCCGGTTTGGCAGGCCTTCTGCTGTTCGAGATCGTCCGGGACGGGTGACTACCCCTGCGCTTCGATGTGGGCGGACGCGATACGCTTCGCGGTCCGCATCCGCTTGCTGTCGCCGTCGATGCCGATATGGGTCACGGCGCCTTCGAGTAGCAGGAACAGTTCCTCGGCGAGCGCGTCGGGGTCCTCGGCGTGCGGAGCGTCGACCCGGACGAGCTCGGCGAGTTTGTCCCGGACCGCCCGCTTGTGCTCTCGGATGACCGCGACTCCCGGATGGTCGGCAGGCAGCTCCGCAGCGGCGTTGAGGAAGGCACAGCCACGATCGGTGTCGAGGTCGTTGTGGTCGAGGTAGGCGTCGAAGACCGTCAGGGCCTTGGGTGAGGCCGCGTCGGTAAGCCGTTGCGCCAGGTGTGCCCACCAGATCTCGTGCCTCTGCTGGAGATAGGCGGCGACCAGC
>WHUD01000180.1:0-230 GCA_009377385.1 Actinophytocola sp.
GCCACGATCTTGAACCCGGCCCTGTCGAGCGCGCGGGATACCGCCGCGAGCTGCGTCAGCACCTCCGCGCAGTCCCTGCCGTCCTCGATGGCCTCGATCACTCCGGTCAGCTGACCCCGCGCCCGACGCAACCGCACCAGCGCGTCCCCGATCGACTCCGGCTTGATCTCCACGACGTCCACCTCCATGTTGCCGCCCTCGATCGTACTATACCCATGGGGGTATCAGAG
>WHUD01000180.1:240-8027 GCA_009377385.1 Actinophytocola sp.
GGCCAATTTCCACGCGGCTCGACGTCTTGAGGTTGCTCACATCGCGGCGCGAGTCTCAGCGCTTGTTCAGCCGCGGCCGATACGGTCGCGCGCGTGTTGGACATCAGATCGTGGCTGGCATCGGCACTGACACGTGTCTATCTCCACCGCACGCGAAAGCGGGGCTTCGACCTGGCGAAGCTGCCGTTCCTGCCGGACGCCGCGCTGCGTCCGCTCAGGCGCCACGGCCTCGATCCGATCCCCGAGCTGTGCGAGACGCGGGAACGGGCACCGGTGAGCAAGCTGCGCATCCCGTTCGGCGTCAACGTCTGGCTGGTCACAGGCCACGCCGAGGCCAAGGCGGTGCTGGCGGACGTGAAGACGTTCAGCAACGACTTCGGCAACGTCGTCGGGCAGGCTGGCGCGAGTGTCGAGCAGAACCCCGGCGGGCTCGGGTTCGCCGATCCGCCGCATCACACCCGGCTGCGCAAGCTGCTGACGCCGGAGTTCACCATGCGCCGCCTCGCCCGGCTGACGCCCGGTATCGACGCGATCGTCGCCGAGCGGCTGGACGAGATGGCCGCGCAGTCTGGACCGGTCGACCTTGTCGAGTCGTTCGCGCTGCCCATACCGTCGCTGGTGATCTGCGAACTGCTCGGCGTCCCCTACGAACACCGGCACGACTTCCAGCAGCTCAGCATGCGCCGGTTCGACCTGTTCGGCGGCGCGGACGCCTCACTCGGCGCGATCTCGCAGTCGCTGGAGTTCATGCAGCGCATCGTCGAACAGGAGCGGGAGCAGCCAGGAGACGGCCTCATCGGCATGATCATCCGGGAGCACGGCGACGACGTCAGCGACCGCGAGCTTGCCGGGCTCGCCGACGGCGTGCTCACCGGCGGCTTCGAGACGACGGCCAGCATGCTCGCGCTCGGCGCGCTGGTGCTACTACGCGATCAGGACGCGCGTAAGCGCGCCATGCACGACGACTCGGTGCGCGACCTGGTGGAGGAACTGCTGCGGTACCTGACCGTGGTGCAAGTCGCGTTCCCCCGCTTCGCCCGGCGCGAAGTCCAGATCGGCGACACCACCATCGCCGAGGGTGACGTCGTGCTGTGCTCGCTCAGCGGTGCGAACCGCGACGCCACACTCGGTCCCGGCATGGCGGGTTTCGACGCCAGCAGGCAACCGACGCAGCACCTCGCGTTCGGCCACGGCGTGCATCGCTGCATCGGCGCCGAGCTGGCCCGGATGGAGCTGCGCGCCGCGTTTCCCGCGCTGCTTCGCCGGTTCCCGGACATGCGGCTCGCCACGCCGGATGACGAGCTGGAGTTCCGCGAGACGTCGATCGTCTACGGCGTTGAGTCCCTGCCTGTGGTGCTGGGCTGACTACGGGAACAACAACCACAACCCCACCACCACAACGATCTCACCGACCGCCACGTTGCCACCGTCATCGCGGAGTCCGTGCCTGGGGTGACGCGGGCGGAGGTGGCACCCCAGCCTCACGAGCGTCCAGGCGGGTTGCCCTTCTTGCCGTTGTTGCTGCCGCCGCTGCCGCTGTCCTCGGCGGGGTTGAGGGCGTCCGGACCGTAGCCGAGCACCTTCACCGACGTCCTGTCGTTGCGGCGGGAGAGCATGATGTCGAGCCAGGTCTCGTTGTTCGTCTCGTTGGCCTCGGCGAACAGCCCGAGCTGGTCGGCGGTGGCCCGTAGCCGGTACTTGCCGTTGTCGATCGACGTGATGTCGATGTACTGGCCGCTGAAGTTCCACGGGTACTTGTCGCCCCAGCCAACCGAGAGCCCCATCGACACGTCGAGCGAGTCGTGGCTGCCGCAGGATGCTGGCCGGTACACGCCCTGGCTGGGCGCGCCGGGCAGGCTGAGCTCGTAGGCGTGGGTGTCGAAGAAGCAGAACCCGGTCTTGACCCCCGCGCCCACCTTCACGCCGTTGTCCAGCCGGAGCAGGTCGTAGCTTTCCAGGTCGCGCACGTGCCAATGGCTGTGGTGGTCGCCGGTATCGAAGATCATGTCGGCCGACGTCGGCACGGCCACCGTCGACCCGTCCGACTGGCTGACCCGCTGCGAGACGGACCACGGGGACCCCGTGTCCGGCCGGGACGCCGCCAGCTCGAACGCACCTGAACCGACGTTGACGATCGTGGCGGAGAACCGCAGCAGTTCCCTGCCGTCCGAAGTCGTCGTGACGTACAGGTCGCTCAGGTGGGCCATGCCGAGGTCGGCGGGTTGTGGTGTTGGCTCGGCGGCAGCCTGGGCTGGGGCGATCAGCGCGCTGGCCAACACTGCCGCTGCCGCGCTCACCCAGTGACGACGGGACACCGGTACCTCCTCTGATCGATGCGATGGGGCCGGGCACGCGCGGCGTGCCCGGCCAGTTCACGGTGTGGAAGGACTACTTCCCTGGGTCGGGCTCAGGGTCCTTGGGGTCCGGGTCCTTCGGGTCGTCCGGCGGCGTCTTGCCGTCGCCGAAAAAGAAGCACAGGTGGCTCAGGCCGTACGGCCTGTCGTTCTTGGGGTTCAGCGGTGCGGTGAGCCCGCTGTCACTCAAGACGCCGGGGTCGTAGGTGTACACGTTCGCGTTCGGCCCGCCCTTGACGATGACCTCGACGACCGGCTCGGTCGAGCTGAAGCCGAAGGACGACCCGCTGACCGCGATGGTGACCGGCCCGTAGGTGCCGCTGGTGACCGGCTCGATCTTGAGCCCGCCTTCACAGGCCGGATTGCCCCCGACCTGTGTAACACTGGTCCAATGGCCCGCTGACGCACTCAGCGTTCCGCCGAAGAGGGCGAGCACTGCGGCGAATACGCCGATCGCGGCTAATCTGGCTAACTTGACCACGACGAAGTCTCCTTCTGAAGAGCCGCCACCGGCTACTCCGGATGACGGACGCCTGGACACCTGAGCCACCCGAAGGGACAAGTTCAACCCAGATGTCCTAAATGCCTGGCTCTTCGCTGCGGAGCCGTGGAAGGTTACAGCCGATTCAGGCGGAGTCCGCGCGCCTGGTCTGGCAGGCAAGGACCTCGGCCGCCTCACTGACCGGAACAGGACCGCCGAACAGCATCCCCTGCGCGCCGTCGCACTGCAGCAACCGCAGCCGGTCGGCCTGCGGCGTGGTCTCGACGCCCTCGGCTAGCACGTCCAGCCCCAGTGAGTGGGCAAGCGAGATCGTCGCGGCGACGATCTTGTCGTGCGCGGGATCGACCACCTCGCCCTTGCGGGACGACGCAAGCAGCGAGCGGTCGATCTTGAGCTGGTGCACCGGCAACCTGCCGAGGTGCGCCAGATTGGAGTAGCCCGTGCCGAAGTCGTCGATGGCCAGCCGGACGCCAGCTGCGGCCAGCTCCCGCAGCGCGACAAGCGCGCCGTGGGTGTCGCCAGCGACGGCGCTCTCGGTGAGCTCGAGCTGCAGGCACATCGCGGGCAGCCCGACCTGGTCCAGCGTGCCGAGCACGTCGGCGACGAACGTGGGCTGCCGCAACTGCGTCGCGGCGACGTTGACGCTGACATAGAGGTCGTCGATGCCGAACTCGTCGAACCAGCGCCGCGCCTGCAGGCAGCCCTGCTCGAGCACCCACTGGCCGAGCGCGTTGATGTTGCCCGTCTCTTCGGCGACCGGGATGAACTGGCCGGGCGAGACCCGCCCGAGCCGGGGATGGTCCCAGCGCACCAGCGCCTCGAAGCCACGCACGCTGGAGTCGTCGAGCGACACGAGCGGCTGGTAGTGCAGCAGAAACTCGTTGTGCGCCAGCGCGGCTGGCATCGCAGTGGCGAGGCTGTGCCGCGTCAGCTCCTGCTCGCCACGTGCGGGGTCGTAGCGCTCCCAGCGCCCGCTGCCGTTGGCCTTCGCCTGGTACAGCGTGACGTCCGCAGCGCGCATCAGCCGCCCTGGATCGCGGCCGACCAGCGCGGAGTGGACGACGCCGATGCTGCCGGTGACGCTGAGCTGCTCGCCGTCGAACTCGATCGGCCGCCCGAACACGGCAAGCATCTTCTCGGCCTCCCGCGCCACCCGGTCCGGGCTGCCGCAGCGCTCGATCAGCACGACGAACTCGTCCCCCGCGAGCCTGGCGATGGTGCAGCCGTCCGGCTCGACGGCCTTGCGCAGCCGGTTCGCGACCGCGCGCAGCACGTAGTCGCCCGCGTCGTGGCCGAGGCTGTCGTTGATGTTCTTGAACCCGTCGAGGTCCAGGTAGCACAACCCGAGCGGCTGCTCGGCCGCCTCGAGCCGTTCGAAGAACAACGTGCGGTTGGGCAGCCCGGTGAGCGCGTCGTGTCGGGACTCGTGCCACAGCCGGTTCTGCAACCTGCGGCGTTCGGTGACGTCGACGGCGACGCCGATGAAGAAGTCGGGGGTTCCGGTGCGGTTGCGCACCGCCGTCATGGACAGGTCGACGTTGGCGACCCTGCCGTCAGGGCGCAGGTGCGCGGTCTCCAGCCGGAACTGGTCGATGTCACCGGCGAGCAGCTTCTGGAACTCAGCGTAGGCGTGACCGATGTTCTCCGGGCCGATGACGTCACCGATGGTGCGGCCCTTGATGTCATCGGTCGTCCGGCCGAGCATGCCCGCCATCGCGTCGTTCACTTCGAGGACGGCGCCAGAGAGGTCGACGACGCCGATGCCGACGGCCGCCCCGGCGAACACCGCCTGGAAGCGGGCCTCGCTGGCGCGGCGGCGTTCCTCTGCGGCACGGGCCGCGGCGAGCGCGGCCCGCTGGGTCGTCTCCTGCTCCGCGAGCACCGTGTCCCGCAGTGCGATCGCGAATCCTTCCGCGACCGCGCCGTGCAGCGCCGAGATCCTGGACGCGACGTCGGCGCTGTCCTCATAGCCGAGCTCGGCCACGAACCCGTCGTCGAGCAGCGCGAGCGTGCGGTTCAGCACCGAGGCGTCGCGGTAGTGCGCGTCGATGAGCGCCTTGCCGACGGCCCTGCCCAGTTCGGGACGGCACGGCGTCGACCGCATGGCCTCGGCGAGCTGCTCGGTCAGGTCCCGCAGGAAGTCCTCAAGCTCGGCGCGGGTCATCGCCGGTGCGACAGCGCCCTTGAGCGAAGCGGCCCACCTCGTGGCGAACCGCCCGACCGAGTGCGCTGTAGTCATGGCGTTCAGCTCGTGGGAGAGTCTTTGCGCCCGACCCCCGCGAGCCCCAGGGATCGGCCGGGTTCCTCATCGATGTCGGCTTCCGATTCCGGCCGCCATAATGGCAATTCCACCACGCCTGGGTCGACCACCGTAAGACCGTTGAAGAATGAGGTGATCTCCTCCCTGCTCCTGAAGAGGATCGGCACCCCGCTCTGGTTGCGTGCCTGATCCCCGAGCTGGGCGGCGTCCTCAGGCCGATTCGCGCTCGACAGGTGCGAGATGACGAAGTAGCTGCCTTCCGGGAGAGCGTCACGCAGCGTAGCCACCACATCGTGCGGCTGGTCGGCATCGGCGAGCAGGTGGAGCACCGCGACGAGCAGCACGCCGACCGGCTTGTCGAAGTCGATGATGTTGCGGACCCGCACATCGGTCAGCAGGTCGGACCCCGAGCGCAGATCGCCCTCTATGGCCGACGCCCGCTCGTTTCCTGCCAGGATGACCTCGGAATGCGCGACGGCGACCGGGTCGATGTCGACGTAGAGCACCCTGCTGTCCGCGGCGGCGCGCTGCGCGACCTCATGCGCGTTGCCGACGGTCGGGATCCCGGAGCCGATGTCGAGGAACTGCCGGATGCCCATGTCGACCAGATACCGCACCGATCGCCGCAGGAAGGCGCGGTTACTCAGCGCTACCTTGGGCAGATCCGGAACCAACGCGGCCGCGTTCGTCGCGGCCTTGCGATCGACGTCGAAATTATGCGAACCGCCGAGCAGCGCGTCGTACATGCGTGCCGGGCTCGGCACCTCCATGTCGACGCCCTCTGGCGCCCAGGATGGTCGTTTGGCTGCCACCGCACCCCTCCGCCTCGGCAAGACATCGTGCGGGAAAGCCTACCGGACCACCACGGTATGCGCGCATACTCGAATCTTGTCCGCATCTCTATCAGATTGTGGGTTCCATGGCAGCAAACGAGGACTAGGGTGATCACCCATAGCGATCACAGGCTGGGCACGATTGGACCTCCACAAAGTGCCCCCGATCGCGCGACAATGGGTGGTGCACATCACAAGTCGGGGCAAGGGATGCGCAATGGCAAATGCCGCAATTCACCAGTCACAGCAACGCGACGCAGAAGAGGACACGCGCCGCGAGCTGGAACCTGGTGCCGCGGCTGCCAATGGAGAACCATCTGATCACACCGAAGCGGATACCGGTAACGGCCTCGCGGACGCCATCGCGCTGCGCAGGCTGCTCGCGGTCGCGACACTGACGCCCGCACAGGCCGGACTACTCGCCGTAGACCTGGTGGACGCGCTCGTCACTCTTGAGGAGCGTGGTGAGTGCCCTGACCAGGTGAACGATCGTTCGGTGCTCGTGCGGCGAGACGGCACCGTGGCGATCGCTCCAACGGCCGATGCGGCGAACGGCACCGGATCCACGACGTCAACCGCGACAACGGATGACTTTGGCGCGAACGGCACAGCGTCGGAATCCGAACCGGAATCCGATGAGGACAGCGGTGGCAGTGACACGGGTGGTAGCGCCAATGGCGGTACGGGCACCAACGGACGCACGAACGGCGGCGAACGGCTGCCGGTCGCGGCGACAACGGCGAACTCGCTCGTGCGCCAGCTCGTCGTCCACACCAGAGGCGGCAGCGCGCGCAGGAAGGTGGACGCCGCGCTGCTGACCGACCGGCTCGCTGGCGGTTGTGCCGAGTTGACCGAACTCCGCGACAAGGTGCGGAGTGCCGTTGCCGAGCTCGCGGCAGGCGACGATGCCGGCTGGGACGACTGGACGGCGACGACCCGCAGGCAGGTCGTCGCGCTGGTCACAGCGACAGAAGGTCGCACGGCGCTGCGGGACACGACGCCGATAAGCGGGTCGACGCCGCAGAGCGAGAGCCCGGGAAGCGGCGTTGCGGCAGGCGGCCTAGTGGCAGGCGCGGCTGGCGGCGACTCCGCTAGCCCGGCGGACGGCAGCTCGGCCGGCTCGCCCGCACCCGCGTCGTCGTCCGGCAACACTCTCGCCCTCGCCAGGGGCGATCTGCGCGGCGCCCGGCGCAAGGCGTGGCATCGCAAGCGGCGCCTGCCCGGCCGCAAGACCGTTGTGATCACCCTGATCGCGGCGATGGTCGCGGTCGCGGGCTGGTGGGCAGTGCCGCGAGCGTGGTCGGAACTGCATCGCGGTTGGGAGGCGGTGTTCACCACCGGCCAGCCGTCGCAGCAACTGCCGCCGGTATCCCCACCGAAGGACGAGAGCAGCGGCGGCAAGGCACCGGGCAGCGACACACAAGCAAGCGACGACGACGAACCCGGGCAGGTCCCGCGGCTCGCCCCGAAGGCCGCCGGTCCGATCAACGGCGTGACGATCGAGCGCGCGGAAGGCGGCTGCACTGGAGGCAGGATGTGCCCGGTACGCGTCGACGTCTTGCTCGACCCGTCCGCGTCCGCCAGGGAGATCAGCTGGTCACTACGCATCGTTGATCGCTGTACCGACGATATTCGCAAACGCGAAGGCGTCACGATGACCGCGGAGCCATGGTGGCAGCAGGTGTACGGCATCAGCCGCCCGGCGCTGCCGGACTCTCGCGCGCTCGCGATCGTCGCGGTGACCAACACACCGGCGAAGGCGGCGTCCGCGCCACTGCTCGTGTCCGCCAACCGCGCGACGTGCTGAGGCCATCGTGCGCGCGCAACAGGACTACCGC
>WHUD01000180.1:8037-8249 GCA_009377385.1 Actinophytocola sp.
GGTGAGCCGAATCAGGCTGACGGAGCTGTCACGGATCGCGTGGATCGTGTACGGCGGCGGGATCGCGCTGCTGCTCGCCGTGCCCGTGTTCGGCTCGACCATCAACGGGGCACGGCGCTGGATCAACTTCGGGTTCTTCACCGTGCAGCCTGCCGAGGTGGCCAAGGTCGCCGTCGTGCTCGCGCTGGCGACGTTACTCTCACGCGGCTACC
>WHUD01000181.1 GCA_009377385.1 Actinophytocola sp.
ACGCTGGTCTGGTCGTGCGCGACGATCGCCACCTGCCCCTTGTCACCGATCTCCGCCGCCATCCGCTTGGCGGCCAGTGCGGCCGCTGCCTTGTTGTCCGTGGCCGCCGTGGTGACGGGGACGTCACTGTCCTCCACGCCGGAGTCGAAGGCGATCACCGGGATGTCGGCCTGCTCGGCCTGCATCATCAGTGGAATGGACGCCTGGCTGTCCAGGGCTGCGAAGCCGATGGCGTCCGGGTCGCGGCTCAGCGCCGTCTGCAGCATCTGCACCTGCTCGTCGACGTCGCTCTCGCTTTCCGGCCCCTCGAACGTGATCCTGGCGCCGTATTCCTTGGCGGCCTGCTGCGCGCCTTGCTCCACGGCCTGCCAGAACTGTTGCTGGAAGCCCTTGGAGACGATCGCCACGTACGGCTTGCCGCCCTCCTCGTCGTCCGCGCCCGAGGATGAGCAGGCCGCCAGGGTCGTCGCGAGGATAGCGAGGGCGCCGCCGACTGCGATCAGCTTGTTCCGCATGAGGTCTCAACTCCCTTGTCGAAGCAGGTGGTGAACGGTGTGCTGTGGTCGCCGTGAGGTCATGAGGCCCTCCGGCGCCGGAGGTTGTCGGCGTAGACCGCGATCAGGATGACGATGCCGATGACGACGGTCTGCCACTCCTGCGGGATGGACATGATGCGCAGCCCGGTGGTGAGCACGCTCATCAGCAGGGCCCCGATCATCGTCCCGACGATGGAGCCTCTTCCGCCGCTCAGCGTTGTGCCGCCGATGACCACCGCCGCGATGGCCTGTAGCTCGTAGCCGATTCCCAACGACGGCTGGGCCGAGTTCAGCCGAGCCGCCAGGATCACACCGGCGACACCGGTGAAGACCCCCGCCAGGGTGTAGATGAGGATCTTCCACTTGCGCACCTGTATCCCCGAGATGCTCGTGGCCTCCTCGTTGCTGCCGATGGCGAAGGCGTAGCGGCCGAGCAAGGTCTTCGCCAGCACCAGGGCGCCGATGAGCGCCATGCCGAACAACACCAGCGCGGCGTTGGGCAGGCCGGGGACCAGCTCACCCAGTGCGATGTTGATGAATCCGTCGACGTCGGTGAAGTAGATCGGCTGGGTTCCCGAGATCACCAGGGCCAGGCCCTGCGCGATCAGCATCATCGCCAGGGTGGCGATGAACGGCGGGATGTTGAGGACGGCGACGTTGACGCCGTTGACCAGTCCGAGCAGCGCCCCGGTCAGGATCCCGCCGGCAACGCCGACCACCAGCGGCAGCTGCATGTTCGTCAGGAAGATCCCGGTCATCACCGCGCACAGGGTCATGCCGGTGCCGGTGGAGAGGTCGATGCCCGCGGTGATGATCACGAACGTGGTGCCCAGCGCCAGGATGCCGATCACGGCGGTGGAGAGCAGGATCGAGCTGACGTTGGTCCATTCCATGAAGTCCTCGCTGGCCAGCGAGAAGAACAGGAACAGGATGACGAGGCTGGCGAAGGCCAGACCCTGGTGCAGCTGTGCCCGGAGGTTGATCCTGCCCGGCGCGCTGGGCAGGCTGCGCTGCTGCGAGCGGGTCTCTGTCTCGACCATGGGTCCCTCCGAACTCATGCGCTGAAGCGGGTTGCGCGTTCCATGACCAGCTCCTGGTCGGCTTCCGTGCCGTCGAGAACTCCGGTGATGTGGCCGGCGCACATGACCACGATCCGGTGGGACATGCGCAGGACCTCCTCGAGCTCCGAAGAGATCATGATGATCGACTTGCCCTGCGCGGCGAGGTCGTTCAGCAGCTGGTAGATCTCCTCCCTGGCCCCGACGTCGATGCCGCGGGTGGGCTCGTCGAAGATGAAGATGTCGCAGTCCTTGGCCAGCCATTTGGCGATCACGATCTTCTGCTGGTTTCCACCGGACAGGTTTTTCACCGGTTGCCTGAGTGACGGTGTCTTGATGTCCAGCTGTCGCACCAGTTGCTGGGTCCTCGCACGCCCGGCCTTGTCGCGGACGACGCCCCGGGTGCTGTAGTGCGGCAGCGACGGCAGCAGGATGTTGGTGATCACGTCCTGCTCGAGCAGCACTCCGTAGCGCTTGCGGTCCTCGGACAGGTGCCCGATGCCGTGGCGTGCCGCTTCCGCGGGGCTGCGCACCTTCACCTGGTTGCCGTGGACGCGCACCGCGCCGCCGTCGACGGGGTCGGCGCCCACGAGCGCCCGCGCCAGCTCCGTGCGTCCGGCACCCATCAGGCCCGCGAACCCGAGGATCTCGCCCTGGTACAGGTCGAAGGTGATATAGCGCAACAGCGCCTTGGTCGACAGTCCCTCGACTTGCAGCACCGGCTCCGTCCGGTTAACGGATCTGGGTTCGGAGTGCGTCTGGCCGGCGAGTGTTCGCCCGACCATCAACGAGATGATCTCCTGGGTGCCGGTGTCGGCCGTCGGCCGCGTGTCGACGTAACAGCCGTCGCGCAATACCGTGACGCGGTCGCTGATCCGCTGCAGCTCCTCCATCCGGTGGGAGATGTAGATGACGCCGGTGGTGTCGGTGCGGAAGCCCTCGATCAATCGGAACAGGGCCGTGACCTCCGCATCGTTGAGGGCAGCGGTGGGCTCGTCCATGATCAGCACGCGGGCGTCGTGGGAGAGCGCTTTCGCGATCTCGACCATCTGCTGCTTGGCCACGCTCAGCCGGCCGACCTCCTGCCGGACGTCCATGGTGATGCCGAGGCGCTCGAACAGCCGACGCGCGCGCCGGTTCAGCTCCCGCTCCCGGAGCAGGAACCCGCCGCCACGCGGCTCCCGTCCGATGTAGATGTTCTGGGCGACGGTGAGATCGGCCATCAGGTTGAACTCCTGGTGGATCACGCTGATGCCGAGTTCCTGCGCGGTGCGCGGGCTGTCGATGGTGACCGGCCTGCCCTCGAGGTAGATCTGCCCCTCATCCATCTCGTGGATGCCGGTCAGCAGTTTCATCAGCGTCGACTTGCCGGCACCGTTCTCACCGACGAGCGCGAGCACCTCGCCATGCCGCAGCTCGAGCCCGACATCGGAGAGCGCCTGGACACCGGGGAACCGCTTGCTCGCGTGCTCGATCCGCAACAGCGGTGGCGTCACCACGGCATCCTCCTCAGGCAGGGTGTTCGATGTTGACGTCGCCGCAGAGATGAACGTGGACGCCTAGCTCGGCGAACATGGCCGCCTTGGCCAGCAGCCCCTTGTCGGCCGTCTCGGCATCGGGCGCGTAGACCACGTTGAGGTGGTTCGCCTTGTGTCGTGCCATGAACTGGTCGCGGCTGACGCCGTGCAGCACCGCGTGCATGATCGGCCACTGCGGGGTGGTGGCGCGCAGCCGTCGTTCGGTCTCGGCCGCGGGCAGCTCGACCACGCTGGCGCGGCCCAGGTCGACGTGTAACGCACCGTCCATAATGAACACCCGTGACCAGACGATCTCCCCCGGTTTCGACACCCCGCTGAGGGTTCCGCCGCCGAGCGGGAAGAACATCGGTGGCTGGCGCATGCTGTAGGACTTGTGGTAGCCGCCGTTGTGCGATGCGGGGACGGATCCGGAGATCTCGAACACCCAGACGAACTCGCCGCGATACTCCTCGCCCCAGCGAATGTCGTGCAGGGTGGTGGCCGGGTCGAGCCCCATCGCGGTCCAGATGCGGTTGGTGACCAGCGAGTCGACCCCGACGCCCTCGTCCACCTCGTTGAAGTGCGGCAGCGCCGCGCCCGGATACAGCTCCCGGCCGCCGTCCCTGCTGCGCACCGGTGGCCGCTGCACGTTGTTCAGCAGGCCTTCGGCGAGGTCGCTGGCCGGGACGGTGTCCTTGAGCCCCTGCTGGTACTGGATACCGACGGCGTCCAGCCCGAAGTCGTCGGCGATCCGCAGCGCGGCGATGTACATCGTGAACTGGCTCAGCAGCTGGTTGTCGGTCAGTTCGGTGGCTTCGTCGGTGCCGGTGTGGAACGTCATGCCGGCATCGTCCAGCCATGATCGGACGGCCTTGGCCTCCTCGTCGCTGACCGTGTTCATCTCGGCGACCAGCGCACTCTGCGACAGGCGTTCCTTGTAGATGCCGAGCGGGTTGATGAGTTCGTCGTCGAAGATCGCGTTGTACATGCCCATGCAACCCTCGTCGAAGACACCGATGATCGCCTTCTCGGTCGACAGCTGAGCGGCCAGCGCCCGGCCGAGGTCGGCCTCGGGGCCGCCGGGAAGTGCGGGCAGGTCGCGCACGTGACTGACGTCGTGAGTCAGCTCGCCCGTCTCGAGCCAGGTCTTGAGCCCGGCGACCGCCCACTCGTCGGTGAAATCCTTGCTCCACAAGGTCGAATGGCTGATGCCGGCCTTGGTGAGGCTGCCCGTGAGGTTGAGCAACCCGACCAGGCCGGGGAACTCTCCGCTCCAGTTGGCCACCACGAGGATCGGGCCGCGATGGCTGCGCAGTCCGGCGAGGACGTGGTGGCTGTACTGCCAGACGGCCTCCACCACGATGAGCGGGGCGTCGGCGGGCAGTGTCTTGAAGACCTCGATCCCGGCGCGCTGGCTGCCGATGAAGCCGTGCCCGAGCTCGTCGTCGACCTGATGACCGCGCCGCACCTGCCAGCCGAGCGAGGTGATCGCCTCGGTCAGGTCGTCCTCCAGCCGGCGCTGCGTCGCCCACCCGGCGAGGTTCGCGCTCGGTCGCAGGTCGCCGCTGGCGACGGTGTAGACGGTCACGGGCGGCGCGGGCACGGGGTCGGCCGGTGCCGGCGTCGGGTAGCTACTCATGCGGGGCTCCTTTCCTGCCGTGCCGCGAGGGTGTGGGCGATCGTTCGGGTGCTCGAATACAGATCGCGGTATGCGGCGTACAGCTCGTCATACTCCGCGCCGACCTCCGGTCGCGGCTCCCTGATCTCCTTCACCGGGTTCCACGCGTCGATCGACGCGTCGGCGACGGACCGGGCGGCGAGGAACGCCGCGCCGTAGCTCGCGCCGATGGTTTGCGACGGGATCGCCTGCGCCCGCTGAGTGATGTCGGAGACGATCTGGGCCCAGAGCGTTCCCTGCACGCCGCCGCCCACCGCGACGATGCGGCGGACATCGCCGCCCGCGGCTTCGAGGGTCTCGATGTTGTGCCGCACGCCGAGCCCGGTGGCTTCCAGCGCCGCGCGGTAGAGGTCGCCGCGCGAGTGGGAGAGCGTCAGGCCGGCGATGATGCCGCGGGCGTGCGGGTCCATGACCGGCGTTCGCTCGCCCGCGAAGTAGGGCAACATCAACAGGCCGTGGGCCCCGGGACCGGAATCCTCGGCGAGGCGCAGCAGTTCGGGGTAGTCGGGTGACCCGAACAGCTCGCGCAGCCAGCTCGTGATCGCGCCCGAGGTGGCCATGCCGCCCGCCAGGTTGCGCGTGCCGGGGAACGCGCCCACCGTGCCCCACAGCGACCGGCTGGTCACCTTCGTCGCGACCGTGTTGACGAGGAACATGGTCGTGCCATACATCAGCATCAGGTCGCCCACCTCTTGGGCGCCGACGCTGACCGCCTCCGACCAGGCGTCGACGGTGCCGGTGATCACCGGGACGCCTTCGGGCAGGCCGGTCCGCTCGGCGGCTTCCCGGGTGACCGTCCCGGCGATGTCGCCCGGCCACCGCAGCGGGGGCAGGGACAGTCCGGGTGCGATGATCTCGGCCCACGGGCGGTACCAGGCGCGCGCGTCGGTGTCGTACAAGGGGGTGCACTGGCTGGCGGAGTGGTGGTCCAGCACGTACTCGCCGGTGAGGTTGAACGCGAGCCAGGAGCTGGTGAGCAAGAGACGACGCGCCCGCGCGAACAGCTCGGGTTCGTCGTCGGCCACCCACGCGACCTTCGCGCCCGCCGCCTGCGTGGACAGCACCGACCCGCACCGGGCAAGGATCTCGTCCTCGCCGAACCGCCCGGTCAGCTTTTCGATCTGGCGGGTCGAGCGGGTGTCGACGCCGTACAGGATCGCCGGACGCAGCGGACGGTTCCGGGCATCGGTGAGCACGACGCAAGGCCCCATCCCGCTGACACCGACCGCCACGACCTGCGCAGCCGCCGGCGCGAGGAGCTCGCCGGTGAGGGACGCGAACTCCTGCCACCAGTTGTCGGCGTCCATCTCGACCCAGCCGGGCCGGGGCCGGTCGACGGCATGCTCCCGGGACGCACGTCGAAGGACGTTCCCGTCGAGATCGACGAGCACACCCTTGCTGCTCGATGTGCCGACATCCACGCCGATCACCGCCTGAAGCATGCCGACCAAGGTTTCAGAAATCGGTTTCAGGGTCAAGGGCCAATCAGGCGGACCCCTGGGAGGAGCTATTCACTCCCGGTGTGAGCTCTCCCGGACCTGAAGGCTCGGCGGCAGCACGATGGTGCGCGGAAGTCCCGGCTGGTGGCCGATCCGGGCGGCCAGCAGGCCCCCGGCTTCCCGGCCCATCTCGTACGTCGGCTGCTGCACGGTCGTCAGCCTCGGGCGGGTCAGCCGTGCCCACGGGATGTCGTCGAAGCCGACCAGCAGCATGTCGCGCGGGATCGGCACGCCCGCGTCGACCAACGACTCCAACGCGCCCACCGTCATCAGGTTGTTGGCCACGAACATCCCGTCCGGCCGGCTCTCGTTGCGCAGCAGCCGTCGGGCCCCGTTGTACCCGCCGTCCTCCTTGAAGTTCTCCAGGATCACCAGGTCCTCGTCGACCTCGCGACCGGCGGCCTCGTGCGCCTGCCGGAAGCCGTACAGCCGCTCGGCGGCGGTCGTGGTGCGGGTGGGGCCGGTGATGCAGGCGATGCGGCTGCATCCGGCGTCCATCAGGTGCTGGGTGGCCAGGCGTGCCCCCCACACGTTGTCGACGAGAACCGTGTCGATATCGAGTCGCCCGACCCGGCGGTCGACGGCGACGACGGGGATGCCGCGCTCGAGCAACGCGGACAGGTCGGTCGACGCCTCCGAGGAGGGCGAGATGATGACGCCGGCCATCTGTTCGGCCAGCGCGATCTCGATGTAGCGCTGCTCCTTGTCGAGGTCGTCGTCGCTGTTGCACAGCACCAGCGAGTAGCCGGCCTCGTGCGCGGCATCCTCGATCCCGCGCACCATGGCGGTGAAGAACGGGTTGCCGATGTCAGAGATGATCAGGCCCCAGACCATCGTGGCTTGCCGACGCAGGTTGCGCGCGATGCTGTTGGGCCGGTAGTCGAGCTCCTTGACGGCGGCATGTACCCGCGCGGCCAGATCGGGCGACACGTCCGTGCGGCCGTTGAGCACCCGGGACACGGTCGACGCGGACACCCCGGCGGTGCTGGCGACTTCATGGATCGTGGCCACGCCTACCCCTCGATCGTTCGAGCCTCTGGCGCTGATAGGCTACACCGGCGCCACGAGGAAGGAATCGATTGCCTCAAGGAACGATTTCTCGACCGCGTACAAGTCATCTGGGTACAGTTCTTACTCTAGAAAACGCCACCTCACTACTGGAAAAACGGTTTCTACGTCCTTGCAGGGCCATCAGTCGCTGCTCGGGGTCGACAGTGAGGTCGCCGTCAGTGAACTCGTACAGGTAGGAGCCGGCTCCGCGGAGCCGCAGCTGATAGGTCGCGGTGTGGCCAGCGGCGCGCGTGGGGTCGACCCATCCTGGGAGCACCTGGTGGAGGCCGAGGTAGGCCAGACCAACATTTTTGCCTGCCGCTCCCACACAGCGTGGACCGTCGGGATCAACGGCGACCGCATCACGTCCCCGGCCCCGGGGCTCGACGGCGGATCGTCCGGAGCGACCGGCAGGTTCCGCATTGCAAACGGCGAGGACCTCGCGTCGAAGGAACAGATCCGGCTGGACAGCACGGACGAGATTGAAGTGACCCTGCCCGGCGGAGGCGGCTACGGCCAACCCCACGCCCGCGCACCCCAGACCGTGCTCAACGACGTCGCGAACGGCTACATCACCCTCGAAAAGGCGCGTCAGGACTACGGCGTGGCAGTGACCTACCACGGCAGCGACACCGCCCTCATCCGCCCGCCCGAGACCTACTCAATCGACCAGGACGAAACACGCCTGCTGCGTACTCAAGCCGCCCGTTAGGACCCGCGACAAAATAACGTAGGCGTTCATGGGCGTGTCGGGGGTTGCACG
>WHUD01000182.1 GCA_009377385.1 Actinophytocola sp.
AACGTGGGACACGGCGTTCCGAACGTGGGACACGGCGTTCCGAACGTGGGACACGAGGTCAGGGGCGGGTGTAGTGGCGGACCTTGTCCTCGTCGAGGGTGATGCCGATGCCGGAGCCCCGAGGCACGTGCAGCTGCCCGTCGCGGTAGTCGAGCCCATCGGCGACGACGTCGTCGGCGAGCAGCAGCGGCCCGAACAGCTCGGATCCTTCGGTGACCTCCGGCAGCGCGCCGTACAGCTGGGCGCTCGCCGCCGTGCCGATGGAACTCTCGATCGTCGTCCCGCCGTGGCAGCTGATACCCGCCGCGGCCGCGATGTCCGCGACGCGGCGGACCATCGTGAGACCGCCCGACTTCGGGATCTTGAGGGCGAAGATGTCGGCGGCGGCCGCACGTGCCAGCCGGAAGGCGTCCTGCGGGCTCCACACGCTCTCATCGGCCATGATCGGAATCCGCAGCAGCGCGCTGAGCCGCGCCAGCGCGTCGACGTTCCAGCCAGCGACCGGCTGCTCCACCAGTTCGATGCCGCCCGCTGCCAGCTCCGGCAGCCACCGGGTCGACGTCAACTCGTCCCACGCGCAGTTCAGGTCCACCCGCAGGCTGGCGCGCTTCGCGAGCGCCCGCGAGATGTCCAGGACGCGCGCGACGTCCCGCGCCGGCTCCTGGGCACCCATCTTGAGCTTGAAGCTGGCGTGCAGTCCCCCGTCGAGCTTGCCCTCGATCTCGTCGATGACGACCTTGGCGTCGTCGGCACCGAGCGCCCACGTCACCGGGAGCGTCTCCCGGTACAGCCCGCCGAACAGGTCGTAGACCGGCACCCCGAGCGCCTTGCCCCAGGCGTCGAACAACGCCATCTCGACCGAGGCCTTGGCGAATGGGTTGCCGTGGACCACGCGGTCCATCTCGCCGCGCAGTGACTCCACCTGGGTGGCGTTCCGCCCGGTCAGGCACGGCCCGAGGTAAGTGTCGATCGCCACCTTGATGCCTTCGATGGACTCGCCACCCCACCAAGGCCCGCCGGGGACGACGGCCTCACCGACTCCCTCGATCCCCTCGGCCGTGCGCACCCGGACCAGCACGTAGCTCTGCTGGTCGATCGCGAGCGACGAGAACCGGTGCTGGCGCCGCAGCGGCAGGTCGATGATGGCGGTGTCGACGGACTCGACGGTGAGCCGGGTCATCGGTACATGTACTCCGTATCGTGGTCGGCGATGGTCCTGGCGCGGCTCACACGAGGTCAGCTGACGCGCTCGCCCGCGAGGTGCGTGGCGTAGAACTCGAGCGCCTTGGACCAGGAATCCTTGGCCGCCCCGGTGTTGTCGCTGTCCTCGACGAGCCCGTTCAGGAAGCCGTGCCCCGCGCCCGGGTAGATCTCGTCGGCGTAGCTGAGGCCGTGCGAACGCACCGCGTCCGAGAACTCGCGCACCTCGTCGAGGTCGATGTAGTCGGCGTCGCCCCAGAACGACAGGATCGGGCCCTGGATGGAGCCGACGATGTCGATCGGGCGCGGGGCCTGGTTGGGGCCGCTTCTGGTCTTCGGGAACGCGTAGTAGCACACGGTCACCAGGTTGCCGAGCCGGGCGCTCAGGTCGAGGGCGAACGTGCCGCCGAGGCAGTACCCGAGCTGGCCGACCGTCGACGTCCGCGAGCCCGCGTGCTGCCGTAGCCACCCGATCGCGGACTCCAAGTCGGACAGTGCCTGATGCTCGTCGAGCCGGTCCCAGCGAGCGAACGCCGCGTCCCGGGTGACTTCCGGCAACGGGCCGAGCCGGAAGAACATGTCCGGCAGCAGCGCGACATATCCCTCCGCCGCCAGTCGTTCCGCGAGATGCTCGTAGAACGGTGTCCGCCCGTAGATGTCCGAGATCAGCAGTATCCCGGGGCCGTGCCCGCTCTCCGGGCGGCAGCACAGTCCCGGTAACCGCTCCCCGGACGTCAGCGAGATCTCGGCTTCGTCCCGCACCACCCCTGGGATCGAGACGTCGACGTCTTCCGGATGACACATACGACCTCCCCCGAACGCCGACTACCCGGTCTGTGGCTTGAGCCGGAACTCGTGCGACGTGGTGAAGAACGGCTTCTTCATCCCGCGCGCTTCCATCTCGTCCGGCGAGTCGTGCTTGTGCAGCGGCAGGATCAGCTCCGGCTTGACGGCGCTTGCGACGTCCGAGTCCAGGTACCGGCTGCCTTCGAAGTACAGCTGCGTGGTCAGCGGCGTGTGGTCCTCGGCGGAGACCTTGAAGTGTAGGTGCCCCGGCCGGTAGTCGTGCCAGCCTGCTGCGTTGAGCAGTTCCTCCACCGGACCGCCGCGCGGCAGGTGATAGTACGGCGGCACGATGGTGCGCACCTCGAACTCGCCGTTCTCGTCGGTGGTCATCCTGCCCCGCAGGTTGAACGGCGGTGGCTCCTCCTGGATGTTGGAGTAGTTGGTGTCGGCGTCGGCTTGCCACATGTCGAGCACCGCACCGGGGACCGGCTCGCCGTCGGCCGCGCGGACGGTCCCGGACAGGATCAGCGGGTCGCCCTTCTCGTCGTCGCGCATCGGCATCACGTACGGACTCTCCAGCCACGGCGCGCCGGGGACGTAGTACGGCCCCTCGATGGTGCCGCCCTCACCCTGGTTCAACCGCTCGACCGTGTGCTCGAAGAACACATCGGTGAACAGCGGCCACTCGCCTGCCTCACCCAGCCGGATGAGGAAGCTTACCGCCGCGCGGTACTCGTCGTAGGTCACTTCGTGCTTGGCGATCGCATCGTTGATGCGGTCGACGAAATCACCGACGACCGTCGCGACACGCTCAGTGGACATGGTCAGCTCCTTTCTGTACCGCGCACGCCGGCCTCAGTGGCCTCCGTCCGGGTTGAAGAGATCGGGCACGGTCCAGCCGTCCAGGTCGTACTCGGCCATGCACTGCTCGGCGAAACCCTGCATGTCGTCGGCCATGCCGGACTCCTGGGCGGCGAACAGCAGCTCGGCGCGCACGCCTTCGTGGTTGCCGGAGTAGTTGCGCTCGTACAGCTCGTGCCTGCCGCCGAACTCGGTGCCGATGGAGTCCCAGATCAGCTTCATCAGCTTGATCCGCTCGACGGCGTCCATGTCGTCCGTGCCGCGCAGGTAGCGGTCGAGGTACGGCCGAACCTCCGGCGACTTGAGGTCCTTAGCGTGCGAAGGCAGGTAGATCAGCCCGCTGCCGAGGTCCTGCAGGATGATCTCACGGATGCGCGGGTAGCCGACCGTCATGAACCAGCGGTACGCCAGCCCGTAGTCCAGGTGCGGCAGTACCGCGCCACCGACCCACTCGTCCGGCCGCGCGCACATCGCGTCCGAGATCGCCCAGAACATGTTGCGCCAGCCGATGACCTCACCGACGCGGGTCTGGATGCCGCGGAAGTCCTTCGTACCGGTTGCCGCGACGCCCTTCAACAGCAGGCCCGCGAGGAAGTCGAGCTTGACCGCGAGCCGGGTGACGCCATGGAAGGAGAAGCGGTGCAGGAAGCCGGAGCCGGGGAAGAAGGTGCTCGCCTTTTCCGGGTCGCCGTAAATGAAGACGTTCTCCCACGGGATCTTCACCTTGTCCAGCACGAAGATGGTGTCGTTCTCGTCCAGCCGGGAGGACAGCGGATAGTCGAACGGGCTACCCATCGTGTCGGCCGTCTGTGAGTACGACGCCCGGCAGATCAGTTTCATGCCTGGCGCGTTCATCGGGATCGTGCAGACGAGCGCGAACTCCCTTGTCTTGATCGGAAGCCCGTAGTGGGCGATGAAGTTGTAGTGCGTGATCGCCGACCCGGTCGCGACGACCTTCGCCCCTGAGGCGATCAGGCCGTCGTCGCGCTCCTCTTCGACGTGGACGAAGACGTCCTTCACCTCGTCGGGCTGCCGGTTGCGATCGACAGGCGGGTTGATGATCGCGTGGTTCCAGTAGAGCAGCCGCTCCTGCGACTCGGTGTACCAGCGGCGCGCGTTCTCGTTGTACGGCTCGTAGAACTCGGCGTTCGCGCCGAGCGTGCCGAGGAAGCTGGCCTTGTAGTCGGGACTGCGGCCCAGCCAGCCGTAGGTCATCCGCGCCCACTCCGCGATCGCGTCACGGTCGGCGTAGAGGTCCTCCCGCGAGCGCGGGGTGCGGAAGAACGGGTGCGTGATGCCGCCGTTGCCGGTGTCGGTCGGCGCCGTGACGACCGGCTGCTTCTCGGAGTCGTGCAGCGAGTCGTACAGTCGCGCCGTCATTCGCGCCGCGTTGCGGAAGGCCGGGTGCGTGGTGACGTCGTCGACCTTCTCGCCGTAGATGAAGACGTCCCTGCCGTCGCGCAAGCTCTCAAGGTACTCGTCGCCCGTCATCGGACGCTTGGCGCGGTTGGCCATCTGTTCGGCTGTGGTTTCCTGCTGTGCGGTCACTTTCTGCTCCTTCACGCGGGTTGCTTCGGCGTGATCAGCTCGACGGGAACCAGGACAGCCCGGGGTAGTCAGCGGACTCCAGCCACGGGACCTCGGCAAACGCGGAACCGAGATGACGGAACTTACCGCAGTAGAACACCAGCGGCTCGCCGCCTCGGTGCTCGATGTTGACGACCTCGCCCAGGTACAGCACGTGGTCACCGCCGTCGTAGCTGCGCCACGGGGTGCACGCGATGGCGGCGAGTGACCCGGCCAGCTGCGGCGCCAGTTCGCCGCCAGGCCACTCCCATCGCACCGGATCGGACATCGGTTTGCCCGCGAAGTTCAGCGCCACGTCGTCCTGCGAATCACGTAACACGTTGACCGTGAACGGCCGGTCGTCGAGGTACTTGCAGATCTTGGTGTTGCGATCCAGCGATGCCAGCACCAGCGGCGGCTCGAGGGATACCGCGGTGAACGCGTTGACCGTGGCACCGTGAGCCGTTCCCTCGGCTTCGACCGTGATGACCGTGACTCCGGTCGCGAAGAAGCCGAGGCAGGTTCGCAGCGATCGCGAGTCGATCCGCACGGCGACCTCCTCGCAAATCTGTACGCATTGCGTATAGTTTGGACGCTATCCGGTCACATACGCTAGTGTGGTCCAGGCCACACCGGGTGTCAAGCTGAACGGCGTCGCACGTCCGGGGTCACCGGTTCAACAGGTACAACAGGAGGACCGGATGCTGTTTCATGTCGCGATGCGGGTGAACCTCCCGCCCGATCTCGATCCGCAAGTGGCGGACGAGCTGAAGCGCAACGAGAAAGCCAAGGCACAGGAACTGCAACGCGCCGGTACGTGGCGGCATCTCTGGCGAGTCGCCGGCCGGTACGCCAACATCAGCATCTTCGACGTCGACTCGCACGAGGAACTCCACGACATCCTGTCGGGCCTGCCGCTGTTTCCCTACCTCGACATCGAGGTGACTCCGCTGGCGCGGCACCCGTCCGCGCTCCCGGAGCCGTAAGGAGGGCGGGATGCCCAAACCTGCCGGTGACGGCGACTACGTGCAGTCACTCGAACGAGGCCTTGTGGTCATCCAGGCGTTCGCCGACCACACGTCCGCGCTCTCCCTGAGCGAGGTCGCGGAGATCACCGGGCTCAGCCGCCCCACGGTGCGGCGGATGCTGCTGACGCTCACACGGATGGGGTACGTGCGCTGTGACGGGCGGGGGTTCGCCCTGACGCCGCGCGTCCTCAACCTCGGCTACGCCTACCTGTCCTCGCTCAACGTCACCGACGTGGCGCAGCCGTACATGGAGCAACTGGTCGAGCACACCCGCGAGTCCTCGTCCATGGCGATCCTCGATGACACCGAGATCGTCTACATCGCACGGGTGCCGACCAAACGGATCATGAGCATCATGCTCGCCATCGGCACCCGTCTGCCCGCTTACGCCACCTCGATGGGCCGGGTGCTGCTCGCGGATCTGTCCGAACAGGACCTTGACCGCTACTTCGCCCGTGTCGAGCCGCGCCGGCTCACGCCGAGGACCGTGACCGACGAGCACCAGCTCCGCACGATCCTCAAGGAGGTCAGCGAGCGGGGCTGGGCACTCGTCGACCAGGAACTCGAGGACGGCGTACGGTCTATCGCCGCGCCGGTACGCAACGCGAGCGGGCAGGTGATTGCCGCGCTGAACTCGTCCAGCCATGCCGGACGGGTGCCGCTTGAGACGTTGCGCAAGTCGTTCCTCCCCTCGCTGGTGAGCACCGCACGACGCATCAGCGCGGACCTCGGCGCGCCGCCATAGCCCTAGTCACAGAACGAAAGAAAGGAGTGAATCATGGCCCTCACCAAGGACACCATGACCGACGAGCAACGGAAATCGGTCGCGCTGGAGTACCTCAAGGCATTCGACAACGGCGGGGTGACCAGCACCGGCGGGAACATCCTCGAACTGTTCGCCGACGACGCCCAGGTGTACTTCCCGAAGTGGGGATTGGCCACCGGCAAGGACGAGATCGGCACGCTGTTCGGTGACGTCGGCGGGACCGTCAACAACATCACGCACCACTACGCGCTGTTCAACTGGGTTTTCTCCGGCGGAGACACCATCGTCGCCGAGGGCACCAGTCACGGTGAGCACCAGGACGGCCCGTGGCGGGCAGGCGTGCCCGAGTGGGGCGCAGGCCGCTGGTGCGACGTGTTCGAGATCCGCGACTGGAAGATCCAGCGATGCTTCATCTACCTCGACCCGGACTACGCGGGGCGCGACACCGAGCGCTATCCCTGGCTGGCCGAGGCGGGCGGATGACCACCAGCGCTCACCTGTCCTGCTCGCGGGGCTCAAGCACGAACTCGACGGTGGCACGTCGGAACGGCGCTGACACGCCGTAGGTCGCTCCCTCGTGTTCGTCGTCGACCGCGCGGAACTCGCGGATCAGGCTCCGCTTCACCGCGAACACCGCGTCGCTGTCGATGTACGGGCTGTCGGCGACGAACACGTGCGTTGTGACCGGGACGTGATCGTCGGCACTGACGATGACGTGGATGTGCGCCGGGCGATAGGGGTGGCGCCGCGTCGCGGTCAGCAACCTGCCGACCGGACCGTCGGTCGGTATGGGGTAGTAGCTCGGCACAACGGTGCGGAACCAGAACACACCGTCGCCGTCGGCGGTGAACAGCCCGCGCCCGTTGCCTTCCGGCTGCACGTCGGGCTGCTGGACGTCGTAGAAGCCCTGGTCGTTGGCCTGCCAGACGTCCAGCTGCGCGCCTGGCAGCGGCGTGCCGTCGACCGAACGCACCCGCCCGGCGATCACGCACGGCTCCCCGCCGCCCAGCAGGTCGATGCTCTCGCCAAGCTGCCTGCGCGGTGACTCGACCACGTGGAACGGGCCCAGTACGGTCGACGCGGTCGCCTCGGCCGCTCCGCGTGCGTTGATGGTCTCCACCAGCATGGACACGCCGAGCACGTCGGAGAAGAGGATGAACTCCTGGCGCTTGTCGTCGCACTTCTGCCCCACCGCGGTCAGGAACTCGATGGCCTGCTCCCACTCGGCGAGCGTGGGCTCGACGTCCCGCACGAAACCGTGTAGATGACGAACGAGGCTGCTCATGATCGTGCGCAGCCGAGGGTCGGGCGTGTCGGCGAAGCTGTCGACGACCGCGTCGGCGGCGTTCGCCTCGGTGAAATCGGTAGCCATGATCGCCCCTTTCCGACGATCGCGGGTGGCTCGCGCGTTACATCGTGGCTCCCAGGCGCGAGCTGATCTCTCCCGCGGCCTTGGTGAGGATCGGGAGGTACTCGTCGTGGATCGTCTCCAGGCTCACCTTCGTGGCATGGCAGGACATGCTCAGCGAGGCGACCACCCGGTTGGTCGAGTCCCGCACCGGCGCGGAGAACGAACGTACGCCTTCCTCCAGCTCCTGGTCCACCAGCGCCCAGCCCTGTTCGCGTACCGTCATGAGGATCTCGCGGAGCCGGTCCGGGTCGGTCGTGGTCCTCGGCGTCAGCGGATGCAGCGTCACCTGCGCCAGGAACCGCTCGATCTCCCCGTCGGTCAGCCCCGCGACCAGGACGCGCCCCATCGACGTCGCGTACGCGGGCAGCCGGGTGCCCGTGGTGAGCGTGATGCTCAGGACCCGCCCGGCAGGCACCCGCGCGATCTGCACGGCGTCCTCGCCGTCGAGCGCCGCCATCGAGCAGGTCTGCCCGGTCTTG
>WHUD01000183.1 GCA_009377385.1 Actinophytocola sp.
GCGCCGATGGTACTGCACTCGCGAGGGTGTGGGAGAGTAGGACACCGCCGGACATTTTTCAACACTGCCCCGGGTTGAGCGTTTCCGCTCCCCGGGGCAGTGGTATGTCGGGAACGGGTGTCGCATGGGTCATGTCGCGCACAGGGCGTGACAGCCGGTGCGCACGCACCGGCTACGCTTCATCAAGCTGAAAGGTATGGAGGTCACGGTGTCTGAACCAGGTCGTCGCGGCGCGCCTCCGCGCGGTGAGCGGGGCGGTAAGCCACGGCGCGACCAGCGTGACAGGCGTGACCTACAGCGGTACGGCAAGCCCAGCGGGCAGCGCGACTGGCACCGGGACGAGAGGCCGTCCGGCCAGCGGGACCGTCGTCAGGATGACAAGCCGCGAGGCCCCGTTGCTCCGGAACTTCCCGAGGACATCGACGTCTCGGCCCTGGACATCGAGGTGCGCAAGGAGCTGCGCAGCCTGCCCAAGGACCTTGCCGAACTCGTCGGCAAACACCTTGTGGCGGCAGGCGAACTCATCGACGTCGACGCGGAAGCGGCGCTGGAGCACGCCCGGTTCGCCAAGGCCAAGGCGTCCCGCATCCCGGTGGTGCGCGAGGCCGTCGGGCTCGCCGCGTACCACGCCGGGCAGTGGGCGGATGCGTTGTCCGAGCTCAGGGCGGTGCGGCGGATGACGCGCAGCAACATCCACGTCGCGATCATGGCCGACGCCGAACGCGCTCTCGGACGCTCGGAACGGGCGCTCGACCTCGCCAAGGAAACGGACCTCAAGAGCCTCCCCCCGGAGATCGCGGCCGAGCTACGCATCGTCGCGGCGGGCGCGCGGCGCGACCTTGGCCAGCTCGACGCGGCCGTCGTCGCGTTGCAGGGCAACGACCTCGACCCTGGCAAGCGGCTGCCGTGGAGCGCGCGGCTGTTCTACGCCTACGCGGACAACCTCCTCGCGGCTGGCAGGAAGGATGAGGCGGCCACCTGGTTCACCCACGCTGCCGAAGCCGACACCGAAGAGGAAACGGACGCGGCGGAACGGGCGGCAGAACTGGCATGACGGCGCAGTCGCTCCTTGACCGCTACGACTGCCTGCTGTTCGACCTCGACGGCACGGTCTACCACGGCTCTGAGGCAATCAAGGGCGCCATCACGGGGATCGACGCCGCGCACACGGCGGGCGTCGCGGTGCGGTTCGTGACCAACAACGCCTCCAAGGCGCCGGACGCCGTTGCTGCGCACCTGCGTGACTTGGGCGTGCCAGCGGACACCTGCGAGGTCGCCACCAGCGCGCAGGCGGGCGCGCGACTTCTGGCGTCCATGGTGCCCGCGGGCGCCACGGTGCTCGTCGTCGGCACGGACGCCCTCGCGGCGGAGGTCAGCGGCCTCGGCCTGCGGACGACTCGCCGATATGGCGACGACGTCGTAGCCGTCGCACAGGGCCACTCGCCGGACACCGGGTGGCGCGACCTCGCCCAAGCCTGCACCGCGATCCGGTCGGGTTCGCGGTGGGTGGCGTGCAACGTCGACCCGACGCTGCCCACCGAACGCGGCCAGCTACCCGGCAACGGCGCCATGGTCGCCGCCCTGCGCGCCGCCACAGGCGCCAGCCCCGCCGTGGCGGGCAAGCCGGAACCGGGGCTGTTCACCGAGGCCGCCCGCGCCGCCGACGCGCAGGCGCCGCTGGTGATCGGCGACCGGCTCGACACCGACATCGCGGGCGCCGCCGCAGCCGGCATGGACGCGTTGCTGGTGCTTAGCGGCGTCACCACCCCGGCGGACGTGCTCACCGCGCCGGAAGGACAACGCCCGAGGTACCTCGCGGACGACGCCGCCGCCGTCACCGGGCCCGCCGAGGACCTTGCCGTCGGGGAGAAGCCCGGCTGGCGGATCGACGTCGCGGACGGTGAGTTGCTGGTCAGCGGCACCGGAGAACCCCTCGACCTGCTGCGGGCCCTCTGTCCGCTGGCGTGGCAACACGGGATCCGGCGCGTTGGTGCGACCACCGACACCGCACAAGCCGTGGTGAACGCGCTCGGTGTCCGGGACATCGACTACCGTTGACCGCGTGGAGAAGCAGATGAGCCACCCTGGCGCGGACCAGGCCGGGGACGTGCCGCAGGACACCGACCCGCTCGCAGGCGTCACCGAGGCGGTGCGGGCACTGGACGACCTCGACCAGCGCCCGGTCGCCGAGCACGTAGAGCGGTTCGACGCGGTGCACACCGAGCTGACCGTCGCGCTGTCCAGCATCGACAAGGTCTAGGACGTCGGCGTGGGGCGCAAGGCGCGGCTCGACGCCGAGCTGGTCCGGCGCGGCCTGGCGCGGTCGAGGGAGCACGCTGGCGTGCTGATCAGCAGTGGGAGTGTGCTGGTGCGCGGCATGGCTGCGAAGAAGGCGGCCACCGGGGTTGAGCTGGACGCGCCGATCGTGGTGCGCGATACCGACGACCCTGGCTGGGCCTCGCGCGGCGCGCACAAGCTGCTCGGCGCGCTGGCGGCGTTCGAACCGCTCGGGTTGAGCGTCGCCGGTAAGCGCTGCCTCGACGCGGGCGCGTCGACCGGCGGCTTCACCGACGTGCTGCTGCGCAGGGGAGCGCGGACGGTGATCGCGGCCGACGTCGGAAGGGGACAGCTCGACTGGCGGCTGCAGACCGACGAGCGGGTCGTCGTGATGGACAAGACGAACGTGCGGTCGCTGTCGCTTGACGACATCGGTGAGCCGGTGGAACTGGTGGTGGGCGACCTGTCGTTCATCTCGCTGCGGCTGGTGCTGCCCGCGCTGGCCGACTGCACCGTGCCGGACGCTGACCTGGTGCCGATGATCAAACCGCAGTTCGAGGTGGGCAAGGAACGCCTCGGCAGCGGTGGGGTGGTGCGCGATCCCGAGCTGCGCGCTGAGGTCGTGCTCGACGTGCTGACCGAGGCCGCCACACTCGGCCTGAATACAGCTGCGGTGGCGGCGAGCCCCTTGCCTGGACCGTCTGGGAACGTGGAGTATTTCGCCTGGCTGCGCCGCACCGGGGATCTCGCGGATCCCGTACAGCGCGCCGAACTAGTGGCCACGGCGGTGGAGGAGGGGCCGGCATGACGCGCCAGGTGCTGCTCGTGGTCAACCCCGACCGGGAGTCCAACCGCGAGGCGGCGCGCGAGGTCGCGGAGCTGTTCGGCGCGGCGGGGTTCCAGCTGCGGGTGCTCGACGCCAAGGTGGCGGACTTCCTCGCCGCCCAGGGCGACACCCCGGTCAGGGACCCGCTGCCGCTGACGATCAGCGAGGACGAGCCGGCGTCCGGCGTGGAGCTGGTGTTCGTGCTCGGCGGGGACGGCACGCTGCTGCGGGCCGCCGAGTTGGCGCGGCCCGCGCGGGTGCCGATTCTCGGCGTCAACCTGGGCCGCATGGGCTTCCTCACCGAAGCCGACTCCACCGCGCTCGCCGACACCGTGCGGCGCGTGGTGGATCGGTCGTACCAGGTGGAGCGCCGCATGACGGTGGACGTCACGGTCACCGTCGACGGCGAGGTGCTTGCCAGGACATGGGCGCTCAACGAGGCCAGCGTCGAGAAGAGCTCACGGGAACGCATCCTCGACGCGCTGATCAGCATCGACGGGCACCCGGTTTCCTCCTTCGGTTGCGACGGCGTGCTCTGCGCGACGCCGACCGGTTCCACCGCATACGCCTTCTCGGCGGGTGGCCCGATCATCTGGCCGGACGTCGAGGCGCTGGTCGTCGTCCCCAGCAACGCGCACGCCATGTTCGCGCGTCCGATGGTCGTCTCGCGGGAGTCGGTGATCGCCATCGACATCGACCCGCACGGCTCCACCGGCGTCCTGACCTGCGACGGGATGCGGCACGTCGAGCTGCCGCTCGGCGCGCGGATCGGGGTCGTCGCCGGGGAGGTGCCGGTGCTGCTCGCGCGGCTCTGGGAAGGCCCGTTCACCGACCGCCTGGTGCACAAGTTCGCGCTGCCGGTGAAGGGCTGGCGGGAACGCCACGCCCCGGAGTGACGAACACGACGTCCCGAACGACGAACACGACGTCCGGAGTGGGGGACACGCCGTCCTGAATGCGGGACACGACACCGTTGGGCGTGGGACACGACGCATTGTCCGGGTGACCCGCTACGGTGGGACCCGTGCTGGCCGAGATGCGGATTCAGGGCCTCGGTGTTATCGACGACGCCCTGCTCGAACTGCACCCGGGACTCACCGTGGTCACCGGGGAGACCGGCGCTGGCAAGACCATGGTGGTCACCGGCCTCCACCTGCTCTCCGGTGGCCGCTCCGACGCCTCGCGGGTGCGCAACGGCGCGAAGAAGGCCGTCGTCGAGGGCCGGTTCGCGCTGGCGAAGGTGCCGTCGGCGGCGGAGATGATCGAGGAGTCCGGCGGCGAGGTCGACGAGGACGGCAGCGTGATCGCGCTGCGCAGCGTCGGCAAGGACGGCCGCTCCCGCGCCCATCTCGGCGGCAGGTCCGTCCCGGCAGGCGCACTGGGGCAGCTCTCCGACCAGCTCATCGCCGTGCACGGCCAGAACGACCAGCTCCGCCTGATGCGGACCGCCGAGCAGCGCGCGGTGATCGACCGGTTCGCCGGGGACGCCGTCGCCACCCCGCTCGCGGGGTACCGGCGGGTGCGCGCCGAGTGGCAGGACGTCGTCCGCGAGCTGACCGAGCGCACTAGCCGTTCCCGCGAGCTCGCGCAGCAGGCCGACATGCTGCGGCACGGGCTGGACGAGATCGAAGCCGTCGCCCCGGAGTCTGCGGAGGACACCGCGCTGGTCGAGCAGATCAAACGGCTCTCTGAGGTCGACGAGCTGCGCACCGCCGCCGGTGCCGCCCAGGCCGCGGTGTCCGGCGCCGATGACGGCGACCCTGACCAGCCCGGCGCCCTCGGGCTGGTCAGCGAGGCAAGGCAGCGCATCGCCGCCGCAGAGGACCCCGCGCTCACCGAACTCGACTCCCGGCTGGAGCAGGCAGCCGTGCTGTTGGCCGACGTCGGCTCCGAGCTGGGCGGCTACCTCGACGGCCTGGACGCTGACCCCGCAACGTTGGACAAGGCCCTCGCGCGGCAGGCCGAGCTGAAGCAGCTCACCCGCAAGTACGCCGCCGACGTCGACGGCGTGCTGACCTGGGCCGAACAGGCCCGTCAGCAACTGTCCGGAATGGACACCTCGGAGGAGGCGCTCGCCGAGCTGGCGCGGCGCCGTGACGCGCTCGCTGCCGAGCTGGCAGGGCACGCCGCCGCCGTCTCCAGGGCACGCGGCGAGGCGGCCACCGAGCTGGCGACGTCGATCACCGGCGAGCTGGCCGGGCTGGCGATGGCGCAGGCAGAGGTCGACGTCGTGGTGCGTCCGATGACCGCAGACGCCGACGATTCCGCCGCCCTCATCGTCGACGGGCAGCGATTACACGCCGGGCCGGACGGCGTCGACGAGGTGGAGCTGCTGCTGCGCGCGCATCCCGGCGCGCCAGCGCTGCCGGTGCACAAGGGCGCGTCCGGTGGTGAGCTGTCCCGCGTGATGCTGGCGATCGAGGTCATCATCGCGGGGGCGGACACCGTACCGACGCTGGTGTTCGACGAGGTCGACGCCGGGGTCGGCGGCAGGGCAGCCGTCGAGATCGGCAGGCGGCTCGCCCGGTTGGCGCGCACCCACCAGGTGATGGTCGTGACGCACCTGCCGCAGGTCGCCGCCTACGCCGACCAGCACCTCGTCGTCGACAAGGGCACCGACGGTGGCGTCACCCGCAGCGACGTTCGCACCCTCGGCGACGAGGAACGGGTGGTCGAGCTCGCTCGGATGCTGGCAGGCATGGACGGCACCGAGACCGGACGTGCGCACGCGGAGGAGCTGCTGACCGTCGCTGGTGCCGAGAAGGTGTGAATCACCACTGAGTTCGCTCCGGTTCGTCGGCGTGGCGGGCTCGCATTCTGCTTTCCTTTTGTCACTATCGGGCCCATGAAACTCAGCGGCCTGCTTTCGAAAAGCACCGAAGCGCTGCCTGGAGTTGTCGGCGTGGCGCGGGTCGATCGACGTACCGGGGAACTGCTGCGCAGAGTGGAGCCCGGCGACATCGTCGTCCTTGACCAGCTCGATCTCGACCGCGCGACCGCGGCTGCGCTCGCGGCGGCAGGGGTCGCTGGCGTCGTGAACGCATCGGTGTCCATCTCGGGGCGATTTCCCAATCTTGGTCCGGAAATTCTTGTTGGTGCGGAAATTCCGCTCGTGGATGACGTCGGAGCCGACGTTCTCCGCCGTGTCAAAGATGGCGCCAAGATCCGGTTGCACGAAGGCGTCCTCTACAACGGCGAACGCGAAATCGCGCGCGGACTGGTGCAAACCCCCGACAGTGTCGCCGACCAGATGATCGAGGCGAAGGCGGGGATGACGGCCCAGTTGGAGGCGTTCTCCGCCAACACCATGGAGTTCCTGCGTGCCGAGCGCACGTTGATCCTGGACGGCGTCGGCGTTCCCGGCCTCCGGGCTGGGATGAAGGACCGGCACGCGCTCGTCATCGCGCAGGGCAGCGACAACGCCAAAGACCTCAAGCGGCTCAAGAAGTACATCGCGGAGCACCGGCCGGTGCTGATCGGCGTCGACGCAGGCGCCGACACGCTGCGCGAGCAGGGCTACACGCCGGACGTCGTGGTCGGCGACCCGAACGGCATCGAGTCCGACACGCTCAAGAACGCGGGCGAGATCGTCATCCCTGCGCAGCTCGACGGCTACGCGCCGGGCATCGACCGCATCCAGGACCTCGGCGTCGGCGCGGTGACGTTCCCGTCAACCGGCAACGCCGAGGATCTCGCGCTGTTGCTTGCCGACAGCCACGAAGCCAGCCTTGTCGTCACGGTCGGGTTCCAGGCGACGCTGCGGGAGTTCCTCGACCGCGGCCGGTCCGGCTCCAACCCGTCGACGTTCCTCACCCGGCTCAAGCTCGGTACCAAGATCGTCGACGGCAAGGCGGTCGCGATGCTGCACCGCAGCCGGATCTCGCTGTGGGCCGTTGTGCTGCTTGTGGCGTCCGCGCTTGTGGTGGTTGCCGCCGCGCTGCTGGTCTCCGACGTCGGCGACGTCTATCTCGACTGGGTCGTCGAGCAGTGGCGGTGGCTGACGACGTGGTTCTCGGGGGTGGTCTCATGATCTCGTTGCGCTACCACATCATCTCGATCGCCGCGGTGTTTCTCGCGTTGGCGGTCGGCGTCGTGCTCGGTTCGACGACGCTCAGCGGCACGCTGCTGTCGTCGTTGTCGAACGAGAAGAGCGAGCTCGTCAGCAAGGTCACCGACCTCGAAGCGAAGAACAACGGGCTGAGGGCGCGGCTGGCCGACGCTGACGGCTTCGCGGGTGCGGTCGGGCCGAAGGTCGTCTCAGGGTTGCTGGACAAGCGCTCCGTGCTCGTCGTGACGACCGAGGGCGTCGCACCGTCCGAACGCGACGGTGTGGTGAAGCTGATCGAGTCATCGGGCGGCAGCGTGTCCGGGGAGATCAAGCTGACCGAGGCGTTCACCGACCCCAACAAGGCGGAGCAGGTGTCCGACATCGCGGTCCGGCTGCAACCCGCTGGCGCGAAGTTCCCGACGTCCGGCGGCCCCGGCGCGCTCGCGGGCTCGCTGCTCGGCCAGACGATGCTGCTCGACGGCAAGACCGCCAAGCCGCAGACGTCGGCGGGGGAGCGCGACGCCGCCCTCGCCGGGCTGACCGATGGCGGGTTCATCGAGACCACCGGCAATGTGCGGCCCGCACAGCTCGCCGTCGTGCTTGTCGGCGACCGGGCGCACGGCACCGGTGCAGGCGACAAGGCCGTCACGCTCGCGCAGTTCGCGACCCAGCTGGACAAGGCGGGGGCGGGTGCCGTGCTGGCAGGCAGGCCGTCAGCGGCGGACGGTTCCGGCTCGATCGGCGTCGTACGGGCCGACACGGCGGCGTCCGACATCCTCTCGACCGTGGACAACCTCGACACCCAGGCTGGCATGGTCACCACGGTGCTCGCGCTGCGGGAACAGCTGGAGGACGGCACCGGTCGCTACGGCACCGCGGGC
>WHUD01000184.1 GCA_009377385.1 Actinophytocola sp.
GGCATCGTGCGGGCGACCGGTGCGGTGGTTCCCGGCGGCGCGGAGGGTCGCTGTCCCGCCTGCGCCTCCGGTGTCTCGAATGCCGCCGTCCTGGCCACCGCCGCGGCCGCGCCGTCGCTTGGCTCGACGGCGTCGTTTCGTGCCTTGGTCATCGGTTCGCACCTTCCCGTTCCTGGTAGCTGTCGAGGCGCAGTGTCGCGGTCGCCCGGTGGGCCGCCATGCCTTCGTAGCTGGAGATCACGTCGACGGCGTTGGCCAGGCTCGGCGTCGTCTCCCGGGACACCCGCTGGTAGGTCAGCGGTTTGAGGAAGCGTGACACCGACAGCCCGGCGCTGTGCTTGGCCCCGCCCGCGGTCGGCAGCACGTGGTTGGTGCCCGCCATGCCCTTGTCGGAGTAGGCGACGGTGCTCCACCGGCCGAGGAACGCCGACCCGTAGTTGTGCAGCGCGTTGAGGTAGAAGCCGTCGTCAGCGGTGTGGATCTCCAGGTGTTCCGGCGCGAGGTCGTCCATCAGCGCGACGGCGGTCGCGGCGTCCTTGGCCCAGGTGACCGATCCGTAGTGCCGCCACGCTGGGTCGGCGATCTCGCGCGTCTTCAGCCCGCGCAGCTGCCGCTCGATCTCATCGATGACGTCTTCGCCGAGCCGCTGCGACGTGGTGACCAGCGCGGCTGGCGAGTCGGTACCGTGCTCGGCCTGGCCGAGCAGGTCCGCGGCGACAAGCACCGGGTCCGCGGTGTCGTCGGCGATGACGGCGACCTCGGACGGCCCGGCAAGCAGGTCGATGGCGACCCGGCCGAACAGCTGCCGCTTGGCCTCGGCGACGTAGGTGTTGCCCGCGCCGACCAGCATGTCGACGGGTGGCTCTGTGAGCAGGCCGAAGGCCATCGCGGCCAGCGCCTGGACGCCACCGAGCACGTACGCTCGGTCGGCGCCGCTGAGGTGGGCGGCGTACAGCACAGCAGGGTTGCCGCGACCGCCATCACCCGGTGGCGTGCAGGCCAGCACGGTGCCGACACCGGCCACCTTGGCGACGCCGACGGTCATGAACGCCCCCGCGAGCAGCGGGAACCGGCCCGCGGGCAGGTAGGCCCCCACCCGTTCGATCGGGACGTAGCGGTGCCCTGCGACGAGGCCGGGTGCGAGTTCGGTTTCGAAGTCGGTGAGGTGCGAGCGCTGGGCGCGGGCGAAGGCGCTGGTGCGTTCGGCGCCAAGTTCGAGCGCCGCCCGCAGCTCGGCGGGAAGCTGGTCACCCGCGCGCTCGAGTTCGGCGGGGCCGAGCTCGACATCGGCGCCCTCCCAGCCGTCGAGTTCGCGGGCGTACCGCAGGACGGCGTCCATGCCGTCCCGTTCGATGGTGGTGAGCATCTGCGAGACGCGGTCGGCGACGACCGGGTCGCGCTGAGCGGCCGGACGGTCGGCCGACGGCGACTTGAGCAGGCGGTAGCGGCCGTGTAGCGCGGAAAGCCGGGCAGGGTCGAATCTCATGTCATCGACGCTAAGGGCGACATCTCTGCTGGACAAGCCCCGCAAAACCTGTCTATGGTATAGGGTTTCCTTGTGGTTTTGCAGCAGCTGACGTTGAAGCAGCTCCGGGCGTTTCTGCTGTCGGTGCGCACCGGCTCGTTCACCGCCGCCGCGTCGAGCATGGGCATCTCGCAGGCGTCGGTGTCCGAGTTGGTGCGCAAGATGGAGGACGAGCACGGCACGCCGGTGTTCACCAGGGCGGGTCGCAAGCTCGTGCTGACCGCGGCGGGGTCGGCGCTTGTCCCGTTCGCCGAGCAGGCCGTGGCCGCCGCCGACAACGCCGAGAACGCGCTGCGGTCGGTGCGCTCGCTCAAGGGCGGTGTCGCCACCTTCGGCCTGCTCCGCAACGCGGCGTACTACCTGCTTTCCGACCTGGCCGAGGAGTTCCACGCGCGCTACCCGGAGGTGCGCATCAGGCTGATCGGGCTCAATTCGGTCGAGGTCGCGGCCGCGGTCGCCGACGGCAAGGTGGAAGCGGGGCTCGCGGTGCTGCCGATCGACAGCGAGGGGCTGACCGTGGCCCCGCTGCTGCGCGACGAGGTGCTCTACGCCAGCTGCGACCCGGAGCGGCTGACGACGCCTGTCACGACCGAGCAGTTGGCGCACGCGCGGCTGATCCTCTACGACGCGCACTACGGGTGGAAGGATCCGACCCGCAGGCAGCTCGCCGACCGGGCGCAGCTGGCTGGCGTCAAGCTCGAGCCGTGGATCGAGGTCGAACACGTCGAGTCCGCGCTGGCGCTCGTCGAACGAGGGATCGGGGACACCATCATGTCGCGTGCCGTCGCCGAGAGCGCGTCTTGCCCGCCGTCGGTGCGCACGGTCGGGTTCTCCGAGCCGCTGTTCGACACGATCGCGTTGATCCAGCGGGAGGCGGAGACGCTCTCCCCTGCCAGCCGGGAGCTCGCCCGGCTGGCGCAGCGCATGCTGCTCGCGCGCAGCTCCTCAGAGACGTGAGCCGGTGTCGGGGTCGAAGAAGTGCAGATCCTCGGCGTCGGTGACCGCCACGCGCACGACCTCGCCGCGCGCAGGGGCGTTGCGCCCGTCGACGCGGACCACTATCCGGTGGTCCGCGCTGCCGTTGCGCACGCTGCCGTAGGCGTAGGCGTCCGCGCCGAGCTCCTCGACCAGGTCGACCGACAGCTCGAAGCCGTCGTGTCCCGCGCCGACGAGGCGGAGGGACTCCGGCCGCACGCCGAGCTGGAGCGCGGGTGCCATCTCGGCCACCGCGCGGGGGATAGGAACGGTCAGGTCGCCGATGCTGGCGTGGCCGTCGCGGATGTCGACGGTCTCGAGGTTCATCGCTGGTGAGCCGATGAAGCCAGCGACGAAGGCGTTGGCTGGCCTGCTGTACAGCGCGGCCGGCGTGTCGACCTGCTGCAGCCTGCCGTCGGCGAGCACCGCGACGCGGTCGCCCATGGTCATCGCCTCCACCTGGTCATGGGTCACGTACACCGTCGTTGTGCCGAGCCGCCGCTGGAGTGCGGCGATGTTGGCGCGGGTCTCCACCCGCAGCTTCGCGTCCAGGTTGGACAGTGGTTCGTCCATGAGGAACACCGAGGGCTCGCGCACGATCGCCCTGCCCATCGCCACCCGCTGCCGCTGGCCGCCGGAGAGCGCCTTCGGCTTGCGGTCGAGGAACGGCTCCAGCTCGAGAAGCTTCGCTGCGTTGGCGACCTTCTCCTTGATGACGTGCTCCGGGGTCCCCTGCAGCTTCAGCGCGAACCCCATGTTCTTCGCGACGGTCATGTGCGGGTACAGCGCGTAGGACTGGAACACCATCGCGATGTCACGGTCCTTCGGCGGTGTGTGCGTGACGTCGGTGTCGCCGATGAACAGGCCGCCCTCGTCGACGGTTTCCAGCCCGGCGAGCATGCGTAGCGCCGTGGTCTTGCCGGAGCCGGATGGCCCGACGAGCACAAGGAACTCGCCGTCGGGCACGTCGAGGTCCAGCCGATCGACGGCCGGAATGACGGCGCCCGGATAGTGCCGGGTCGCGCCCTGGTAACGAACGTCGGCCATGACAGTCCTTCCTGCAGCGAGTTGTGAACGGTCGTAGTGTATGCGTATGCACAACTCATCGCAAGAGCGGTGTCCTCGCTGGTCAGCTTAGGGCTATATAGAAAATCCGTATGTTTTGGTGGTTCAGTTCCCTGCGGCAGGCGCGTGGGTGCCGCGGGCGATGAGCTCCGGCTCAAGGACCACCCGCCTCGGCTCGGCGCTGTCCGCAGAGCCGGAGATGCGTTCGACGAGCAGGCGCGCGGCTGCACGCGCCATCTCGTGCATGTCATGGCGGATCGTGGTCAGCTCGAACGCTGCCCATGACGCCATCGGGATGTCGTCGAAGCCGATCACGGTCAGCTCGTCCGGCACGGCAACGCTCGCACGTTTGGCCGTGTCGAGCGCGCCGAGCGCGATGACGTCGTTGCCGCAGAAGACGGCTGTGGGAACCGGCGTGGTCTCGAGCAGCTCGGCCAGCGCCTTCGCCCCGGTCTCGAACTCGAAGGGGCCGTGCCGAGTGTGGGCCTGCCGCAGCGCGATCTCGGCGTCGGCGAGCGCCATCCGGAACCCGAGCTCCCTGTCGCGGCCGGTGCTGGTGTTCTCCGGGCCGAAGATCCCCGCGATATGGCGATGCCCGAGCCGGACAAGCTCGCGAGCGGCGATCTCGCCGCCGAGGCGGTTGTCGACGACCGCAGCGTCGCTGCTTGGCGAACCACCCTCCCGGTTGAGGCACACGAACGGCAGCTCCCGCCTGCGCAGCTCCTCTGGCAGCGTCGAGTCCAGCGTCACCGTCGCGAGCACGACGCCGTCGATGGAGCGATCGAGCAGCCGGTCGGCGGCGACGGCGGCCTCGGTGCGTTCGGTGAACAGCATCATCCGGTGGTCGAGCCGTTCCAGCTCGTCGTGCAGTGGTGCGATCAGGTGGGGATAGAACGGGTTGGTCAGGTCGGTGACGAGCACCCCGATCCGGCGGGTGCTGCGTGTCGAGAGGCTCCGACCTGCCTCGCTCGGCACATAGTTGAGTGCGGCGGCCGCCTCCCGCACCTTCGCGCGGGTCGCCGCGGACACACGCGTGTCGCCGCGCAGCGCGCGCGACACCGTCGGCTGCGAGACGCCTGCGAGTCGCGCCACGTCGTGACTGGTGATGCCCACAGCATCCTCCTTGTTCTCGACCGAGCCAAGCATACGTCTAACTTGGCACGAGCGCCGACAGACGCCAGTACAGCCTTGACAACGGCACGGTTGCGGGAATAATTTGCATACGTATACATAGGAGGTGGCATGGACAACGGCATCGTGGTGTCCGCCGATGAGCTGGCCCGCAGAACCATCCGCAGGAGCGACTTCGTCTCCTGCAACCAGGCATTCATCGACTGCCGGACGCCCGGCTCTGACCGCAAGCAGAACTACGCGATGATCGGCCCAGGGGTGACACAGAGCGCCGGGCAGGTGATCAACCTGCGGGAGCCGCACGGGTTCAACATCGGCGCGGCGGCCATGCCGCACGGCGTGACCAACAGTCTGCACCTGCACTTCACCGCGGAAGTGTTCCTCTGCTTCCGCGGTGAGTTCTTGGTGCGCTGGGGCGCGGACGGCTCCGAGGGCGAGCTGACCATGCGGGAGGGTGACATCGCCTCGATTCCGCCGTGGATCTTCCGTGGTTTCACGAACGTCGGCCCGGACGACGGCTGGCTGTTCACGGCCCTCGGCCAGGACGTGACCGGCGGCATCATCTGGGGGCCAACGGTACTGCGCGAGGCCGAGGGACACGGGCTCTACCTCACCGCGGACAACACCCTGATCGACACCGTCGCGGGCGACGAACTGCCCGAGAACGCCGACCTGGTCCGGCCGATGTCGCCGGACGAGATCGCCAGGTTGCGTTCCTACCCGGCCGCCGCGATGCGGGAACGGGTGGCGACATCCGCTGATCTCGCCTGGTCGGCTGAGCCGTTCCTGGACAGCACACTGCCCGGCGGCGGCGCGGAACTGGCACCCGTCGTCGGCTATGGGATGACCGAGGATCGGGGCCAGCGGCCGCGCGTGTCTGAACCACACGGCCACAACATCGCGTGGCTCCGCGCCGAGCCTGACCGAGGGATGCTCGCGCACCGGCACGACAAGACGCAGGTGGTCATCGTCAAGGACGGTGAGTGGGACGTGCGGCTCAACCTCGACGACGATCGCTCTGTCCGGCTCGGCCCGTGGGACATGCTCTCCGTCCCGCCGCACGCATGGCGCTCCTTCCGGAACGTCTCGGGAGACACCGCGAGCATGGTCGTCATCAACGGCGGCGACGGCCGGACACGGCTGCGCTGGGAGGACACCGTCGTCAAGGCAGCAGCCGATGCCGGCGTGGCGATCGACCACAACGGCTACCTCGCACCGGCTGCCCTCGTACCGGGGGCGACCGGCTGATGCCATCGGACCTGCCCGTGCTGCTCGTGCCGGGGATGCTCTGCGACCCCGAGCTGTGGACCGCCGTGCGTGACGACGTCGGACCGCGCGCGGTCGACGTCGAGATCAGCGCGCCGAGCATCGGGGAGATGGCCGAGCAGGTGCTCGCCAGCGTCGACGGTGAGTTCGTCCTGATCGGACTGAGTCTCGGCGCGATCGCCGGGATCGAGGTGCTGCGACGTGCTCCCGGCAGGGTGGCCGGGTTCGTCGCGATCTCGACGAACGCGGCCGCGCCGACCGATGAGCAGCTGGCCACCTGGCGCTCGCAGGCCGAACGCGTCCGTGACGGCGGCTTCGACCGGGTGGTGCGTGACGAGATCCTGCCCGCGATGTTCGCGTCGGATCCGCCACCCGAAGTGCACGCCGAGCGGTTCGTCGCGATGGCGCGGCGGATCGGCCCCGATGTGTTCCTCCGGCAACTGGCCGCCCAGGCGACACGGAGCGACGCGTTCGGCGCGCTGCGGTACTCGTTGTCTCGCAGCCTCGTCGTCTGCGGCAGCGCGGACGCCCTGTGCCCGGTGAGCTTCCACCGCCGCATCACCGCGGCGATGCCGCACGCCGACCTGCGCGTCGTGCCAGGCGCGGGTCACCTGCTGCCACTCGAACATCCCCACGTCCTTTCCGGTGTCCTGCGCGACTGGCTGCGCGAGCTGGCACCGGTCGGCCCCTGATCCCGACTGGAGGAACCCAGTGCCCCACACACTCAAGACCCGCCGTGGCAACGACCGCGCCCGCGACGACATCGCCCATGTCCGGAACCGGGTCGAGAAGATCATCGACGACATCCGCGACCGGGGTGACGCCGCCGTCCGCGACTACTCCGCGCGGTTCGACGACTGGTCGCCCGAGCGGTTTCGGCTGTCCACAACGGACATCGACCGCATCGTCAGCGAGGTTCCGCGCCAGGTGCTCGACGACATCCGGTTCGTGCAGGAGCAGGTGCGCACCTTCGCGCTGCACCAGCTTGACTCGCTGCGCGAGTTCGAGGTGGAAACCCTGCCCGGCGTACACCTCGGGCAGAAGCACATTCCGGTGCGGGCGGCAGGCGCCTACGTGCCAGGTGGCAAGTACCCGCTGACGGCGTCGGCGCACATGACGATCGTCACCGCCAAGGCCGCTGGCGTGCCGAGGGTGGCCGCTTGCACGCCGCCGATTCGCGGCGAGATCCCGGCCACCACGGTCGCGGCCATGTCACTTGCCGGTGCCGACGAGATCTACCTCCTCGGCGGGGTGCAGGCGGTCTCGGCGCTGGCGATCGGCACCGAGACCATCGGCAAGGTAGACCTGGTCGCGGGCCCTGGCAACGCCTACGTCGCCGAGGCCAAGCGGCAGCTGTTCGGCGAGGTCGGGATCGACCTGTTCGCGGGGCCTACCGAGATCCTCGTCATCGCCGACGACACCGCCGACCCGTTCGTCGTCGCCGTCGACCTGCTCTCGCAGGCCGAGCACGGGCCCGACTCGCCTGCTGTGCTCGTCACGACGTCCGCCGATCTGGGCAGGCAGGTCATCGCCCACATCGATGAGCTGCTGCCAGGGATGCCGACACGGGACTTCGCGGAACCGGCATGGCGCGATCACGGCGAAGTCGTGGTCGTCGACAGCGTCGACGAGGCGTTCGCCCTCGCCGATGGCTACGCCAGCGAGCACGTCGAGGTGCTCACCGAGAACCCGCGCCGGGCGCTGGACGCGATGCACGACTACGGCGCCCTGTTCCTCGGCGAGGGGACCTGCGTCTCCTACGGCGACAAGGTGATCGGCACCAACCACGTGCTCCCGACCCGAGGCGCCGCCCGCTACACCGGTGGGCTCTGGGTCGGCAAGTACCTCAAGACCGTCACCTACCAGGAGGTCACCGACGTCGCGTCGAGCGCACGCCTTGGCGAAATCTGTGGCAGG
>WHUD01000185.1 GCA_009377385.1 Actinophytocola sp.
CGGGGCAGGCGGGCCGGGCCGCGCACCGGGCGGGCCGGGTGGCGGGCCGGGTGGCGGGCCGGACGACGCCCCAGGGGGACCGGACGGCGGCGGCGCCCCAGGCGCCCCAGGCTCAGACCACCCGGCGACCGGCCGCTCAGGAGGCCGCTCGGCGGCCCGCTCCGCCGCCGGCTGCGCCGGACGACGCGGCGCGGACCGCGGCTCAGCGGGACGCCGTGGCGTGCGGGGCACCATCGGCACCGCGGGCAAGCCGTCGCGCACCTCGAAGACCTGGGTGTCCTCCCAGCAGTCGCACGGACCATCGTGCTGGGCCACCTCGCGGGGCGTGCAGCACACCGGCTCCGACTCGGCAGGCTCAGGCTCCTCGGCAGGCCACGCGCCGCCACCGAAGCGGGGCGAAGCAGCCCGGCCACCGGAGTCCCGCGAAGCAGCCCGGCCCCCGGCGCCAGACGCCCCACCGGAGCCAGCCGCTGCCCGTTCACTGGTCGTCTCCGCGGCACGCCGCGAACGTGGCTCCTTCCGCCCTGGGATGTCCTCCGCCGAGAAGTAGTACGTCGCGCTCATCTGATCGGCGATCCGCGAGCGCCGCCGATCCCTGATCTTGCTGTTCACGACCCACCACAGACAGCCGAGCACGGGCGCGCAAGCCAGCGCTATGACCAAGAGGAAAAACCAGTTCATGTCGACCATGTCAGCTCGATTCGGGGTCCGGCTCGGGGCGGCCGTGTGCCCAGTATGGAAGATGCCGACAGACGACACGCCAGGAGGACTACGTAACCGGTTACGTAGGTGCGCTTGACCTGGCCTGTTGCGCCGGGACGCTCTCGGCGAGTCGCGCGGTGTTCATCACGTGTTCCATCAGTTTGACCAGCAGTTCCTTAGTGGACGCACGCTCGCGAGCGTCGCACAACGTCACCGGGATGAATGAATCTACGTCGAGGGCGGCGCGGATCTCGTCGACGTCGTACGGCTGCGCGCCGTCAAAGCAGTTCACTCCGACGATGAACGGCAGCTCCCGCCGCTCGAAGTAGTCGATCGCGGCGAAGCAGGCGTCGAGTCGTCTCGTGTCGACAAGCACGACCGCGCCGAGCGCGCCGCGCGCCAGCTCGTCCCACATGAACCAGAACCGGTCCTGACCAGGAGTGCCGAACAGGTACAGCACCAGTTCGGGATTGATCGTGATGCGGCCGAAGTCCATCGCGACCGTGGTGGTCGACTTGTCCTCGATGCCGCTGACGTCGTCGACGCCGTCGCTCAGCTCGGTGATCAGTTCCTCGGTGCGCAGCGGCACGATCTCGCTGAGCGCCGACACCAGCGTCGTCTTGCCGACCCCGAAGCCACCGGAGATCAGCACCTTCACCGCGACGGCGTCGATCGCGGGCCCCGCGACGGGGCGAGATGGGTTAGAGCTTGCGGATACCATCGAGAACCTTCTGCATCGTGTCCATGTCCGGGGTGTTGCGCACCGGCCGCCAGCCGGTCCGGTAGATGACGTAGTTGCGCTCGATGAGGTCGGCGAGCATCACCTTGACAACGCACAGCGGCAGGTTGGTCTTCGCGGCGACCTCGGCGACCGAGAGCGGGTGCTCACAGCCCCAGAGCAGGTCCGCGTACTCCGGCTCGACGACCCGCTCGTGCACCTCCGGCTGCACCGACACGACGAGCGTGACGAGGTCGAGGCCGTACCGGTTGTCCCTCGTCCTGCCACGCGTCAGCGCGTATGGCCGGACAAGCGGGCCTGCCGCGTCGTCGAACCAGACCTCGTCTCTGCTCGCCATCGGCGATCTCATGACGCCTTCGCGTCGACCCGTTCGCCCTTGGGATTGCGCGGCGTCGTCGCGAGCGCGGCGCCGACCCGTTTGACGAGCAGGTTCATCTCGTAGGCCACCAGGCCGAGGTCGGCGTCGGCCTCGGTGAACAGCGCGAGGCACGCGCCCCTGCCTGCGGCCATGACCAGCAGGTACCCGTGGTCCATCTCGACCACCGTCTGCCGCACCTCCCCGAAGCCGAAGTGCCGCCCTGTGCCGCGCGACAGGCTCTGGTACGCCGAGGCGACCGCGGCGAGATGTTCGGCGTCCGGCCGGGCAAGGTTCTGCGAGCGGGCCATCAGCAGGCCGTCCGCCGACAGCACGACCGCCCTGTCCACGTCGACGACGCGCTTGACGAGGTCGTCCAGTAACCAGTCCAGATCGGTCGACCGCGATGTGACCGTCATGTGTTCACCTCTTTCATTTGTGCCCGTTGAGGCTGACTTCCGTGGTGCGGCCACGGAGGTTCCCCTGCTGGAGCGCCGCCATCACGGTGCGCGTGCGCTCGGCGTCCATCAGGTCGTCCGCCGAACCAGGCATGTCGGCGTGCTCATCGGCGGCCAGTTGCGGCGCGAGGTTCGCCTGCCGCGTGCGCTGCGGCAGCGGCGGCTTGCCCGTCCGGTGCGGCGCGCGGGGCTCTTGCGCACGGGACTCCTCCGGCTTGTCGAAGACGACCGTGCGCCATGACGCGCCGATCTCGGGCACGTCGGTCGCCGTCGGCAGGCCGTTGTCGGGGTCGGGCAACGTGCCCTCGTGGCGGGGCGCCGGCGGGCCGTCCGCAGCGCCGTCGATGGTGACGCCGATGCCGTTGATCAGCTGCGACTCGTGCGGGGTGCTCTCCTGCGCGGTCAGGTCGCTCGGGACGAGCACGATCGCCGTCGTGCCGCCGTAGATCGACTCCCGCAGCGTGATCTTGATGCCGTGCCGTGACGCCAGCCGCGCGACGACGAACAGCCCGACGCGCGACTCGGTCGACAGCGCCATGACGCTGAAGTCCGGCGGCTTGCGCAGCATCGTGTTCAGCATGTCGAGCTGCTCCCGCTCCATGCCGAGGCCCTGGTCCTCGACCTCGATCACCACCCCGCGCCCGACCGCGTTGCCGCGCACCTCGACCCTGGACTGCGGCGGCGAGAACGCGGTCGCGTTGTCGATCAGCTCGGCGAGCAGGTGCGCGAGGTCGGCGACGACCTTGCCGTCCATCAGGGTGTCCGGAATGGACATCGAGCCGACGCGGGTGTAGTGCTCGGTCTCGGCGACCGCGCTGCGCACCACCTCCCGCAGCGAGACGGGGTTGCGCCACTGCCTGCCTGGCTGCTCGCCACCGAGGATGATCAGGTTTTCCGCGTTGCGCCTGCTGCGCGTTGCGAGGTGGTCGAGCTGGAACAGCAGCTGCAGCTGGTCGGGGTCGTCCTCGGAGCGTTCGACCGAGTCGAGCACCTTGAGCTGGCGGTGCACGATGACCTGGGTGCGGTGGGCGATGTTGAGGAAGACCGAGCCGACGCCCCTTCGGGTCTCCGCCTCCTGCACCGCGGCGGCGATGGCGGTCTGCTGCGCCTTGTTGAAGGCGTTGGCGACCTGCCCGATCTCGTCGGTGCCGTGGTCGAGCCACGGGATCTGGTACTCGACGTCGACCCGATCGCCCTGCCGCAGCCGCTCGACGATGCCGGGCAGCTCCCGGTTGGAGAGGTCGAGGGTTTCCTCCCGCAGCTGGACAAGCCTGCTGATCAGCCCTCGGGAGAGCCGCAGTGCGATCACCATCGCCGCGATAGCGGCCGCCAGGATGCCCACCCCGGCGAGCGCCGAGGTCAGCAGCGTCGCGTCCCCGCTCGCCGCGCCGAGGTCGGCGGCGTACGAGGAGTGCGCCATGTAGAGCCGCAGCAGCCCTTCCGACAGGGTGCTCGCGGCGTTCTCCCACTCAACGACGTCGAAGGTGGCTCGGTGCTTGCCAGGCCCCTTGGCCATGATGTCGTTGTCGCCGCCGGTGAGCGCTGCCCACGCGTCGGTCTCCTGCAGTGCCGCGTACTGCGCCTGCTCCTCGGGCGTCAGCCGCGACTCGATCAGGTTGATGATCTCGTGGTAGGTGCCCATCTGGTGGGCTAACTCGTGATAGTCCGACTCGCTGAGCCCGCGCGACATCGCGAGTCCGACCAGCACGTGCGAGCGGGACTGCGCCTCGACCGAACGGAACAGGTCGTAGCTCGTCATCTGCTCGACGGCGACGTCGGCGTCGCTGGCCGACCGCGCGACACCCTGGATGCCCGCCCCGACCCGCTCGACCAGCCCGCCGTAGAACTCGTAGACCTCGAGCGGCGCGACGTCTCTTGCGTTGATCTGGTTCCGCACGCGAGGCAGTCCCCGCGCCTCGGTGGCGAGGTCGTTGAACGCGGCGCGGACGCTGCCCGGCCCGCTTGCGGCCAGCCGCTGTCCCGAGGTGTAGACGTCGTTCAGCGCGACGTCGACCTCGCGGCGCTGCCGCTGCAGGTCACCGCGGTCGACCGTGCCGGTGGTCAGCAGCAACGCCGAGAGCCTGCGTTCCTCCTGCAGCTCGGCGACGAACCGCGCGGTCGGCTGCAGCGACGCCCTGACGTCCTCGGCGAACTCCTTCGCCTGCAACCCCTTGTTGATCAAGTACCCGGACACCGCTGCACCGACGATGAGCAGTGCGATGCTCGGGATCAGCGCGATCGCGAACACCTTCGCCTTGATCGTCCCTGCACCCGCGCCTTGAAATGTTCGGAGCATGGTGATCCGTCCAGATTCTCATTTCAGGATGAAGCACTGCGGCGCCATTCGAGCGGCACCGCGACAGGTGTGAGTCCTATTTGCGAGCGGTGACGCTACGGCCGCTCATTGTCGCCGTCAATAACGCAACAACAGAATTACGCCGAATGGACTCACCCGGCACGATCGAATACCGGTGGCGCATTCCGTTACCACCTGACTACTTGCTTCTACCTGCGCTTATCGTGGTACGAAAATGGGCCGAACAGCGTATGGACCAGGCCAATATCCGTGCTTAGAGTGTCGCTTTCAGGGCCCAAAGCCATTCTTCAAGTGGCTACGACGGCACCCGTACGTATTCCTACGTACCCGACTACGTAGGAATACGTAGGAATGCGCATTCCCGGCTCGATAAATCGCACCAGAAACTGATCGACAACGTTTGAGGAGCGCGAGAAAAGTGCCCACGTACAACCTTTTCGTCAATGGCAAGCGCGTCAGTGTCGACGCGCAGGCCGACATGCCGCTGCTGTGGGTGTTGCGGGACCTGCTCGGTCTCACCGGGCCCAAGTACGGCTGCGGGGTCGGTGCGTGCCGTGCCTGCACCAGCCACCTCAACGGCGAGGAGATCCAGCCCTGCGTCGTGCCCATCGCCGACTGCGCCAACAAGCAGGTCACCACCATCGAGGGGCTGGCGAGTGGCGGGCAGTTGCACCCGGTGCAGCAGGCGTGGCTCGACGAGGACGTGCCGCAGTGCGGCTACTGCCAGCCCGGCCAGATCATGGCCACCGCCGCGCTGGTCAAGAACAACCGTAAGCCGTCGGACGCCGAGATCGACGCGATCGCCAACGTCTGCCGGTGCGGCACCTACTGCCGCATCCGTAGAGCCATCAAGCGAGTCACGGTGTGAAGCGGGAGCGACATGACATGACCACCACTGAGACCAGCACCGGCACCACCACGCACGCCGCGCCCGACATGGGCCGCCGACGCTTCGTCACGTTCCTGGTCGCGGCGCCCACGCTGACCGTGGCCGCCCGCCTCGGCATCGACCTCACCGCCGACGCCTCCGCGTACGCCGCGCGCCGCAGCGCGTCCAGCGCCGAACCCGCCACCGAGACCAATCTCGGCACCACGTACGTGCTGCGGGTGACCAGCGACAACCGGATCATCTTCGAGTCACCCAAGGCCGACGTCGGCCAGGGCATCAGCACCGCGCTGGCCATGCTGATCGCCGAGGATCTCGACGCCAGGCTCACCGACGTCCACACCGAGCTGGCCGACGCCGCGAACCTGCCAGGCCAGTCGGTCGGCGGCTCGCTGTCCGTTCGCGACGCCTACGAGCCTGTCCGCGCGATGGCGGCGCAGGCCCGCGCCCGGCTGGTCACCGCGGCGGCGCGCCGCTGGGGCGTCTCGGCGAGCACGCTCACCACCCGCGACACCGCCGTGCACGCCCCGGACGGCAGGCGCGAGACCTACGGCGCGCTGGCCGCCGACGCCGCGACCGTCGGCACCCCGGACATCGCCGCCACCCCGAAGCCGGTCAGCGCGCACACCGTGATCGGCACCCCGGCATCGCAGCGGGAGGGCCGCGCGATCGTCACCGGCGCGATGCCGTTCAGCCTCGACGTCGACGTGCCCGGTGCGCTGCCGACCGTCGTCGCCCGGCCGCCGACCATCAAGGGCACGGTGCGGTCCGTCGACGCGTCCGCCGCCAAGGCGATGTCCGGCGTGGTCGCGGTGACCGCCATCCCCACCGGCGTCGCCGTGAGCGCACGCACCTTCCACGAGGCCATGCGCGGGCGCGAGGCGCTGCGGGTGACCTGGGGTCCCGGCCCGGTCGACAACGTCTCGGACAGCACCGTCACCGAGCGGCTGGCGCAGGCCATCCCGCCGTTCGTCACGCCGCCGCTGCTGTCGAACCACGTCGATGGCCGGTTCGATTTCGCCTTCGTCAGCCATGCCCCGATGGAGACGAACGCGGCCACCGCCGACGTCCGGCCGAACTCGGCCGTCGTCTGGTCGTCAACCAAGGTGCCCAACAGCACCAGGAGCGCGGTCGCGCAGGCGACCGGGCTGCCGACGAACGCGGTGACGGTGCACGTGACGCGCGGCGGCGGCTCGTTCGGCCGCCGGTTGAGCTCGGAAGCTCAGGTCGAGGCCGCGCAGGTGTCCAAGGCGCTTGGCAGGCCCGTCAAGCTGATGTGGACGCGCGACGACGACACCCGGCACGGCAGGATGCGCCCGGCGAGCATGCACCGGATGCGCATCACCTACCTCGCGGGCGAGATGGTGAGCTTCCAGAACCTCAGCTCTGCGGTGCGACTGGAGTTCGGAGCCAGCCCGGTGATCGACGGCATCGGCATCGGGGGTTACCCGTCGATCGGCTCGGCGTTCTTCGCGATCACCCAAGCGACGCCGTACGCGCTGGGCGTCGAGACGAAGGCACTCAACGAGGTCCCTTTCGACTTTCCCACCGCGACGTGGCGGTCGGTGTACTCCGGGCACAACAGGGCCGCCGAGGAGCTGATGATGGATCGGCTGGCAGCCAAGCTGGGCAGGGACCCGCTGGCGCTGCGGATCTCGCTGGCCAAAGACCAGCCCGCCAAAGCGCTGCTGCAGCGACTGCGCACCGAGAGCGGCTGGGGCAAGGCCCTGCCAGCGGGCTGGGCGCGGGGCGTCGGCTACCACGAGGAGTACGAGGGAAGGGCAGGCTGCGTCATGACGATCGACGCGACCAAGCCCGGCGCTCCCCGCGTCAAGTCGGCGCTGGTGGTGGCCGACATGGGCATCCCGGTCAACCCACGTGGCCTTGAGGCGCAGTTCATGGGCAGCGTCATGGACGGGATCGCGACCATCCTGCAGGCTGGCAACCACATCGACTCGGGGCGCGTGCGAGAGAAGAGCTTCGCCGACTTCCTGTGGCCCCGGCAGCGACACGCGCCGACCGACTTCCGGCTGATGCTCATGCCGACGACGGGCACCAGCATCGCGGGCGCGGGGGAACTGGCCGTTCCCGCTGCCGCCGCCGCGGTGGCCAGCGCCTACGGACGAGCCACCGGCACCCAGCCGTGGCGGTTCCCGCTCAACTCCTAGCGGGGCTTCGCCCCGGCCCGTCGAGGCGTGTGGTGGCGGCTCCGGTCGTG
>WHUD01000186.1:0-253 GCA_009377385.1 Actinophytocola sp.
GCCTGGACTGACTCTCGCGCGGCACCGGACCACCGCTGTCGGCTGCCGATGTTGATCTACTTACCCTGCCGTGTAACCATTCTGCGTCCGGAATATCCGGTTCTGCTGGTCACGGCGCAGGGTAAGTAGATCAACATCGAGGGGCTGGCCGCACCCGGTGCACGGGCGCACCGGACACCGGGACCGCACCCGACCCCACCGCGCCACACCACGATGTCACCGCCCGGAACCGTCAGGCACCGGGTTAGGCTGG
>WHUD01000186.1:263-7599 GCA_009377385.1 Actinophytocola sp.
TGGGCACCAGCCGCGAAACAACGCGAGAACGAACGGATCGAGGGCCGAGATGGTGCAACCAGAGGGCGGCATGCCCGACATGCAGCAGATCCTGCAGCAGGCGCAGCAGATGCAGGAACAGCTCGCGAACGCGCAGCAGGAACTGGCGAACACCGAGGTCAACGGGTCCTCGGGCGGCGGGCTTGTCACCGCGACCGTCACAGGTGGCATGGAGCTGAAGGACGTCACCATCGACCCGTCCGTCGTCGACCCCGACGACACCGAGACGCTGTCCGACCTGGTCGTCGCGGCGGTGCGGGACGCGATGGCGTCCGCGCAGCAGTTGTCCGAGGAGAAGTTCGGTCCGCTCGCCGGTGGTCTCGGCGAGGGCGGACTGGGCGGTCTCGGCCTTCCCGGCGGGATGTGAGTTGTTCGAAGGCGTCGTTCAAGACCTCATCGATGAGCTGGGCAGGCTGCCCGGCGTCGGGCCGAAAAGCGCGCAGCGCATCGCGTTTCACCTGATCAGCTCGGAGCCCGCCGACATCAAGCGGCTGGTCGACGTCTTGGGCAAGGTCGCGGAGGGCGTGCGGTTCTGCGAGCTGTGCGGCAACGTCTCCGAGCAGCAGCAGTGCCGCATCTGCCGGGACACGCGGCGCGACGGCGCCATGCTGTGCGTCGTCGAGGAACCGAAGGACGTCCTCGCGATCGAACGCACCAGGGAGTTCAAGGGCCGGTATCACGTGCTCGGCGGGGCGCTCGACCCGCTGTCCGGCGTCGGCCCCGACCAGCTGCGGATGCGGGAGCTGCTGGCGCGCATCTCGTCGGACGAGGTCACCGAGGTGATCATCGCGACCGACCCGAACACCGAGGGCGAGGCGACCGCGACCTACCTGGTGCGGATGCTGCGCGACTTCCCTGGGCTGAACGTCACCCGCCTCGCGTCCGGACTCCCGATGGGTGGCGATCTTGAGTTCGCGGACGAACTGACCCTCGGCCGCGCGTTCTCTGGCCGCCGCGCGCTGTAGCGCCACGGAGCGCCGCCACCCGGAGCCATGCCGGTTACGACGAATGGCGGCAGACGAAAGTTCTACGCGCCCGCGCTGTGGCCATATCGTGATCCACTACGCCACACGTGAGGGTTGCTCGCATCTAGGGTGTGTCCCCGACGCACAGGCAAGGACACAACCCGAGGTGTGTGATGACCAAGACACGGATGGCTTGGCTGCTTCGATCGCGGGGGCAACAGCGCCCGTTGCGGGCGGCCGTTGCGGGCGCTGCTGCCCTCACGATGGTGCTCAGCGCGTGCGGGAGTGGCGGCGAAGGCGGTGGCGAGGGCGAAGGCGGCGACATCATCGTCGGCACCACCGACTCCATTCCCTCGCTCGACCCAGCGAAGTGCTACAGCTACTACTGCGGCACCATCATCGACAACGTCGGCGCCACCCTGGTGAACTACAAGCCGGGTGAGACGACGCCGAGCCCCGACGTCGCGGCCGAGGAACCTGAGATCAGCGAGGACGGCCTGACCTACACCTTCACCTTGCGCGAGGGCGTCAAGTTCCAGGATGGCTCCGACCTGACCAGCGAGGATGTCAAGTTCTCGCTGGAGCGTGCGCTGAACATCAACCACCCGGACGGCGCGGCGTTCCTGCTCGAGGGCATCGAGTCCATCGAGACGCCCGACCCGCAGACCGTTGAGATCACGCTGTCCGAACCGGACATCACGTTCGGGTCCAAGCTGGCGTACAACGTCGCGACCATCCTGCCGTCTGACGGCGAGTACAAGGCGCCCGACAAGAGGCTGCCGGACGACTCGACCGCAGACACCTACGACAAGTACGTCAACGAGAACCTCGTCTCGGCTGGGCCGTACACGTTGGAGGAGCACCGGCAGAACGAGTCGATCCAGCTCAACGCGTTCGGCGACTACTTCGGCGAGGCCCAGAAGAACGACAGGGTGCTTGTCAACTTCTACGACGAGAGTGCGCAGATGGTGACAGCGCTCAAGTCCGGCGAGATCGACGTCGCATTCCGCGAGATGACGCCGGAGCAGCGCACCGCGCTTGAGAGCGACGACAGCGTCAAGGCCGTGCAGGGTGAGGGCGCGTCGATCCGGTACCTGGTGTTCAACCCGAGGCTCAAGCCGTTCGACGACCCGGACGTGCGCAAGGCGTTCGCCGCCGCCATGGACCGGCAGCGCATCATCGACGAGGTGCTCGGCGGCGCGGGTGAGCCGCTGTACTCGATGGTCCCGCCGTCCTTCGGCGAGGCGAGCATCCCTGCGTTCCAGGGCGCCTACGGCGACAAGAAGCCGAGCGACTTCATCGACGGCAAGGTGAAGCTGGACCTCTGGTACACAACGGACCACTACGGCCCGACTGAGCCAGCGCTTGCCGAGACGCTGGCCAGGATGCTCGAGGAGAGCGGCTCGTTCGAGGTCTCGCAGAAGTCGGCGGAGTGGGCGCAGTTCAGCTCGAACATGGCGCCTGGTCCGACGGGCCAGTACCCGGCGTTCCTGCTCGGCTGGTACCCGGACTACCTCGACCCTGACGACTACATTCAGCCGTTCTACGACTCAGAGCACAGCTTCCTGCGGACCTACGACAACGAGAAGATGGACGAGCTCATCCGCGATGAGCAGACCGCTGAGTCCGACGACTCCGCAGACCGGATGAAGACGTTCGAGGAGATCCAGCAGATCGCCGCGGAGGACGCGCCGATCGTGCCGCTGCACGTCGACATCCCGCAGGCGTTCGTGCGCAGCGACGTCAAGGGCGTCGCGGACACCATGGACGCCTCGCAGGTGTTCCGTTACTCGTTGATCCACAAGTGACCCGCTGGCGGTCCTGACCGTCGTGCGCGATACCGCGGCGTGGCCGCGGAGAGATCAGATTCTCTCCGCGGTCACGCCTGTGTGCTGTGGATAGAAAGGCCTGAAGCCTGTGAAAGTTGGTTCCCTGGGTCGCTACATTGCGCAGCGCCTCCTGCTCGCCATTCCGATGGTGTTCATCCTGCTCACGTTGCTGTTCCTGCTGCTGCACGCGGCCCCGGGCGACCCGGTGACAGCGACGCTCGGGGGCAGGCTGCCACCGGAGGAGCTCGCGCAGCGCAAGGAGGCGCTCGGCCTCAACGACCCGATCTACGTGCAATATTTCCGCTACATCGGTGGCGCGGTCACCGGTGACTTCGGCAACCCGATCACCGACCCGCGCAGCGTGGTGCAGATCGTGCTCGACACCGCACCAGCCACGATCGAGCTCGCCGTCGCAGGAATGCTTGTCGCGGTGATGCTTGGCGTCACCGTCGGAGCGGTGTCAGGCAGGCTGCGGGACACGCCGTTCGACATCGGCGGCAGGCTGTTCGGCATCCTGATCTACGCGGCGCCGGTGTTCTGGACCGGGCTGCTGGCTCAGCTGTACTTCTCGGTCAATCTCGGCGTGTTACCGAGCCAGCAACGCGCTGGCGGCTTCGACGCGCCGGAGTCCATCACCGGGTTCTACGTGTTCGACTCGATCATCACCGGCGACATGGCCGCGCTCGGCAACGTGCTCTCGCACCTCGTACTGCCAGCCGTGACGCTCGGTCTGCTCGTCGGCGGCATCTTCATCCGCCTCGTGCGGGTGAACATGCTGCAGACGTTGCGGTCGGACTATGTCGAAGCGGCGCGGGCGCGCGGGCTCAAGGAACACGTCGTGCTGTTCCGGCATGCGTTCAAGACCGCGCTCATCCCGATCGTGACGATCATGGGGCTGCAGTTCGCGATGCTGATCGGTAACGCGGTGCTGACCGAGAAGACGTTCACCTGGCCGGGGCTCGCGCAGGCGCTGGTCAATTTCATCGGCGCACGGGACTACGCGGCCGTGCAGGGCATCGTCACGTTCATCGCGCTGGTGATCGTCGGCGTCTCGCTGCTGATCGACATTCTCACCGGGCTGATCGATCCCCGGGTGCGCTACTGAGGCAGGGTTTGATATGACAAGCACATCTCGTGACGACAGAGTCGTTGCCGACGCGCGGACGCCACTACGGGTCCGGCTGCAGCATGCGTGGCGCCCGTTCCGGGAGTCGAGCAGGATCTCGCGCGGCCTGATCTTCAGCGGGGCGGGCCTCATCGTCGCGTTCCTGCTGCTGGCGCTCGTCGGTCCGCTGGTGTACCCGTACGAGGGCACGCAGTACCGCGACGAGGTCTCGCCAGGCACGTTCATCACGTTCCCCGAGCTGGCGCCGCCGTCGGCGGAGCGCTGGCTCGGTACGACAAGGGACCAGTTCGACATCCTCGCCAGGATCATCGACGGCGCTACGCTCGCGTTCGCCGTTGTCGCCGTCGCGGTGTCGATCGCGATGGTCGTCGGCGTGACGCTCGGGCTGCTCAGCGGCTACCGGGGCGGCAGGCTGGACCGGATCATCGTGACGTCGATGGACGCGGTGTACGCCTTCCCGCCGCTCGTGCTGGCGATCATCGTGTCGTTCGTGCTCGCCGCGTACATTTCGCCTGGCGTGCCGTCCGCGGCGGCAGCGGTCGGGCTGGTGTACATCCCGCAGTACTTCCGGGTGGTGCGCAACCACACGCTGTCGGTGAAGCAGGAACCGTTCGTCGAGGCTGCGAGGTCCTTCGGAGCGCGGAACCGGACGGTGCTCGGCCGCTACGTGTTCTTCAACGTGGTGCAGACCGTGCCGGTGATCCTGACGCTGAACGCCGCGGACGCCATCCTGGTGCTCGCATCGCTCGGCTTCCTCGGCTACGGCGTGCAGCCGCCGACCCCGGAGTGGGGCTACGACATCTCGCAGGCGGTCAACGACGTCGCGGCAGGCATCTGGTGGACGGCGCTGTGGCCCGGCCTGGCGATCGTGCTGCTTGTGACGGCGTTGACGCTGGTAGGCGAGGGCTTGAACGACGTCATCAACCCGCTGCTGCGGGCGCGGGGCAAGGCAGGCCGCAAGATCAAGGCCATGCCGACGCCGCGCCGTGAGGCGTCCGATGTGGACGGTGAGCGGCTCGCGGCGCGGGTGCGCGACCTGCGGGTTGGCTACCGCACGGCGTCCGGTCCACTCTGGGCGGTCGATGGCGTCAGTTTCGATTTGAAGCCTGGCGAATGCGTCGCGCTTGTCGGCGAGTCCGGCTGCGGCAAGTCGTCCATGGGCAGAGCGATGTTGCGACTGATGCCGCCGGGCGGTGTCGTGCAAGGCCAGGTTGAGATCGGCGGCACCGACGTCGTCACAGCATCGGAGTCCGAGGTGCGGAAGCTGCGCGGTGAGGGCGCCTCGCTGATGTTCCAGGAGCCGATGACCCGGCTCAACCCGTTGCAGCGGGTCAGCGACCACTTCGTCGAGATGATCAAGACGCACCTGCCGAAGACGTCCCGCGAGCAGGCGCGCGCGATGGCGAGGGACGCCCTGGTGCAGGTTGGCATCCCGCCGACGCGGATCGACAACTACCCGCACGAGTTCTCCGGCGGGATGCGGCAGCGCGTGATGCTGGCGATGTCGATCGTGCTGACGCCGAGGGTGATCGTTGCCGATGAGCCGACGACGGCGCTCGACGTCATCGTCGAGTCGCAGATTCTGTCTATTTTGGAGCGGCTGCGGGTCGAGGAGCAGGTCGGCATTCTGCTGATCACCCACAACCTGGGCGTCGTCGCTGAGGCGTGCGACCGGGTCGCGGTGATGTACGCGGGCAAGATCGTGGAGATGGGGCCGGTCGACGAGATTTTCACCAACCCAAAGCATCCGTACACGCGGGGGCTTGTCGCGTCGACGATCTCGCTGAACACGACTGAACTGCGCTCCATCGGCGGGTACCCGCCGAGCCTGGTCGACCCGCCGAAGGGCTGCCGGTTCGCGCCGAGGTGCCCGCACGTGATGGAGCACTGCACGGAGAGCCCACCCGAGCTGACCGATGTCGGTCCGGACCAGCGGGCGGCGTGCTTCCTCTATCCGGGTGCCGGGCAGCCGGTGCCGAAAGGAGTCGTTGTCCCATCGGGTGATCCTCAGGTGAGTGGAATATGAGTGATGCAGGAGTCGAGCCACTGCTCGTCGTCGACGACCTGAAGATGCACTTCTCCTCCCGTGGCGGGCTGTTCGGCGCGGGCGGCAAGAGCGTGGTCAAGGCCGTCGACGGGGTGAGCTTCTCGGTCGGCAAGGGCGAGGTGCTCGGACTCGTCGGCGAGTCGGGGTCGGGCAAGACGACGCTTGGCCGTTCCCTGCTGAAGCTGGTGCAGCCGATGTCGGGCGAGATTCGCTACCGGGGCCGCGACCTTGTGCCGCTCAACGAGAACGAGATGCGGCCGCTGCGGCGCGAGCTGGGCATGATTTTCCAGGACCCGAACGCATCGATGAACCCCGCGATGACGATCGGGCAGGGCGTCGGGCATCCGCTGCACATCCACGGCATGGTGAGCAGCCGTGCCGAGGCGCGTAAGCGGGTGGTTGAGATGCTGGAGCGCGTCGGGCTGCACCCAGCGGAGAGCTTCCTCGACCGCTACCCGGAGGACCTGTCCGGCGGGCAGAAGCAGCGCCTGGTGATCGCCCGCGCGCTGATCACCGAGCCGAAGTTCGTCGTGGCTGATGAGCCTGTTGCCGCACTCGACATGAGCGTGCGGGCGCGGGTGCTTGAGCTGATGCTCGAGCTGAAGCGCGACCTCGACCTGACGTACGTGTTCATCACGCACGATCTGGCCACGGCGCGGTTCCTGTGCGACCGGATCGGCATCCTCTACCTGGGTGGGCTTGTCGAGCAGGGGGCGTCCGACGCACTGTTCGACGACCCGCAGCACCCGTACACCCGGTCGCTGCTCTCGGCGATCCCGCTGCCTGAGGCCGGGCGGCGCAACCGGCCGAAGAAGCTGCCGCGCGGCGAGATCCCGGACGCCGCAAGGCCGCCCGCCGGGTGTCGGTTCCACCCGAGGTGCCCCGAGGCGTTCGCGTCCTGTGGCTGGCAGGGGCAGGACCTGATCGACGTCCTTGAGGACCGCTGGACCGAGGTGGACAAGGCCACGTTCGCGGCGGAACTCGAGCTGTTCGGCAAGCTCAGTGACGCCGACGTCGGCACGGACTACGTGCGGTTCCCGTCGGCCACACCGGACACCCTCGCGGAGTGGCTGCGGGAGTACGGGCCGGTGCTGCCTGCGAACGTGTTCTCTGCGATGACCGACGTCGAGGTGGAGGAACGCGGCGTCGTCGTCCGGTTCGGGCCAGGACCGGAGCCAGCCGTGCAGCACGTCAAGGACAGGGACGTCGCCTGTCACCTGCACGGCATCACCGTGCGGGAGGACGGTGTGCACGTCGGCGACCCGCAAGCGGCCGGGTACTAAGAAGAACATAACTTTCTGGATACAGTGAGCGTTTCGCGACGGAATTC
>WHUD01000187.1 GCA_009377385.1 Actinophytocola sp.
GCACAACCGTAGCGGCCGCGGGATCAAAAACCTACTTTATTTCGCCGCGAGTCCTAAGGCGGAGGCGGACTGCGTCGTGTCCCCCGCTCCCGACGTCGTGTCCCCCGCTCCCGACGCTGTGTCCCCCGTTCCGGACGGTTTGCGGCGTTTCTAAGCGCCCTGGCGGTCCCGTCAGCCTTGGGCTACTAGCGGCGGGTCCGGTTCGGCCAGCCGCGCTAGCGGCGGCGGTTGGTGCGGGTTGTCGGCTCGGCAGTCAACGGGTCCTCCGGCCAGGCGTGCTTCGGGTAGCGCCCACGCAGCTCCGCGCGCACCTGCGCGTAGCCCGTCCGCCAGAACGACGCCAGATCGGTGGTGACCGCGCACGGCCTGCCCGCTGGGGACAGCAGGTGCAGCACGACCGGCACCGCGCCGTCCGCGACCACCGGCGTGCGCAGCCAGCCGAACGTCTCCTGCAACCGGACGGCCAGGACCGGATCGCCCTCGGAGTAGTCGACCCGGATGCGCGATCCACTCGGCACCTGGATGCGCTCCGGGGCGAGGTCGTCCAGCCGGGCGGCGTGCTGCCACGGCACCAGCCTGCGCAACAGGTCGCCCGCGTCGAGCGCAGCGAGGTCCGTCCGTGAGCGTGACGTCGACAGCTCCGGCTCCAGCCACTCGTCCGCCCGCGCGAGCAGGCTCGCGTCGTCCATGGCTGGCCACGGTTCGCCCAGCGCACGGTGCAGGAACGCCAGCCGGTGGCGCAGGGCGGTGGCCTCGCGCGACCAGCGCAGCAGCCCGGTGCCCTCGGCGCGCAGGCCGTCAAGAAGGGCGGATCGGATGGCGGCCGGGTTCGGGTCGGCGAGTAGCCGCTGGCTGAGTTCGACAGCGCCGAGCCAGTCACGGCGGCGGCACCGTACGTCGCCGTCCGCCCAGGTGATCTCATCCTCGGTACGACGCAGGGTCGCGGCCGCCTCCGTAGCGAGATCGATGTCGGCCGGTGCCGCCAGCCGGATGACCGCGTGTTTCCGTCCCGGCTCGCGGGTTGCTTCCGCGACGGCGAGCCACTCCGCGTCGGCCAGGGCGCCGTCCCGGGGCAGCTCCGCGGCAGTTCCGTTCGCCATGAGGTACACCCGTGCGCCTGGCGCGCGACGGCGCGCGATCCGTTCGGGATGCGCGAGCGCGATGACGTACGCCGGGCGGGCGGTGGTGGCGTCCGGGCGACCGGCACCGGTGTCCGGACGCCCGCCGCCTCCGGCGTCGTCCGCCGCGATGCGCTCCAGGCGTGCGACGTCGTCCCGCCAGCGGCGTGCTCCCGGGGCGGTGCCGCGCCGCAGGCGTCAGCGCCGCGTCGACGTCCGTCGGTGTGCTCGCGCCGCTCGCGACGTCGAGCAGCACGACCACCTCCGCCGCGCAGCGTCGTCCGATGTGCCGGGCGCCGTCGAGCAGCGCCCGCGCGAGCCGGGGATGCGGCCCGGCTCGCGCCATGGCACGGCCCCGGTCGGTGACGGCACCACCGTCGTCGACCGCGCCCAAGATCGCGAGCACCCGCACGCCTGCGGCCAGCGGACCAGGCGGTGGTGCATCCCACCAGGACAGGCCGTCGCCGTCCGGGGTGCCCCAGCAGGCGAGTTCGAGCGCAAGCGGGGTCAGGTCCGCGATGGCGACCTCCGGCTCCGGGTAGGCGGGCAGCGTGCTGTGCTTATGCTCCGGCCAGCACCGCAGCACCAGCCCCGGCCCCTGCCGCGCCGCCCTGCCTGCGCGCTGCTCGGCGACGGCGGCGCTGACCCGCACCGTCGTCAGCCCGGACAACCCGCGCCGGTGATCCACGTGCGGCACCCGCGCCAGCCCGGAGTCCACGACCGCGCGCACGCCAGGCACCGTGACGCTGGACTCCGCGATCGCCGTGGCCAGCACCACCCGACGCCGCTCGGCTTCTCGCAGCACGGCGTCCTGCTCGGAACCGGTCAGTCCACCGTGGAGAACCTGGACGTCCACCCCAGACTCCAAGAGCGCGTCACGCACGGCAGCGATCTCCGCGACGCCGGGCAGGAACGCCAGCACGTCGCCGTCCGCTTCGGACAGCGCGGCACGAACCGCTCGCGCAACGCACGTCACCACCCGCTCACCTCGCGCCGGGGCGATGTGCCGCGCCTCGACGTCGTACAGCGGCGTCCGAGCGGTGACGACCGATGCATCACCGAGTAGCGACGCGAGCCGGTCGCCTGCCACGGTGGCGGATGTCGCCAGCAGGCGCAGGTCGTCGCGCAGCCCACCCCGGACGTCCAGCAGCAACGCGAGCAGCAGATCGGCGTCGAGGTGCCGTTCATGGCATTCGTCGAGCACGACGGCGGACACGTCGGGCAGGTCGGGGTCGGCCTGCAGGCGTCGCACCAGCAGTCCCGACGTCACGACCTCGATGCGGGTGGCGCCGGAGACCTTCCGGTCGCCGCGCACGGAGTAGCCAACCGTCTGGCCTACCCGCTCATCCAGCAGCGACGCCATCCGGCGCGCGGCGGCACGGACGGCGACCCGACGCGGCTCGGCGACCACGATGCGACCGTCGTAGTCCCCGGCCAGCGCCAGCGGGACGACGGTCGTCTTGCCGGTGCCAGGCGGCGCGACCAGCACGGCGCTGCCGAAGTCGCGCAGCGCGCCAAGCACCTCGGGCACAACGGCGCGCACCGGCAGGTCAGGCAGTGCGGCGAGATGTGTGTCCACTCAACCCTCGGTCACGGCAGGCGGCGCTGGCAGCTCGTAGCCGGACCCGCCCAGGTGCCGCCGCAGCGAGCGCTCCCACTCTCCGCTGCCGATGAACTTCCTGATCGCGTCGTTGACCGCGCGCTGGCCGCGATGATCGTCCTTGCGCAGACCAATACCATAACGCTCCTCGGAGAACTGCTGGCCGACAACCTTGAGCAACTCGGGATTCTGCACGACATACCCGGCGAGGATGGCTTCGTCGGTGGTCACGGCGTCGACCTGCCCGGCGAGCAGCGCGGTGACGCAGTCGGCATAGCGCGGGTACGCCTTGAGCTCGACGTCCTCGGCGTGGCGCTGTTTGACCTGCTGCGCCGACGTCGAGCCGCTGACGGAGCACAACGTCTTGCCATTCAGCGCGCCAGCGCCGTCGATGTCCGTCGTATGCGTCCGGACCAAGACGGCCTGCCCGGTGACGAAGTACGGGCCAGCGAACGTCACCTGCTGCTCGCGCTCCTCGGTGATCGAGTACGTGCCGACGATCATGTCGACCTCGCGATTCATCAGCGCGGACTCCCGCTCTTCAGCGGTGACATCGACCCACTCGATGTCCTCCTCGTCGACGTCGAGCTCGTCCGCGACAAACCGGGCGAGGTCGACGTCGAACCCGACGAAACGCCCGTCGATGGTTCGCTCCGACATCCCGGGCTGGCTGAATCGGGTCCCGATGACCAGGGGTCCGTCGTCCTCGGCCTTGGCGAGCAGCGAGTCCGGCGCCACGTCCGAGTCACAACCGGCGACAAGCACGGCGACACAGATCAGCCCCAGGGCAGCGGTACGACTCGCGAGCCATGCACGCCACGCAGTCACAGGCGGATCTCCTCCTGAGCCCCAGCAGCGGGAAGCCAGACGTCGACTGTGCCGACAGTAGCGCAAGCAACGCCGCGCCAGCGCCCGATCGGCGCTCTTGTCAGGGACTTTTCCACCCAGGTCACGTACGGGGCCCTGTCCGACGTGCGTACTCGAGTGGCAGCCCCCTGTGCGGCAGCCCGGTGGACGTCATGTAGCGTGTACTCATCGCAAGGGGCTGTGGCGCAGCTGGTAGCGCACCACACTGGCAGTGTGGGGGTCACGGGTTCGAGTCCCGTCAGCTCCACTTCGTGGATTGGCCCTCTGAGTCAGACAAAGTATCTGGTCAGAGGGCATGTTTCTGGCGCTGGCGCTGATCATTCCGTAACGCCTTCGTTGTCCGAAGTTGATCTCTATCCACGTCCTTATCCACGGACCTTGCTAGCTTCAACGCATGACCAGCGCAAGCAGCGGCCCGAGCCCGCGTCGACGGGGCAACATCCGACGCATGGGCCGCGCCCTCCAGGTGCGGGTAACGGCGGGCAATGAACCGGCGACCGGGGAGCGGATCGTGCTGTCCGACGTTGTGCGGATCGACAAGCCCGGCAACGAACGGTCTGAACGCGCGGCACGGGTCGAGGCAGAGAAGCTCCTCACGCGAATGCAAGCCCGAGCCGATGAATTGAAGGCGGCGAGCACAAAGGCCACGTTCGGTGCACTGCTGGACCGATGGCTGCCGCAACACGAGGTCGATCAGACCACCTGGGGCACGTATGAGTCGATCGTGCGACTGTACCTCAAACCAGCGCTCGGCGACGTCCCGTTGGCGCTGTTGACCACCAGCTTCGCAGACCGAATGGAACGGTACTACGCCCAGCTGCGGCGCTGCTCAGTTCGCTGCACCGGCCGACCCTTCGTCGAACACCGCGCCACTGGTCCACATGACTGCGCCGACGTGGAGTGTCACGAGCATCGATGCAGCCCCTTGGCGCCGTCATACATCCACCGCATCCACGCAGTCGTGTCCGCGGCGCTGTCTGCCGGGGCGCGCTGGGGTTGGATCACGCACAACCCGGCAGACACCGTGAAGCTGCCAGCGCGGAAGCCGCCACAACCGCGGCCACCGTCCCCACCCAGATGGCGAAGATCATCGAAGCCGCCTGGCACGACGATGCCGAATGGGGCTTGTACCTCTGGCTAGCCGCCGTGACAGGCGCACGACGCGGCGAGCAGGTGGCGATCCAGTTCAACTCCCTCGATCTGGACAACAAGCGCATCGAGCTGCGCGCCAACTACGTGTGGAGTCCCGACGGGCTGATCTTCAAGGACACCAAAAACCACCAAATGCGGTTCGTGGCGTTGGACGACGCGACTGTCGAGTTGCTCAGCACGCACCGACGCGATTGCGCGGAACAGCTGCTCATGCTGAGCTTGCCGATGACCGGCAAGGAGTTCATCTTCTCCAACGAACCCGACCGCAGCAAACCACGCGATCCAAGTTCGATCTCCCGCCGATACTGCCGACTCATGCGCAGGCTCGGCATCGACTCCGAACTCCGGCAACTGCGGCACTACTCGGCCACCGAACTGCTAACCGCAGGCGTCGACCTGCGCACCGTGGCCGGCCGACTTGGCCACGGCGACGGGACGACAACGCTTCGCCACTACGCCGCCTGGGTACGCTCCGCCGACGAACACGCCGCGAAATCCATCGGCTCACGCATGCCGAAGCTACGCGGCCATCGGGTTGCGGAATAGCGGTACACAGTGGTCGGAGCCATCCCAGAGATTCGAACCCAACCTTCTGATCCGTAGGCTGGCGTTCGGCGTGTCCATCACTGGCATCCTGGGCAAACCGTAGCCGTGCAGGCCTCTCGGTGGGCATGTCAGGCATCGCTGGCCGTCAGTTCGTGGCCAAGCTCGTGGCCAGAGATCAAGATCGACCACGACCTACAGGCCTGGCACCAACGTGAACGCGTCAACGTGTTCGGGGCGGATAACGGCGAAATCGCGACGATCGATCGAGGCGACCATATCGAGCCGCAAACGCTCCGCGAGCGCGACGATCGACGTATCCGCCGCGTCCAGGTCGAGCTTCGAGTATTTCCGCATCAGCTGGGCCATCCGACGCGTGTCGGCGGGCACGAGAGTCGCTAGCGTCAACACACCGGCGGGGAACGCATCCAGAAACGCGGCCTTGGCCTCGACGCCGCGCATCTTGCCGATCATGAAGCACACCTCGGCGATGACGAGCGGGCTGACCAGGATGCTGCCCCTGTTCTCCCGAACGAAACTTGCACACGACTGGTGATGACGATCTTTGGTGTTGGCCGCTGCGATGAACACGCCACTATCAGCCAAGATCATGCGGCCGGACCCCGACGGCGGCGCTCGCCCATCTCGGCCCGCAGGATGTGCTTCGCCCGCACCGACAGATCCTCAGGCCCGTCAGTGATGCAGCCAATCCATGCCAGCCCGTCACTCTCGCCACCCTCATCGGGAGAATGGGCGCAAGTCACCTGACGGGCAGCCGTGAGCACGTCACTCACCTGCTCGTCCGTCATCTCGTCGACGAGTTGCCGCAGCTCCTCGCGTTCACCGGGACTAGCCACGGTTATCAATTGTACTGATCACATGCAGCACCGCGCCGACCACTACAACACCGCAGGTCACCGTCCCCGGTCATCGCGGTCTCGGCGTGGCCGTCCGTGTCACTGACCAGGAGATGTCGTCCCGGCCAACGGGTACTCGCGCCAGGTGTACACGTGAGCAGTCCAGCAGGGTGCGGTAGTGGCGCCCAGCGTGAGGCGGCGGCGCTGGTGCGACTTGGTGGGGCCGAGCACCGCGTCCTGGGCAGCCCTGTCGATGGACAGGACCCGCCCGTGCAGGTCGTCGACGCGCAGCGCGGCGAGCTCGCCCTGGCAGGCGCCGGAGTCGGCGGAGTCGGCGGCCAGAGCTGGTGGTGCTCGGGCGCGGCGCGGGCGGCGGTGAACCCGGGTCCGAGGAGCACCCGCTCAGCGTCGAAGCGAGAGCGGCACCACCAGCCAGGAGAGGGCGCACGATCATGCGATTCAGGATATCTATCCCAAATAGGGATGAAACTCGCGACTGATCCACGCGAGGGTACGGAAACCCTGACTCTCGGGCGGACCAGGTGATAATCGGGCTAGCCACCGGGTGAACGCCGATCAATCTACGACGCTACCTCCAGCAACCGCTCCTGGGTGTGTGCTGTCGACCCGCACTCGCTGGGTTGTCGTCCATGCTCTTACAGCCCGCTGGTCCGCGCTACCCAGACATATCCTGGGTGGAACGCGACACTGGCGCCCCAACCGCATTGATCGGATCCCAGGAACGAACCGGGCCTGGCCCGGTATTCGATCAGCACCCTCGTCAGGCTCTGCGACAGGTCAGGTAGATGTCGGCCTCGGCGGAGCTTGGCCGCGACCTGGTGCACGATGTTCGGGTCGGGTCTTCCCGCTCGACCACGGCCTCGGTGTGGTACGGCTTGAACGTGCCCTGGATGGTCGGGTCGTTCACGAACTGGGGTGCGGCCGTGTCAGTCTTTTTCGTCGATGTAGGCCATCGTGATCGTCATGACGTCGTCGGCTGTGTGGTCCATCCGGTAGACGCTGTCGAGTTGGAGCACCTCGCCCTTGCGCACGGTGCCGACATTCTGCCCGGTGCACACGCTCATCGACTCGATGTGGCCCTGTAGGCCGGGTCGGTGCCGTAACCGGCCTCCGAGGTGCACATGTGCTGCCCGGTGCTCGCGTTCGACAGTGCGAGCGACCGGCCGCCGTCGTGCAGGTGTCCAGCGGCCGCTTTGACCGTGCCCGATAGCGTCGACTGCCAGCGCCAGGTGGTCGTCGACTTGCCTGCTGGCACGCTGTGCTGGGAGTCGCCGGTGCAGTTGGCCGCGTCCAGCCAGACCGGGGTGACCTCCTCCATCCCCGGCGTGCTCGCTGGCATGTGCCGGATGGTGGCCTCGAGGAACACCGTCTGCGGCTCCGGTTTCATGT
>WHUD01000188.1 GCA_009377385.1 Actinophytocola sp.
AGGACGAGCGCCGGTTGGGTGGTACGCGTCCTATGGGTGTTGATTAGAGTGCCGATCAAGTGTGGCGTGGGTCTCAATATGAGACGACGCGCTCACGCTTCGTCCATCATCACGGCTCTGAGCTGGGCAAGTTCCTCTTGGACGTCCTGCTGGATCCGGGCGTCGCCTTCAGCCGTGGGGGTTATGCCCAGCGCCTTGAGCAGCTCCGCCGCCGGGTCGCCCGGATGTCCGTTGTCGCCCAGCGTCGGGTGCAGCCCCTGCTCGACGAGGTGCTGGAAAACGGCGTTGACGATCGTCCACTGGCTGTAGGTCTCGGTTGTGTGGTTGGCTGCGGGGTTATCGTCTGCGGGGTCGTTGTCGCGCATCGGGCACCTTCCGACGGGCGGCCCCTCGATCATCGGTATGCCCGGGGAATGCCATCGCGCACGCCGATGCGGCGGCCGCGCATTTACCTTGACGTTCCATAACACCGCGCTCGCGTCCGGGCGTACGTCTCAATCTGAGACACCGTTGTCGCCGTCACGGCTCTATGGTGCGTTGCGGAGTTGCCTGGACCGCCAACCGGCCGGGCCCAGCATGTCGACCAGGAAGGGCTGAGCGCGATATGACGAGCGCGACGGATCATCCCATCGCCGTCCGGCGACTGGCCATTCCCTCCGCGCAGGCGCTGGCCGATCTCGCGTCGATCTTCAACGAACTGCAGACGGTGTTGCGCTGCTGCGAGCGGCTGGTCGCCGAGCTGGCTACCGGTGACGCCGCGGACGACCTCGTGCTCGAAGGCGTGTGGACGACGGCGCTACTGTCCTACTCCCGGTGTTTCACCGGCGGTGACAGGGGAATGTGCCTCACCGAGTCCGATGTGGAGGCCACCGAGCTGCAAGGCGAGGTGCTCGAGTGGCATAAGGCGCTGCGGCGGATGCGCAAGCACTTCGCCGACCCGGCGCACAACCCACGCGAGCGCTACGACATCGGCGCCGCACAGGACGAGGACGGCAGGCCGACCGGCATCGCGATCACCTCGACCCCGCAGCCGCCGCTCGACGACCGCACGATCCGGCAGACCGGTGCCATCGCCTACGCGCTGAGCAAGCTGGTCGACGAGCGCATCACGGAGCAGCAGGAGAAGGCCTTCGCAGCGGCCGAGGCGTTGTCAACGGCGAAGCTCAATGAGATGGCCCGGATCGAGATCACCGTGCCGGAGGAGCTGCCTGCGGAAAGCTAGTCGTCGTCCTCGTCGTCCTTCTTGCCTTTCTCGCCCTCGCCGCTGTCGTCGCCGTCCTTGTGCGGTTCCCTGCCCTCTTCCTTTTCTTTTTTCTTCTTCTCTTTGTCGTCGTCCTTCTCGTGGCGCTTGGGCGGCTCAGGAGCGGGAATACGCTGGCGATGCAGCAGGGTCATGGAGCTGATCAGCGGTGTCCCGGTGCCGGTCGCGAACCCGAGCCGACGGAACTCGCGGGTCCGGGAGCCGTCAGGAAACCGCAGTTCGACTCCGACGTGGACGGCGTGGTCGCCGATGTGGCGAGGCTGCGAGAACACCACGACCTGGCTGACGGTTCGCCAGCGAGCGAGATACTCGGCACGGCCGCTCGAGCGCATCGCGGGGGCGAACCGGTGCCACGCGTTCGCCGCCTGGCCGGGCAGCAGCCGGTAGTACTCGAGTGCGGCGCGCTTCAGGTCGGCGGGCTGCACGGCCGAGGTCGTCGCGGACGTCTCGTTGCCGGGCGCCGGGCTCGCGACCGGCGGTGACTCGGAGCCGAGTAGTGACACCAGCAGCACGATCACCGCGAGCACCGCGACGACGGTACCCGCCATGACGTACCGGACGCGATTGCCGCCCGTGGGGCCGTGCCGCGGAGCGGCAGGGACGGGATCCTGGAGCGGCTGCGCGTTGAGCAGAGTTCCCGCGGGGCCGTTGGCCGCGGGCGTTGTCGCTGCGGTTGCCGTTACCGCAGCGACACCCGGCCCCGGTGCGGCCCATTGGGTCGCCGCGGCGTCGACGAACGGCGGCAGCGGTGCGCGGGTCGCCGTGGCGTGCAACGCCTCGTTGCCCTGTCCCGCGTCGATGCGCCGTGCAGGGTCGACATTCAGCATCGCCCCCAGCACCGGGGTGAGCGCGCCTGCCTGCTGGGGCTGTCGTACCTGGCCCGCCGCGATGACGTGGAGCAACGCGAGCGGGTTCTCGGCGTCATCGCCGAACGGTGGGCTGCCCTCGACGGCCGCGTAGAGGGTCGAGCCGAGGGAGAAGACGTCGGACGCGGCGGTCGGCCGGTGTCCGAGGGCGACCTCGGGCGCGAGGTAGGCGGGCGTGCCGGCGAACAGCTCGGTCTGCGTCAGGGCGACGTCCCCCGCTGCGTGGGAGATGCCGAAGTCGGTGAGCTTCGCGGTGCCGTCGTCGGTGATGAGGATATTGGCAGGCTTGACGTCGCGGTGCACGATTCCTGCGGCGTGCGCCGCCGACAACGCCGACGCGACCTGCGTGCCGATGCGCGCGACCGCGTCCGGCGCCAGCCTGCCGTACCCGGCGATCAGGTCGGCGAGGCTGCGCGACGGCAGGTACTCCATGACCAGCACGGGCAGGCCGTTGTCGAGCACGATGTCGTGGATGGCGACCGCATTCGGGTGGTGCAGCCGGGCGGCGATCCGGCCCTCCCGCATGGCGCGCTGCTGTGCCTGCTCGGCCTGCTGCGGGTCGACGTTCGGCTGCAGCAGCTGTTTGAGCGCGACCGTGCGGTGTAACCGCTGGTCGGTCGCCTGCCACACCACGCCCATCGCGCCGCGCCCGAGCATCGCGCGGAGCCGGTAGCGACCGGCGATCAGATCGTCGACCTCACTCACCGTGCGGACCTCCGGGACTGCCCTTCACCCGGCCAGGTTAGCCGTTGGGCGCTGATGGCAATCGCCCGCGCCGTGTCTCCCGCCCAGGACGCCGTGTCCCCCGCTCCCGACGTTGTGTGCCACGCTCGGGCGCCGTGTCCACATGCGTGAGAAATGCGTGGAATGGTCGAATGGCATCGATAGCAAACAATTACCGGTGTCCCAGAGTCTGTTGCCGTTTGCCTCGCGAGCGTCGCACCTTGAGCGAGTTGACCAGCCTCACTCTTCGGATTACGAAATGGTGTCCGCTTTGCCGGGTATTTTTCGTTACCAGGGGAGTGAGGCCGATCAAATACTGTCGAGCGATACCACGACGCACCCGGTGTTCTGGCGCCACCAGCGAAAACCAAACAAGCTCCCCAGTAGTCTCATTTAGTGTAATGAGACATAAAAGCGACAACCAACAGTTCGAATACAACCTTGTGAGTCTTGCCGGTTTGGGTGACAACCGTGGGATGTCTGAGTTGTTTTCCCACCGTGGGGCTACCACAATGCCCGCTCATGAGCTACGACCCGTATCAAGGCCAGCCTCCTTATCAAGGCCAGCCTCCTTATCCGCAACAGCCGCCGCCTTATCCACAACAACCACCACCGCAGCAGAGTGGTTGGCGTAGTTACGAAAGCTCGAACACCATTATCCGGATCATCCGGGCCGTGACCGGCTTCACGACCGCCGTGTTCCTGCTTCACATTCTGTTCGTGGTTTTCGAGGCGAACCAGGGCAATGCGTTCGTCGCGTTGGTCTACGGCCTCGCCAAGACACTGGTGCTGGGGCTGGGCGATGTGTTCACGCCGGACGAGGCCAAGATCGGTGTGATCCTCAACTACGGTTTCGCCGCGCTCGTGTACGTCATCGTCGGACACGTGATCATCCGGGCATTGCGCCGTCCCTGAGCACGACACCGCCGCGAGGTGAGTAGGGGCCTCACCTGGCGGTCAGACGTGTCGAGCGCTCGCACGTGGCGGCGAACCGCTGGGCGCGACGACGCCAGCCCGACGTCGTCGCGCCCAGCGCCGTGACTACCGGAGCAGGTACTCCATCGCCCTGCCCATCACGGCATCCCTCGTCGCGGCGTTGCGAATGCCTTCGAGCCCGAATCCCATGTAGAGCGTGTCGTCCGTCGCGACGACGGCGCCCTCGGGGAACCCGCCGGCGGTGGTGCGCTCGAAGTTGTTCGGGTTCGGGGAGCTGCCCTCGGGCGGTCCCGTGACCTCCCAACCGTCGAGGCCGGTCTCGAAGCTGGTGCTGCCCTCACCGGTCGACACCTCGATGTCGTCGAGGAACACGCCGAGACCCTGCACCGCCCAGTCGCTCGCGTAGGCGATGGAGATCTCGACCTGCTCGCCCGCGTAGCCGGACAGGTCGACCCGCCATTGCTGCCAGCCGCCCGAGCCGCCGGAGGTCGCGTGCCACTCGCCGGTCGTACCGGCCGGGTCGCACGAGCCATCCGCGTTGAGCGTCTGGTAGTGCTCCAGCTGCGGGTGCAGGTCGTTCCAGCCCGCCGAGCAGCTGTCGCCGGTGTCGGTCGAGGTGTGCCCGTTGAGGTCGGGCAGCGTCGTCCAGTCGTCCTGGCCTGCCGTGCGCGCCTCGACGTACATGTGGTCCCAGGCCGCCTCGGTGTTGTACGACGTCCAGAACGACATCTCCGCGCCGTCCGCAGGCACCGTGATTGTCCGGGTCAGCCGCTTGTACGCGACGTCGCCGATCTGCGAGTACACATAGTGCTCACCGGTGTGCGGGTCGAACGGACCGCCGGGACGATCGTACTTCGCCGTGGCCCAGCTGTCGAACTGCGGGAACTCGCCTTCCGGCAGCAGCCCGCTCGTGGTGATGAACGACGACGCGGTGTCCTGGTTGTCCGCACTGTCCCCGCCGTTGAGCGCGAGCGACATCCCGTCGAGCGGGTCGTCGGTGCCGTTGACGTCGTACGGCTCGCCGGTCTCCGGATTGATCCCGGCATCGAGGTTGGTGATGCCAGCCCCGAACCAGTACTCGAGCACGTCGTTCATGCCGTTGCCCGAGCCGGGCAGCGCGCGGCAGCGCGACTGCACGGCCGGGTCGGCGCGGCACTCGGCGTTCTCGAACGGGTCGTAGAGCTGCGAGCCGACATTGGTGGTGTACTGCTGACCAGCCCACTTACCGGTATTGAGCACGCGGCCACCCTCGTTGAGGTAGTCGCGCACCTCCAACAGCTCCGTCATGGCGAGGCTGGACGCGTTGCCGGGAGCCCAGCCGGCTTCCCTGGTGACGACGTCGTCGCCGGTGTACCAGACCACGGCGTCGAAGTGGCCAAGCACGCCGAGTGAGTCCGGTGCGGCCCTTGGCGTCCACGTCGTAGACGTCGTAGGACAGGCCGTTCGCCTCGAGCGCGTCGGTGTAGTAGCCGAGGTACTGCGGCCCGTCCGGCAGGTTCGGCGATGCGCCGGTGTAGTCCTCGGCCGCCATCACCAGGACGTCGGAGTCGTTCTCGGACACCGCGTCGTAGCTGAACGACTCGCTGGCCTCGCCGCCGCCTTCGAACCACACCTCGACGGTGTCACCCGGGTCCGTTCCGGTGACCTCGCCGCTCATGACGTGGTAGTACTCGTCGTTGCCGACGCCGTAGGTCTCACCGGACGTCCACTTGGTGGTCGGCTTGGTGACCACGTCGCTGCCGTTGATCCGGTACTTCAGCGTGATCGGGCCGAGGCTGCGCTTGGCGAGCACCCGGACCTCCTGCGGGTCGCCGTAGGACTCGCTGAAGCGGAAATCGAACATCGACAGCGCGCTGTTCTCCGGGTCGATGTCGGCCTGGCTGAGGTAGAACGGTTCCACCCCGATGCCCACCGGCGACTCCGGGTTCTCCGGGTCGGTCGCCGAGCGTGCCAGCCCATGCGAGAACGGCAGCGTCTTCTCGAACTCCGCCTGGATCAGCTCCTCGTCGTCGGGGAAGACGAACCCGCTGCCCGGCGTGCCCTCACCCAGCTCGGGGGTGAAGGCGATGGTGCCGTTGTGCACGTCGGCGTAGTCGGTCGTCTCGCCGTTGGTGACGTAGAGCTCGTCGGAGCTGATGCCGGGGTCGAAGCCCTCGATCGCGGGCTTCTCGTCGGTGCCCGCCAGCGCCACGTAGAGCGGGTTGTCCGCATCCGGCGTGCCGATCTGCCAGCCCTGCGGGTAAAGGATCCACTCGCCGTAGGAGTGCCAGTTGGACTGGAACTTCGGCTGAATCCGGTCGAGCAGCCCCTGCATCGCCTGGGTCTCCGGCTCCGACGCCGGCGATGGGCCACGGTAGGTCTGGCTCGCTATCTGCGAGGACGAGCCCTCCTCGTCGTATTTGAAGTGCTCGTCGAAGTTGCGGTTCGGGTCGACGCCGTCGGCGTTGGTGATCTGGCCGTCGCCGTCGTTGTCCCGCAGGTTCTTCCGCCACAGCCGCTCGTGGTCGAAGGTGTACTGGTAGCCGTCGGGGTTCGCGACAAGCACGAACCACAGCTCCGTCTGCTTCAGCATCGTGCGGACGTCGCGGTCGTTGGCGCGCCACCGGTCGAGGAACCAGTGCAGCGTTCGTCGGTTGACCTCGGTGCTGATCCACTCGCGGGCGTGCTGTGTCGATGAGTACAGCACCGACGGCCGCGCGCCGTCGGCGATGCCCCGCGCGCCCTCGGTCACCTTCAGCGCGATGATCTCCCGCCCCTGGTGGCTGTGACCGAGCACCTCCAGCTTGGTCAGGTGCGGGTTGCGCCGCGCGATGTCGTACAGCTCGTCACGGATGCCGCCACGTTCGTCCCACGAGCGCCAGACGTCATAACCGTTCTCTGCCTGCGCCGTGGCGAGCTGGCGGGACGTCTTGCCGTCCTTGTTGCGCTTGACCTTGAGGTCGACGCCCCGCTCCGCGAGGCGTTCGCGCTGGTTCTCGTCGAGCACCATGTCGAGCTCGAGTTTCGATCCCGCCTGGCGGGTTTCCACGATGTCATGCCCCTGTCGAGCCAGCTCGTCGGCGTGCTTGGCGGCCACCGTCGCGGTGTAGACCTCGAGGTCACCGTCGCGTGGCTCCGCCTGCGCCGTCGAACCGACGAACCCTGCCGCTATCAGCAGGGATGCCGTGATCGTCACGAGTAATTTTCTCGCTGCTGTCGCCCCTCAACCTTCTGGGTGATCGAGACCGCAGAGAAGAGTACGCCCGCTGTGTTCTCCGCAACGCTTTCGAGATTTTTTCGTTATTTGGTTAGTTCTTGACCAGTTGAGATGGTGTAACTGGTCAGGTCTTCGGCGTGTCTGGTTGATCTTTGCGTGCTGTCTGTTGATCATGGTGTGGTGTCTGCCGGTCGACGTCTGTCCTATGAGGAGCTGGCCGACCTCGTGGTGCGGCAGGCGGAGCAGATCGAGGAGCTGCGAGCCGAGAACGCCGAGTTGAAGCGTCGGTTGGGGCTGAACAGCCAGAACTCGTCGAAACCACCGGCGTCGGATTCGCCGTTCGCCAAGCCCGCGCCGAAATCGCTGCGGCGTAAGAGTGGGCGCAAGCCGGGTGGCCAGCCCGGGCATCAGGGGTCGACGTTGGCGCAGGTCGCTGACCCGAACGAGCGGCGGCGGCATGAGCCCGGCCCATGTGCTGGCTGCGGCAGCGATCTGGCCGAGGCGCCCGAGGCGGGCATGGAGCGGCGGCAGGTGTTCG